>DAOUGK010000468.1:0-4713 GCA_034429055.1 Anaerolineae bacterium | reverse complement strand
TCCTGCGGGTCCTTCCAGAAAGGCGCGACGGTCCAGCGGGAGCGCAGCCACGGCGCTCTGTGCCTCAGTCAACGGCAAGTTATAGGGTGATGCCACGATACACTGCCCCGATTTCTGCTGTATTAGGCCCTATTTTAGCACAAGTGTTTCGAAAAATCAACTTATGCTCGACATAATTGCGCCTAGAGCCTATCCGAAGAACCTGCTCCGGCCGGTCTCGGCTGTGGCTTCGCCACAGCACATCGTGCCGGGGGCTCGGTCGGAGATCGGCCCCAGCGGGTTTTCGAACAGATACCTACTGTGTTCCGAACATCGCCAAGATACGTGCGGTGTGGCGGATGCCCTTCTCGAACAGATCAAGCCGGATGTTCTCGTCCGGCGCATGGACGCGACCGCCGGGGTGCCCGAAGCCGACCGTCGCAATGGGTACATGCAGATGCTCGATGAAGGCGTGGTTCGGGCCGGACCCGCCGATCATGGGCACGACGACCATGTCGTTGGCGAAGACCCCGCGTGCAGCCTCGACCGTCAGGTGGATGAAGGGATCGTCCGGGTCCACGCGGCCCGGCGCCTCGCCGCCCATCAGCGTGACGTGGACATCGCTGAAGCCCTCTGCGTCCAGATGGCGGCGCAGCTTCACCAGCACCTCTTCGGGGGTCTGGTCCGGCACCAGCCGGAAATCGACCTTGGCGCTTGCCTCCGCGGGGAGCACGGTCTTGGTCCCCGGCCCCTGGTAGCCCGCGGTCAGTCCGCAGATGGTGCAGGTCGGCTCGAACACCTCCGCCACTTTTAGCTCAAGTCCGCCGGTCATGCCACGCAGGAAGCCCGGCAGCTGGTAGCGCCGCAGGTAGTCGTCCGCGGCATCCGGTGCGGCTGCCAGCAGCTCCAGGTCGCGCGGGGTCGGGGGCACCACGTTGTCATAAAAACCGGGGATGCGGATGCGCTCGTCCGGCCCCTTGAGGCTGTTCAGCGCCCAGGTCAGCCGCCAGGCCGCATTCGGGAAGATGGAGCCGCCGATGCCTGAGTGGGCATCCTGCGAGGCCGTCTTGACGCGCAACTCGACATAGCAGATGCCGCGCATCCCGCAGTATTGGTACGGCACATCGTTCGCGTCCACGCCGCCGAACTCCCAGACGCAGGCGTCGGAGGCAAGCCGGTCCTTGTGCGCGGCGACGAATTCAGGCAGGTGGATGCTGCCGATCTCCTCCTCGCCCTCGACCAGGAACTTCACGCGGCAGGGCAGGTCGTCCGTCGCCGCGAGCAGCGCATCCAGCGCAGCGATGCGGCTGAACAGGTGGCCCTTGTCGTCGCTGACTCCGCGCGCATACAGCGCGCCGTCACGCACCGTGGGCTGGAAGGCCGGGGAGGTCCAAAGGTCCAGCGGCTCCGCGGGCTGGACGTCGTAGTGATTATAGAAGATGAGGGTCTTGTCGCTGCGGCCGCCGCGTTCTGCGTAGACGACCGGATGACCGCCGGTCGGCATGATTTCGGCCTCGAAGCCGCGGCGCCGCAGCATGTCGGCCACGAACGCCGCGCACTCGGCCATGCCTTCGCCCTGCGCGGCCACACTGGGCAGCGCGCACAGGTCCGACAGCTCCGCGATCCAGGCGTCCATGTGTGCGGTGATATGGGCGTCCATCCGGTTGAACAATTCGTCCATGATATCTACCCCTTGCTGTCAAATGTAGATGCGTGAGCTATTTCTGGCGTTTCATACCGCTGCCTGCCGCGCGCGTAGCAGGCCTGCCAGCAGCGCGGCGCGCTCCGGCAGGGAGGCGACGATGACATGCTCGTGCACGGCATGGCTGCCGTCGCCATCAACGCCCAGCCCGTCCAGCGTCGGCACGCCCAAAGCGGATGTGAAGTTGCCGTCCGAGCCGCCGCCCGTGCCTGTCTCGTCCACGGTCAAGCCGATTTCCAGTCCGATCGCCTGCGCGATGGCGAACAGCGCGATCGTCTGCGGCGTGCGCACCATCGGGGGCCGGTTCATGCCCCCGCGTACCTCGATGGTCGTGCCCGTCAGCCGCGGGGTCAGGTGGTGCATGTAGGTGTAGACGCGGTCAGCTTCCGCCGCGTTCATCACCCGCACATCCACGTGGGCCTGGGCCTGCGCGGGCACCACGTTGCTGCGCGTGCCACCGCTGACCACGCCCACGTTGACAGTCGTGCCGATCGCGTAATCGGTCAGCGCCTGGATGCTGATGATCTGGTAGGCCAGCTCCTCGATGGCGTTGACGCCTTCGTCGTGCGCTGCGCCTGCATGGGCGGCCTTGCCCGTCACGATGACCTCGAAATCGCCCACCCCCTTGCGCCAGGTCTTGAGCGACCCGCGCGGGGGATGCGCCGGTTCGAGCACGTAGACCGCGCGATGCTGTTTCGCCTCCTCCTCGATGAGCGGCCGCGAGGTGTGGCTGCCCGTCTCCTCGTCGGAGGTGACGAGCAGGGTGATGCGGCGTTCCGGCATCCGGCCCAACTCCCGCAGGCTACGGATCGCCCAGAGCGCGTTGACGATGCCGCCCTTCATATCGAACGCGCCCGGTCCGTAGAGCCGGCCGTCTTCGATGCGCACTGGACGTTGCGCGATCGTGCCGGTGTCCCAGACCGTGTCCATGTGCGTCAGCAGCAGCAGGCCATCGTTTGACGCCTGGCCTGCACCCCACCGGGCGCGGAGATGGTTGCCCGCGCTCGCCTGTGCCTGAACATCAACTGCGGCCCCTGTCGCCCGCAGTTGCTCGGCCAGCACCGCGCCCAGACGATCGATGGCCGCCTTGTCGCTGGTGGGCGACTCCAACTCGGCAAGCTGTTGCAGATGCGCGACCATCTCATCCTGGTGGCTGCGCAGATAGGCCAGGATACGCTGGTTTTCGGTTTCCGCCATGATGCTGCCTCCCTGGTTGATTGGCCGCAGTGTACCACGAACGGGCACTCTTTGGAACACGAAGGGGCGAAGGCGACGGAGGACGCGAAGCACGAACGACGCGCAGTTTGACAGGGCGGCCTCTCTGGGCCACAATGCAGCCGTTTGTGGCGGAGACATCGCTCCGGCCAGCAACGCACCACGCAGATGGAGCACCCATGCGCCTGAACTGGCAGCCGCTTACCCTGCAACTGCGCAATCCATTCCGCCTCTCCTACGGTGTCAGCGATACGCGGCGCGTCTACTGGCTGCGCCTGACCGACGATACGGGATTGGAGAGCTGGGGGGAAGCCGCGATCCCGCCCTATTACGGCGTCTCGGACGAGACCATGACATCCTATTGGGCAGAGATGGCTGCGCGCGCTGATCCACTGCCGGAACGGTTCGAGGACATTCCCGTGTGGGTCGGCAGTGACGGGACCGCGCCCGCGCGCTGCGCGCTGGACCTCGCGCTGCACGACCGGCTGGCGCGGTTAGCCGGGCTCCCGCTCTGGCAGTTGTTGGGTGTCCCGCCGCCGCCTCCCCTCGCAACCTGCTTCACCATCGCCATTGCCGAGCCCGCAGAGATGGCCCGTCTCGCTGCAGAATCCAACCGGTTCGTCGCGCTCAAGATCAAGCTCGGCTCGGACGACGACTTTGCCCGGCTGGCCGCGGTGCGCGCGGCGAGGCCTGATGCGCGGCTCCGGCTGGACGCCAACGCGGGCTGGCAGCGCGACGAGGCGGTAGCCCTGGTCGACCGGCTGGCCCAGTTCGACATCGAGCTCATCGAGCAGCCCGTGGCAAAGGACGACATCGCGGGGCTGGGGTACGTCCAATCCCGTACGAGCATCCCGGTCGTCGCGGACGAGTCGTGCCAGACCCTGGCGGACGTAGAGGCACTGGCCGCGGCAGGCGTCCGCGCCATCAACCTCAAGCTGATGAAGGCGGGCGGGTTGGGGCCGGGGCTGGCAATGCTGCGCCGCGCGCGGGCACTCGGCTTGCAGGTCATGCTCGGCTGCATGGTGGAAACTTCGCTCGGCGTGACCGCGATGGCGCATCTCGCCGGGCTGGCCGACTGGCTTGACCTGGACGGCCCGCTGCTGATTGCCAATGATCCCTTCGTGGGTTTACACTATGATGAACGGGGCGGCATCCACGTGCCCACTGAACCGGGCACCGGCGTGACGCTGCGGGACCGAACGACAGCATAAGAGGTACACCCATGCGATTCTTCGATGCTCACTGTGATGCGGTCATGCACAGCTATGACGGCCCGTTCGACTTTGTCAACGGCGATACACGGCCAGAGGGCACGCGCTCTCATGTTGACCTGCCCCGTCTGGAAGCAGGCGGCCACTGCATTCAGCTCTTGGCGGTCTTTGCGTCGCAGCGTTATCACGGCGAGCGCGACGTGCGGGCGCTGGCGCGCGCGGCCATCGCCACCATCCACGGTTGGGTCGCGGAATCACAGGGCCGGATGCACCTGATTCGGAGCGCTGCCGAATTGCGCGGCGCATGCGCGGATGGCGCGCCGGGGGTGGGAGCCGTGATTGGCATGGAAGGCGCAGACCCGCTGGCCGCCGCGGAGGACTTGCGGGAGTTCTGTGACCTGGGCGTGCGGCTGGTCATTCCGGCATGGGATGACAACCACTTCTCCGGCACGGTTTTCGGCGGCGGCGGTGGGCTGACCGACGAGGGTCGGAAGCTCATCCTGCTGGCTGAGGAACTGCGTGTGATGGTGGATGTCTCGCATGCATCGGACACGGCCTTCGACCAGATCGTAGAACTGACGCGCAAGCCGTTCGTGGCCTCCCACT
>DAOUGK010000467.1:0-3055 GCA_034429055.1 Anaerolineae bacterium | reverse complement strand
ACAGCGAGCATTCCGGCCTTGACCTCGCGCGGGGAGAGCAGCCCCGCGCTCGTCACGCGCAGCGGCCCCACGCGCTCCCGGATGTCGGCCCCGCGCTGGAAGTCGCCCAGGTCATTGGCGAAGTTCGAGCCGATCTGGATGAGCAGCGCGGCCAGCAGCGCGGCCAGCGCGGCCAGCGGCCGGAACGCGCCGGCGTAGACCGCCAGCGCCGTGCCGACGATCACCGGCGCGACGGCCGCGGGCAGCGTGCGCGGCCGGCTCGCCAGCCGCCAGGACTGCCACTTGGTGAGGGTCGCGTGCCGTTCGGCCTGGTTATGCGGGACTTCCATCCAGCGCATCCTCAACCTGATCCTTCGAGGAGTCCGCATCCTGACGGTCGCGTAGCGACCGCGATGCGGACCGTTCCCGCGCGCCCGGCCCCAGGAAGAACAGCTCGGTGCTGCCATACCGCCGCTGGTCGAACAGCGTGAGATGGCTCAGCGCAGGGGGGCTCCATTCCTTCGGAAAGACCTGCACGATGACGATGCCCTCCGCGGTCAGCAGTTCGGGCCGCGCATCGACGATTTGCAGCGCGCGCAGCCACAAGCCCTGATACTGGGGCGGTGCGATGTAGATAACATCGAACGGCGCGAGGCCGGGCCGCTGCAGGTAGGCGAAGGCATCCCCTGGCACGACGGTCGCCTGCTCCGCCAGTTCGGTCGTTTCGAGGTTGCGCCGCAGCGTCTTGAGCGCCAGCCGGTCGCGCTCGCAGAAGACCGCCGCGGCCGCGCCGCGGCTGAGCGCCTCGATGCCGACCGCGCCGGTCCCGCCGAACAGGTCGAGATAGCGCCGGTCCTCGATCATCTCCAGCGAGTGGAGGATGCTGAACAGCGCGGCTTTGACGCGGTCGGTGATGGGCCGCGTGCTGTCGCCCGGCACGGAAGCCAGCGTGCGACCTTTGGCCGCGCCCGCAATCACCCGCATGGCGTCCTCATGCGGCCGTGCGCTCGATCAGCGTCGTATACACGGGCGTATCCACCCCGCCGAACCGGTGCTTGTAGTCTTCGTCGCCCTGCAGAAAGTCGAAGTGGCTGCGGCCGAGCGCAATGGCATGTTGGATCAACTGGGACAGGAGGACCCAGCCGGGGCTGAGTTGCGGCACCGCCGCCGGGTCATAGCCGGAGTTGTACACGAGAATCTGATTGTTATAGTCGAAGCAAAAATAGGTGGCGACGGCCTCGCCCTCGATTTCGAGGAACGAAAGCTGGAGCCAGCCGCACTCGGCCAGCACTTCTGCGATGGCGCGGAAGTAGGCCTGCATCTCCGGCGTCATAAACGCATGTTTATCCGACCGGCTGTTGCGGTGCAGCCGGATGAACGTCTCCATGTCCGCGGCCAGATGCGCGCCCGGCTCGCCCACATAGCGCACCTGCGCATCCGGCGCATCGCGCTCGATCCGGCGCAGCTTGCGGCGGATTTCGTGCCGCTCCTTCTTGTCCAGGGTGCCAAGATACTGCTCCCAGCCGCTCTCGCCGCTCTCTCCGGTGCTGTCGTTGGCAGGCAGCGTGATGATGGGGCAGACATCCTCTTGCCGGACGGTCACGCTGTAACCCGCGGCGCGCGCCATCTCTGCCAGGCGCGTGTGCGCCAGAGAAGCGCCGGGCTGATTGCACAGGTCAATCACATCCCAGCGGGGGGCATCCGGCCCGGCCAGCCAATCGAGGAACGCCGCATAGACGCCCTCTTCCTGCCCCGCTTCGATGATGAGGTCGAGATAGTCCGAGACTTCGGTGCAGCCGACGACATGCAGGACGCGCGCGCCTCCCTCTTCAGCATCATACAAGGGTAAGATCCCGACCAGCCGCTCGCCTTCGTGTGCCGCCAGGAGATAGAGCGGGCCGCGCTGGACGCCGAGCCGGTGCCACCAGGTGCGCTGCCACTCCCAGGTCAGGAAAATCGTGTCGAACCTGCTGCGCCGCAGAAGGGCGTTCCACTCGGAACGCAGGGCGTCGAAGCCCGCTTCATCGGTATAGACGGTGAGTTTCACTGGCATTCCTTGTTTGAGTTCTATTTTTCAAGTATCGAAATGAACACGATAGCGATCATGACGATGGCGATTGCAATTAGAGCCCACCACCAGCCTTGCGGCCAGTTACGGGTTATGCGAGAGAAGAAGTTGCCGTCCTCTTCACTCTCTTCCTGGCGGTCAGGTGCGGGCGTGTTGGTCGCAACCACCTGGCCCACGAACGTGCGGTCGGGCATGTCGAGCGCCACGCGCGTGCTCATCGGTGTCAGCGTGATAGTCGCAGCCGCCGCACTCAGCGCGCCTGCGCCGTCGACTGGCGGCACGGCTGCAGCGGGTGGCGGCAACTCGATAGCGGTCACGCCCCCCGCGGCCGCGCCGGGCGGGTCGCTGCTCGCCAGGCTGGCGGGATACTGGCCGGGCGTACAGGCCCAGACATAGACCTCGTCCAGGAACATGGAGGTGCGGCCGCCTGCGCCGTCGTTGATGACATTGAAATAGATGCCGATGGTCTGCCCGGCCACGTTGAAAACATCGAACACGCGCTGGCGCCAGACCTGTTCGTTCTCCAACACCTTCCACGGCACGGCCAGCACCGCATCGCCCGCCCCGAGTACCACGAACTGCTGCCGGTCCTCGCCCCACAGCGACTCCGCGCGCGTGTAGGCCCAGAAGCTCACGATGACGCGCGGGTGTGAGGCGGGGACGGGGATCCACTGGCGCAGCGATGAATAGCTGTAGATATTATCTGCGAGAGCCCCCAACCCCACGGCGTAAGCCCCGCCCGGATAGGGCGCGGTCACAATCTGTGCGGGCAGCTCGTTCTTGCCGGGCAGCCAGGGGTACACGCCGGTCTCGAAACCAGTGTTCTGTATCAACTGGATGCAGCCGGGGCTGGGCGGGATCGTGCTGCTTGGCGTCACGGTCACGCCGGGCACGGGCGTCGCGGTCGGCGTCGCTGTCGCGCCTGCGGGCGTCGCCGTGCGCGTGGCAGTCGGGGTGGCTGTCACGGTTGCGGGGCCAGGATTGCACGCGCGCAGCCGTACATCGTCC
>DAOUGK010000466.1:0-2912 GCA_034429055.1 Anaerolineae bacterium | reverse complement strand
TCGGCGCCAGCGTCATCGTCGGCAACTCGCTGCTGACTGCGCGCGGAGTGCCTGCCTCGGGCGAGGGCGACCTGAAGAACTGCATCGCGATGCTCATCATGGACCGGCTCGGCGCAGGCGGCTCATACACCGAGTACTACGCGATGGACTTCAATGAGGACATCATCCTCATGGGCCACGACGGGCCGGGCCACGTTGCGATTGCGGAGGGCAAGCCGGTGCTGCGCGGGCTGGGGCTGTACCACGGCAAGCGGGGCTTCGGCATCTCGGTCGAGTTCAACGTGCGCAATGGCCCCATCACGATCCTCGCGCTGACGCAGACGGGCGAGGGACGACTCAAGCTGCTGGCCGCAGAGGGCGAGTGCATCCCCGGCCCGCGCATGGAGATCGGCAACACCAACTCGCGCCTCAAGTTCGCCCTGGACCCGGCGGAGTTCATGAACCGCTGGTCGGAGCAGGGGCCGACCCACCACTGCGCGCTTGGCGTCGGCCACCACATCCACACCATCCGCAAGCTGGCGCGGTTGTTGGGGCTGGAATTCGTGGAAATCGGTGGATGAATGGAACGCTGATGACGCTGATGGTCATGATTGCCGCTGATTTTTTCTTTATCGAAATCAAAAGAGAATCAGCGGAAATCAGTTTTATCAGCGTCATCAGCGTTCTATTCCCGTCCTGACCTTAAGGAGAGCAAGATGAACAGTCGCGAACGTTTCCTCGAGGTGATGAACTTCAACACCGACGTGCGCACCCTCAAGTGGGAATTCGGCTTCTGGGGCGAGAACATCAACCAGTGGTATACGGAGGGGCTGCCGGAGAAGTTCGGGACAAACATCCCGACGCGGCTGACCACCGTCAATGCCTCGGTCTATACGCCCGCCTGGACGCACGCCTGGCGCAAGAACCGCACCTACCTCGAAAAGTACTACGGCGAGCGCGAGCAGCGCATTCCCCTGCCGAAGGGCATCGCCACCTGGGGCGGCGGGCTGTACTGGCCGAGCCAGGGCTTCCCGTTGGCCCTCGACGTGATGGACTACTTCGGCTTCGACAAGAGCACTGCACAGGTCCCGGTCGAGCAGGTCTTTTACCCGATGTTCGAGCCGCAGGTGCTGGCCGAGGACGAGCAGTACGTCGACTACGTGGACGTGGACGGCGTCAAGCGGCGCTTTCAGAAGGAGGAAGGGGTCATCCCGTCCGCGCTCGACTGGCCCATCAAAGATTGGGACAGCTGGCGGGCGCTGAAGGAGACGCGGCTGCGGCTGGACAGCATCCGCGACCGCTTCCCCGCGAACTGGCCCGAGTGGGTCGATGAATACAAGACGCGCGACTACCCGCTCGCTATCGGCGGCTACCCGTGCGGCTTCTTCGGCACCCTCGTGCACCTGATGGGCTACGAGAACGTCTTCCTCAAGTACTATGACGCGCCCGACCTGGTGACTGATGTCCTCAACCACTTCACCGACCTGTGGATCGCCATCTGGGAGGAGCTTCTCAAGGATGTGACGCCCGACTGCTGCCACATCTGGGAGGATATGTCCTCCACCAAGGGGCCGCTCATCTCCAAGAAGATCTTCACCCGCTTCATGGCTCCGTGCTACCGCCGGGTGACCGACTTCCTCAAGGGCAAGGGCGTCAACATCATCCTCGTGGACACCGACGGCAACTGCGAGCCCGTCATCCCGTGGCTCATCGACGTCGGCGTGACGGGCGTCTACCCGATGGAGGTCAGCGCGGGCATGGACGTGATCAAGGCGCGCGAGCTGTACCCCGACTTTCAGATGATGGGTGGCATCCCGAAATACGACATGGCGCTCGGCCCGAAACGCATCGACGAGTTCCTGGAGCCGGTGGCCGCGCTGCTGGACAAGGGCGGTTACATCCCGTTCGGCGATCACCTGATCTCGCCCGGCGTCACCTGGGAGCAGTTCAAGTACTACCGCGAGAAGCTGAACGCGCTGATTGACAGCAAGGGAAAAGTCTGAGGGATGCATAACGAGGAATGAGTAACGAGTAAGAAGAGTCCGCGCACGGCTCTTGTACTGATTTCTCATTTCTCATTACGCCAGGCGGGAGTAGGTATGAGGATTAACCGGGTTGATGCGTTTCCCCTCGTCTATACGGAGCCGAACGACTGCAACAGCACGCGCCACCTGCTGCTCGTCCGCGTTGAGGGCGCAAGCGGGATGTGCGGCTGGGGCGAGGCCGTGACCATCTGGCCGGAGCCGACGCTGGCCGCGGTGGAGATCGTGCGCGGCGGGCTGGCGCCCGTCGTGCTCGGCCGCGAGGTCGAGGACGTGGAGGCGCTGTGGCTGGCGCAGCGCGACCATATGTGGTGGTACGGCGACACCGGCCTCGCCTGCTTCGCGCTCAGCGCGCTGGACATGGCGCTGTGGGACCTCAAGGGCAAGGCGCTCGGCCAGCCGCTCCACCGGCTGCTCGGCGGCAAGGTGACGGATCGGGTGCGCGCGTGCGCCAGCAGCCACCCGAACAAGGCCACGATCGATGCGATGGCCGCGGAACTGGCCGGCATGGCCGCGGAAGGCTACACCGCACTCAAGGTCGGCTTCGGCAAGAAGGGCGACGCGCGGCTCGGCCAGGACATGCGCCGCGACCTGGATTTCGTCGCGGCGGTCCGCGCAGCGATCGGCCCGGATGTCGATTTCATGGTGGACATCGGTTACAAGGTCCGCTACGAGGTCATGCAGGCCGTCCGGGTCACGCGTGGATTCGAGCAGCACGGCATCCGCTGGATCGAGGACCCGCTGCCTTACGAGGACTGGGACGGCTACCTGCGGCTGCGCGACGCGATTCAGACGCCCATCGCGACCGGCGAACGGCTGTGGCGCGTTGCAGATTATCAGCATCTCATCCAGCGCGGCATCGGGGACATCATCCTGGTGGACGCAGGCCGC
>DAOUGK010000465.1:0-10239 GCA_034429055.1 Anaerolineae bacterium | reverse complement strand
AGGCGGGCCGGGTCATTGGCGAGGCCCTGACCGCTGCACAAGACCGGATTGCGCTCGAAGTCCATCGCGCGCCGCGGCCGGCAGATGTGCAGCAGTTGTTCCTCCAGTATCGTCCGCGGGTCGTCCACTTCGCCGGGGACCCCGCTGCTCCAGCCGAAATCACGTTCGCCCCCGCGGGCGCCGCAGACCCAACCGGCACAGCCCGCCGCGCGCCCCCGCGCGCACTGGCCGCGCTGGCCGACCTGCTGGGCGACGGCGTGCGCTGTGTCATGCTCGACGGCTGTGCCGCGACAGACCAGGTCGAGGTGCTTGCCCGCAGCGCAGCCTGCGTGGTCGGCCTGTCTCCGCGTACCGGCGCCGATGCAGCTAACGCCTTCCACGCCGCCTTCTACCGGGCGCTGGCCGAGGGTCAGGCGTTGGGCCGAGCATACAAGCTGGGGTGTGCGCAGTTGGCCTGGTTCGACCTGCCAGAGGCCGACACCCCTACCTTCACCGCGCGTGACGCGGAGGCCGCGTCTCTCACCCTGTTCTCCGAGCCGGAGCCCCCTGAGATTACCGGTGAACCTGACGCCGGAGATCAATCCGCCGCGCAGTTCCAGACCAACGTCCAGCAGGGCGGCTCGGTCGGCCAGGTCATCAACATCAACGAGGCGAAAGGGCCATTGACCATCCAGGGCGCTGACTAACGCAGGAGCACCTCCATGCCAGAGGAGAGGACCGCCGTCGGCATTGCGAGCGCATTCAAGTCATGGCGCGGCCGCGCGGCCTCGGGGCGTTTCTACGCCGCACTGCGCGAGCACCTGGCCGGGGATGCGGAGGGCGCGGCGCGCATCTCGGCGTTCGAGCACGACCCCGCGGCCGGCGAGGCGGCCCTGACGCAGTACCTGGCGGAGCGGCTGCCCGGCGACGATGCGCTGGCCGCCAAGCTCACCAGCGCGCTGCAAGGCACGGGCGACGGCCGTTTTGCGACGGTCGTGACGGGCGGGCATGTCGACCAGATCGTCAACATTGCGAAGCTGGGCATGCTCAACCTGACGGTGCGGCGCTACCTGTATGTTTTTAAGGACCTCAAGCAGCTTGTCGTCACGCTGGTCGCACTCATCCTCGTGCTGGCCGCGACCGCAGGGATCGCCTGGAAGGTTCGCCAGCCCGCACTGCTCGACGGCGACTTCAACATCGCGATTGCCGAGTTCGCCGAAAGCCCACCCACCGCGCGGCCCGTCGCCGCGCCCGTCGCCAGCGAAATGCTGTTCAACACCCTCACCGACGAATATCGGAGCGGCCGCTTCGGAGATGTGCAGGTCGGCCATGCACGGATGCCGGTGGTCAGCGACGCGGGCGAGGCGGAGCGGCTGGCCGGCAAGGTCCACGCGGACATGGTTGTCTACGGAAGCGTGACGCGCATCGGGGATGAGGTGCGCATCTGGCCGCGCATCTGGGTTGCGCCTGAGCAGGACAGCGACGTCAGCGTGATTTCCGGGCAACACCAGCTCGGCGTGCCCAGCGAGTTCCAGCTCCAGGAGTTGCAGGATCCTGGTGCGGTGGAGGCCAGCGGCCTGCGCCAGCGGATGATCGTGCTGGTGGAGTTCACGAAGGCGCTCAGCTACTTCACCGCGAACAACTTACCCCTCGCACACCGCGCCATCGACCAGGCGTTGGCGTCAGCCGAGAGGTACGGCGAGTTCGAGGGCAAGGAGACCCTGTATCTGCTGGCATACATGGTGGCCGCCGCGATGAACAATCCGGAGGAAGCCGAGCACTTTGCTGACCAGGCCCTGGAGATCAACCCGGAGTATGGCCGCGCGTATATCGCCAAGGGCAATATCTACTACAGCCGCCTTGACTTCGAAACCGCTGCTTACTACTATGAGACCGCGCTCGCGCTGGCAGATGAGCCTTACGGCGCGCACGTCGCAGAGAAGGCGCACGTCTCCCTTGGCAACATCGCCACCTACCGGTTCCAACTGCCCGACAGCGATCCAGCCCTCGCTGAGGCAGCCCTGGCCCACTTCGCCGCCGTCATCGAGAGCTACCGGCAGTTGCAGGAAAAGCCGATGCGGGTGCTGGCCGCCCAGGCCTACTATGGGAGCGGGATCGTCTACCAGTGGCGGGGAGAGCTCGCGCCGGCCCGGGACGCCTTCGAAGAAACTCTGCGCCTGACCGATGCCCCGGATCTCCGCACCCGTGCCGACGTGGAGGACATCCGCACCCGTGCCGAACGCCGGCTGCAAGAGGTGATGGACGCGAGCGGATGAGCTGCCCGCGTTGGTTCGAGGAGGAAGCATGAAAGCCATATTGTGCGGCATCATGGGTATTCTCTTCTGTTGCCTGATCGCATGGGCTCAACCGGCATCGGTGGCCGCCTCATCCGCAGCGCCGCTCGCGGCACAGCTCGCACCGGCACTGCGACCTGCTGCCGCACCCACGGTGCCAGTAGCGGCGGTCAATGCCAATCTGCGCGCCGGTCCCGGGCTCAACTACCGGATCGTCGGCAGCGTGACCCGAGGGACCCGGCTGTACATCAGCTCATGCAGTTTCGGCTGGTGCCGCCTGACGAGCGGCTGCTATATTGCATCGTGGCTGGTGCGCTGGGCGCCGGTGCAGACGGCAGTTCAGCAGCCGCCGCCGCCAAAATCGCCTTCTCGGGTTACGCCGGAACTGCCGTTGGGTGTCGCACCGACATTGCCAGACCGTACTACACCGGAGCTGCCGCCTAGCTCGCAGCCTAGCGCCGGGATGCACACGCCTCGACCTTCGCCATCGCCCAGTGCAACACCTCTGATTGTCCGTCAGGGGCGGGCTGCTGAAAACGCCAACCTGCGCGCCGGGCCGGGGATGGGCTACCGGGTGGTCGCGTGGGCGCTCAAGGACGACCCGCTCGAAGTGGTGGAGACCAATCGCTACGGGACATGGAGCCGGCTGGCGAATGGACTCTGGATTGCGACGCGATTGGTGCAGTTCGAGCCGGCCCCGACTGCGACAGCCACACCCTAGTCGAACTAAACTGCTTCCAGAGCGAATCCCACAGTCAGGACCTTCGAGGTCTGCGAGACCTCGAAGGTCTCGTCTGCAGAATCCACCGTGGAGGCGATTTGGGAGGACTGATGAAGATCGCACTTAGCAGTCTTGCCGTTGTTTTTCTAGGTCTACTATTTATGACATTCGGACCGGTAGCTGCCGGACCTCCGCTTGTAGATCTGCCGGCCATCGCGACGCCCGTGCCCCAGGCGCGCGGCGACGCGTACCTCTACGGTGGGCCGGGACTGAAATACCCGCGGCGCGGCTCCGTGCGGACCGGGGCCAGCCTGCGCATCGTCGCGCGCAACAGCGCCCGCACATGGTTCCAACTGGCAGACGGGCGCTGGATCGCCGCGACCCTGGTGCGCAACCCGCCCGCCGTGCCCATCGCGCGCAACATCCCGCCATTGCCGACCGCGACGCGGAGACCTCCCTCGGTCAGCCGAGTCACCCCGGAGCTGCCGCGGCCGGTCTGGCCGACGGCGACAGCCGAGCGGCCACCTGAAGCGGTGCCAGGAATTGTTATCACGCTCACCCCTACTGCAACCGCGCCGATCACCCGCCTGGGCCGCGCCGCCGCCAACGCCAACCTGCGCGCCGGGCCGGGCATGGGCTATCGGGTGATCGCGTGGGCAGTCAAGGGGGATGAACTCGACATCATCGGAACGAGTCCCGACGACGCCTGGTCCCAGTTGGCGAACGGGCTGTGGATCGCGACGTGGCTGGTGCAGTTCGATGGGGTAGCAAGTGAATAGAACGCTGATAAACGCTGATGGTCATGATTAACGCTGCTTGTCTTTGTAGATATAAAATAGAGAGATCAGCGTCATCAGCGTCCTATTCAGCCTCCCATTGGAAAGAGAGTAAACCTCGATGGCTCAATCATTCCCGCGCTCACAGCTGGACCGCATCTATGCGTTCGTCGCGCGACTGGCAACCTGGCCGGTCATCGGTGGGCTGCTGGCCGCATTCGTCCTGCTGTTCCTGGGGTTCCAGCTGCGCAGCCGCGCGCTGGGCGGCGTGCCGACGCTGGATGTGCGCGTCGGCTACACACCCGATGGTGCGCGGGATGTGCTGGCCGCGCTGGGTGAGTCCGGTCGGCGGCTGTATGCGGCGACGCAACTGACGCTCGATGTGGCCTTTCCGCTCGTCTACACCGCGCTCTTCGCCGCGCTCATCGTCCGCTGGCACGACCGCGAGCCCGCGCGACGCCTGCTCGCCATCCCCCTGCTCGGCGGGCTGATGGACCTGCTGGAAAATGTTACCGCCGCAACGCTGGCGTGGACGTACAATGGCGTAAGCTCCCCACTGGCCTGGGTCACCTCCGCCGCAGGCATCATCAAGTATGCGTGCTTCGTTGGTTCCCTCTTGCTCGTCATCGTGGGTGGCATGCGGCAGTTAGGGAGACGCGCATAGAATGCTGATAAACGCTGATGGTCATGCTATACGCCGGTCTGTTGATTCTTCATGCAAAAGAAAAAACAGCGTTCATCCGTTCAATCTGCGTCATCTGCGTTCCATTCAGCCTCCTATGGTGAACCCATCCGACTGAACACCAAGCTCAGGCCAATCTCGATACGCTGGCATCACAGATACAATCTGCTATACTGGTTCGATAGGGCCAGGTACAGAAGTCACGTTTCGAGGAGTCTGCGATGAGCACGACCGAGAGCGGCCGGGCGATGAATCTGGATGAATTACGGGGCCGGCTGGCGAGCCGCGTCGCCATCCTGCCCCTGTTAGGCGCGATTCTGCTCGGCATCGCCCTGAGCGGCGGGCGGCGCGCCGTGGAGCCGGCGCAGTTCGCGCTGCTTTCCGGCCTGCTGGGCATCAGCGGCGGCGTGTGGCTGCTCATGCGCAACCATCCCAGGCTCGCGCGCCACCTACTCATCTGGGGGCTGCTGGCCGTCCTCCTGGGCGTCATGTGGCGCCGGCCCGAAATCTGGCTGCCGTTCAGCGGACTGGTCCTGGTCTTTGTCAGTGCCATGGTCGTCTCCGGCGGCGAGCTGGTCACCGCCGGCCTGATCGGCGCGAGCGCCGCGGCCCTGGTCATGCGCATGGGCCGGCCCTATCCCCTGCCTGCCCTCACCGTTGCGCTGGCGCTGGCCGCGGTGCTCGCCTGGCTGATCGTCAATACCCTCTATATGGCGCTGGCCTGGGCCTGGACCATGCAGAAGCAGGCCGATGAAAACCTGGAACTGGCGCGCGATCACCAGGGCGAGCTGGCGCGTACCCTCAAGGCGCTGGACAACAGCAACATCATCCTCCGCCGCACGCAACGGGAGCTCATCAGCGCGCGGCTGCAGGCCGAGGCTGCGCGCGGGATGAAGGAGCAGTTCGCGGCCAACGTCAGCCACGAGCTGCGCACGCCGCTCAACTTGATCCTGGGCTTCAGCGAGATTATGAGCCTGTCGCCCGAGGTCTACGGCGATGTGCAGTGGCCGTCGACGCTCAAGCAGGACATCAACCAGGTTTATCGCAGCGCGCGACATCTGTTGGGCCTGATCGACGACGTGTTGGACCTGTCGCGCTTCGAGATTGCCGGGTTCGCCCTCAACAAGACGCGCGTTGCGCTGACGCCGCTGCTGGCCGACACCGTGGAGATGGCGCGCGACCTGTTTCACGACCGGCCTGTCAAGCTGGAGACGGCGATTGCCAGTGACCTGCCCACCGCCGAGGTGGACGCCGTCCGCATCCGCCAGGTGCTGCTCAACCTGCTCACCAATGCCGCGCGGCTCACCGAGACAGGCACAGTGCGCGTCAGCGCGTACGAGGCGGATAACCGGGTGCTGGTGCAGGTTAGCGACACAGGGCCGGGGATTCCCGCGGACAAGCTGCCATATCTGTTCAGCGAGTTCTACCAGGTGGACCGGTCGTTGAGCCGCCGTCAGGGGGGCGCGGGACTGGGCCTCGCCATCAGCAAGCGGTTTGTGGAGGCGCACGGCGGACGCATCTGGGTCGAGAGTCGGCAGGGTTATGGCTCTACCTTTGGTTTCAGTCTCCCACTGGCCGAAGCCGAAATGCTCGAGACCCTGCACATCCCCGGCCTGACAGACACCGACAAAACGCCCCTCCAGCCGCCTGTCCTGGTGCTCGATCCGGACCCGGCTGTCACCGCGCTGGTGGACCGCCACCTGACGCGCTATCGCGCGGTCCAGGTCACTCCACCGGAGCGACTGACCGAGCAGGTGCTGCTGCACCATCCCCAGGCCGTCATCGTCAACCTGCCGCCCGGCGAGCGCCTCGACGACGGGCCGGCGCTACCTACATCCACGCCGGTCATTGCATGTTCGCTGCCGAGCCAGGCCTGGGTAGCCAATGACCTGCGCGTCGCCGCCTGCCTGATCAAGCCGGTCACCGCGGAGCGGCTGAGCGAACAGGTCGAGCGGCTGCCCGGCGTTCAGGATATCCTGGTGGTCGATGACGACCGGGGCTTTTGTCGCCTGGTGGAGCGGATGCTCCTTGCGCACGCGGCGGAGATGGGCCGCACCTATCGCATCCGCCGCGCATATGACGGCGAAAGCGGGCTGGCCGAGCTGCACGCTGCGCCGCCGGACCTGCTCCTGCTCGATCTGATCATGCCCGATGTGGATGGCTTTCAGATCCTCGCGCGGATGCGCGCCGCCCCGCAGCTCGCGCCCATCCCCGTTGTCCTGCTGACCGCAACGAGCCTGGCCGAGGATGCGCTGGCGTTGCGTCGGGGCGAGGTGACCGTGCGCCGGCCGGAAGGGTTGCGCCCGGCGGAGGTGCTCCGCTGCCTGGAGGCGGTGATTCCGGTCCTGGAGCCGCATTATGACGAGCGGGCAGTGCCGGAGGGGGTACGAAACTGAATCGCGGTGGTGTTTGGAACACGAAGCCACGAAGACGACGAAGAACGCGAAGCATGAAGAACTCCCTTTCGCGGCCTTCGCGCTTCGTGTTCTTCGCAGCCTTGACGCCTTCGTGTTCCAAACACGATCCCTGTGCCTAGACAATCCCCAACTGGGCAAGCGCGGCCAGGATGTCGTCCTGACGCACAGGCTTCGGCAGGAACATCGCCGCGCCGAGCGCGCGCGCCAGGTCCGGGTTGTTGATGACCGAACAGATGATAACCGGAACCTGGGCGGTCTGGCGGTGGGCGCGCAGCTCCTGCAACACTGCCCAGCCGTGCATATCGGGCATCATGATGTCGAGCACGACTGCGGCGGGGCGCAGTTCCAGGGCCAGCCGGAGACCTTCCGCGCCGGTGGTTGCGACAACTACCCGGCACGCCTGGTCCGTCAGGTAACGTTGCAGCAGGCTGACCAGTCCCTCGTTGTCGTCGATCACCAATACCAGCGGGCCGGAGAGTGCCGCTTGAATGACGACATACCGCGCGCCGTCCTCCGCGTCGCGTTGTGTCACCTCCCAGCGCAGTTGCTCGGCGAGCTCGGTGACCACAGCATCCACAATAAGCGTGTTGGCCGCCCGCGGATCCAGGAAGAAATGCACCGCGATCGTTGCCCGTTCACCTGTCGATTCAACTGTCAGGCGCAACACGCCCGGCTCGGCCTGGCTCAATGCGCGGCTGATGACGGTGAGCAGGACCTGCTCGGCCAGCAATGTATCCGTCGAGACAACGAGTGATTCTACAGGCAACTCGATGACGATGCGCAGATCGCGCTCCGCGGCCAACGGCTTGACAGCCTCCTGGCAGCGGCGCAGCAATGCCGCCAGGTCTGTAGGCCGCATCCGCACGGACAGCAGGGCAATCTCGGCCTGTAGCGACGAGGTCTGCGATACATCCGGTGCTGCAGGAGCGGGCCGCGCCAGGCGATCCCGCAGCAGGGCCGCCACGCCCTGCTCGCCCTGCCGCAGGTCGCGATCAGCCTGCCGCGTGGAGACGCCCAGCTCGTTAGCGGCCTCGCGAATAGTCAGCCGGTCCACATAATGGAGCGTCAGCATGTTGTACACCCGCGCATGGGGATAGCGGAAGGACGCGCCCTTGCCGGGATTGAGCGCCTCAATGGCGTCAGCAATGGCCGCGCGCAGCCGCTGCGCGGCCGCGACAGATGAATTTCCTGTCGCGAGGGCCGGACTCTGGATCAGCGGATGTTGTTGCAGATAGGCGAGGTCGTGCAGATGTTCCAGCGCATCCTTGACCTGCCCGAGGAACGCGTCCGGGAGGTCTCCCGGCGGCTGTGCAGTGTCGGTCATGCCGTTTTCTCACCAGATACGCCGCAAATTGGCGTACATTTGTCGCATCTATGTCGCAGTAGAGAGTGGACAGCCAGGCGCTGTCAGGTTATCCTGAAACGTATCCAATTCTACAGCCGATTATAGCACAGAGTCCTCAGAACGTAGACCGGCACGGCTCCCGCCGGGAAGGAGGTTCGCAGACGATACCTTCGCGCTCTTGCAGCAGCATTATATCCAGCTCGCATTTGCAACTGTCCAGCCAGACCCCATAAGACCCTCTCCCAAAGTCAAGGAGGTAGGAAAGTGAAGAAGCTGATCTCCCGACGTGACTTCCTGCGTGCAGGCGCGATGACCGCCGCCGGCGCAACTCTCGCGGCCTGTGCCCCACAGGCCGCAGCCCCGGCCCAGCCGGCTGCCCCGGCTGAAGCCGAACAGCCCGCCGCCGAAGCACCGGCAGCCGCCCCCGCCGCGGCGGATGCCGTCCAAGTCCGCCTTTCCGTCTGGGCGGATGTCCAGGATGCCGATGTCTACACCAAGCTGACCGCCGCTTTCACCGAGGCCAATCCCAAGACGGCAGTCGCCATTGAGCAGTATGCGGGCGGCTACTACGAGAAGATTCAGGCGAACTTCGCAGGCGGCGACTCCGCCGACATGCTCTACTACCAGGGCTGGATGTGGCTGCCCTACGCGGAGAGCCAGGTCATCGCGCCGCTGGACGAGTTCATCAATGCCGACTCCTACCAGGACAAATGGCCCACGCTCGAAGGGTACAAGTTCATGACCGAGTGGAAGGGCGCGAAGTACATGTCGGCCACCGACACCGGCCCCCTGGTCATCTACTACAACAAGGACGTCTTCGACAAGAAGGGCGTGGCATATCCCAAGGAAGGCTGGACCTGGGACGACTACAAGAGCATGGTCGAGCAGCTTTCCTTCGAGGAAGAAGGCATCAAGTACTACGGCTGGGCGCAGGCCGCGGGCTGGAACGGCGGTTATGGCCGCGTCATCCACTTCATGCGCCGCAACGGCTACATCGAGTGGGACCAGATCATCGAGCCGAAGAAGGCCGGCTGGGTCAACGACGATGTCATCTCTGCGCTCGACTTCTGCGTCGAAGGCGCCATCGCCAAGGAATGGTCGCCCAGCCCGGAGGTCATCCAGGGCGGCGGCGTCGGCGTGGACACCGGACGCTGCGCCATGGTGCTGGAAGGCCCGTGGTTCATGCCGCGCTGCTGGGGCGAGCTCTCGACCCTGGCGAAGGAGACCGGCGGCATCAACTACGACGTCATCCATCCGCCGTATGGCAGCAACGGCAAGAACAACGCGTTCGCCCATGTGCACGGCCACTGCATGGCGAGTGCCTCCACCAAGAAGCAGGAAGCCTGGACCCTCCTGAAGTTCATTCTCGACACCGAGGGGCAGACCTTCATCGCCAACGGCGGTCGGATGCCCGGCCATCCGGACAACATCGACAGCCTCTGGGCGCCTATCGCGACCAAGAAGTACAACTTCACGAATTCCAAGGCCTTCTCCGACGGCATGCGCGAGGGCTCGACCCCCATGGTGCTGGGTGAAGGCGGCGAATTCAACGCCTACGGCAGCGGCCCGCTGCAGGTGCTGTGGGACAAGCTCCTGGGCAACCAGGTTCCGACGCAGCAGGCCGTGGAAGAAGCCAACGTCGAGCTGCAAGCCTCGCTCGACCGGTACTGGGCCGAACGCGCGTAACACCCGCGCATCCCCTGGCAACGGATCGGAACGGATAGCCGGCTCATCCTGCAACACAGCCAACCCCGCATCCGTTTATCCGATCCGATCCGTTGCGTCGAGACAAGGAGGTTGCAGTGGCTGCCACCACGATGCCCTTATCCCGCCCGCGGGAACGCTGGAGCAACTTGCAGCGCCGCGAATTCCTGTTCGGGCTGCTGTTTGTCAGCCCCTTTCTGATCGGCGTCCTCCTGTTCTGGGTCGGCCCGATGCTCTATTCGGTCTTTCTGACGACCCAGAAGTGGAACATGATTGCGCCGCCCCAGTTTGTGGGGCTCCGCAATATCAACAAGCTGCTCG
>DAOUGK010000464.1:0-3621 GCA_034429055.1 Anaerolineae bacterium | reverse complement strand
CCGTGCGTAGTCTATGTCGTCAGCGGCCTGTGGAACTATGATCTCCTCAATGGCGCCAGGCATCTGCTGGCAGAGGGCCGTCAGGCAGCGGCGAACGAACTGTGGCCCGCCGACCGGCACCACGACGACGGAGAGCGACATACTGCCTTGCGCCCGAGACTCACTGTCCGTCACGGCTGCACCAACGCGTTTCGATACCACTCGATCGTCTCGCGCAGTGCATCCTCGATCCCGTAGCTGGGCTGCCAGCCCAACACGCGCTGTGCCTTCGAACAGTCGAGGTATTGCGCACGGATCTCGTGGCTGGCCTCGTTCAGGATGCGCGGCTGCAACTCCTTCCGGTCGAGCAGCCGCAGGATGGACTGAACCACTTCCAGGACCGACAGTGGCTTTTCGGTCGCGAAGTTGAACGCCTGGCCCACGCAGCTATCATCCGGCAGCCGCTCCGCCAGGTAGAGATATGCTTCCACCGCGTCGCGCACGTAGAAGTAGTCGCGCACGAACTGTCCGTCGCTGCGGATGACCGGCGGCTCGCCCTGCAGCACCGAGCGGATCGTGCCGGGAATCAGGCGGTTGAAGTTTAGATCGCCGCCGCCGAACAGGTTGCCGCAGCGCGTGATCGCAATCGGCAGGCCGTAGGTGTGATAATACGACAGAGCAATCAGGTCGGAGCAGGACTTCGATACATCGTAGGGGAAGCGGCCCTGCAGCGGCATGTCCTCGGTGTAGGGCAGGCGTTCATGTGCCCCGTAAGCCTTGTCGCTGGACGCCACCACAATCCGCCGGATGAGCCGGGCGTTTGCCCGGCAGGCTTCCAGCAGGTTCCACGTGCCCCGGATGTTCGCTTCGAACGTGGATAGGGGCGAGCGCGCCGAAGTGCCGACGATGGTCTGCGCGCCCAGGTGGAACACGGAGTCGATCTCGTATTCGTTCAGCGCGCGCACGAGCAGCGCATCGTCCTCCAGCTCGCCGCGCACGGCATTCGTGCGATCGAGCAGGCCCTCGCTGACCAGGCGGCTGCGGGGAACCCAATCGCGGACCAGGCAGGTGACATTGGCGCCTTCGGCCAGCAGGCGCTCGACCAGCCACGAGCCGAGCAGACCGGTCGCGCCGGTGACAAAGACGTTGCGCTGCTGCCAGCCGCTCACCACCGCCTCCAGGGAGCCTGGCCGCTGCTCCACAGCGATTCGAGATATTCTTTGTCGCGCAGGGTGTCCATCGGCTGCCAAAAGCCCTCGTGGCGGAAGGCCATGAGCTGGCAGCCGACCGAGAGCCGCTCCAGCGTGTCGCGTTCCAGGATGGTTTCGTCGTTGTCGAGATAATCGAATATGGCAGGCTCAAACACGAAGAAGCCGCCGTTGATCCAGCCTTCGCCGGTTTGGGGCTTCTCGGAGAACCGCTGGACGCAGTTGCCGTCCAGTTCGAGCGCGCCGAAGCGTGCGGGCGGGCGGACTGCCGTGACGGTGGCGAGCTTACCGTGCGACCGGTGAAAGGCCAGCAGCGCGGCCAGGTCGATATCGGCCACCCCGTCGCCGTATGTCACCATGAAGGTGTCCGTCAGCCAGGGCCGCAGGCGCAGGATGCGCCCGCCGGTCATGGTCGCGTAGCCCGTGTCGATGACGCCGACCTGCCAGTCCGTGCCGTCCGTCTGAATCATCCGCCGCGAGCCATCTTGCAGATTTACGAAGTAATCGCTGTGGCGCATGTGGTAATCGTGGAAGTACTCTTTGATCATCTCGCCCTTATAGCCGCAGGCGATGATGAAATCCTTGTGCCCGCAAGCGGCGTAGATGTTCATGATGTGCCAGAGCATGGGTTTGCCGCCGATTTCCACCATCGGCTTGGGCCGCGCAGTGGTCTCCTCGGCCAGCCGCGTGCCGCGCCCCCCGGCCAGAATCACGGTGCGCATTTCAGATCACCTCCGGCTTTGGCAGCGGGATGATGAAACGGCCGCCCCGCTGGCTGTGCGCCGCCTGCTGGCGCATGATTTCCTCTGCGAAGTTCCAGGCCAGGATGAGGACGTCGTGCGGCTGTCGCTCGTCCAGCGCGGCGACCGGCAAGACCGGGATGTGCATGCCCGGCGTGAACAAGCCAACCTTCAGCGGGTTCTTGTCCACCGTGTACGGCAGCAGGTCGGGCCCGATGGCGCAGTAGTTGAGCAGGGTGTTGCCTTTCGCGGGTGCACCATAACCGGCCAGCGTGCGCCCCGCACGCGTCAGGTTAACCAGCAGGTCGCGCAGCGCGCGACGGTGCTGCTCGACATCACGGGCGAAGCGGGTGAACGTGGCAAACTCGTTCAGCCCCTCGCGTGCCTCGTGTGCCAGGTAGGCTGTCACTTCGCCTGCGTCATAGCGGTCTGCCCCTTCTTCGGGCGCGGCATAGACGCGCAGCGAGCCACCGTGTACGGCCACTTCGTCCACCCGCACGATGCGCAGGCCCGCCCGCTGATACAGGCTCGCCAGTGCAGTGACGGAGAAGTAGCACAGGTGCTCGTGATAGATGGTATCGTATTCAAGCCGGTCAATCAGCTCGCGCAGGTAAGGCGCCTCGACGATGACCAGCCCGTCATCCGCCACCAGCTCGCGGCAGCCCTGGAGGAAGCCGAGCGTATCGTCCACGTGTGCGAGGACGTTATTGGCGATGACCGCGCGAGCCGGGCCGTAAGAACCGCGCATCTCGCGGCCGCACGCCCGATCGAAGAAGCGATTGACCGTCTCAACCCCATTCGCTTGGGCCAGGCGGGCAATGTTGCTGGCAGGCTCGATGCCGAGCGTGCGCACGCCCTCGCGCTGGAAGCACTTGAGCAGGCTGCCATCGTTGCTGCCCGCCTCCGCAACGAGGTCGGCCGGGCCGAGTTCGAGCAACCGGGCGACTGTTTCAGCATACCGCCGGTTGTGCGCGGCCATCGTATCCGAAGTGCCGGTTACATAGACATAATCCCTGAACAATACCTCCGGGTCGATGACATCCAACAACTGCACGAGCGAGCAGCGATGGCAGAAGTAGACGTCCAGCGGATAGGCCTCTTCGCCCGCGAACTCTGTCGCGTCGTGCAAGAAGGCGTTTGCCAGCGGCATGGTGCCGAGCGGCAGGAACAACGAGAGGTCACGGCTGCCGCAACCCCGACAGGTGTCGCGCAGGTGGTGGGCTGGATTCACGGAACTGGCGCTGGCTTGTGAGCTCATGCGAGAGGGCCTTTCAATTGGAGCTCGCTTCCGTCGCAAGCCGCGTCGCGCTGTGGGCGACTTCGCGCTTCCAGCGCGCCATCTTCTTCGAAAACCGGAAGACGAGCAGGTTGCGGAAGAACTCCCAGCACGTCGACGCGCGAACATGCGACGTGCCATTGGCCCGCAAGCGGGCGAAAACGTTGAATTCCAGCACGCGCAGGCCCATCGTGTGAGCCTTGATCATGATTTCCGGATCCAGGAACCAGTCCTTTGATTCCAGTTCCATCAAGGGAATGACGCAGGTAGGCAGAATCTTCGGGCTGCCGTTGACATCGATCGAGCCCAGGCTGGGCCAGAGTGCCACGACGAACAGGTTGTAGGCGACGGAGACGATCTTGCGCCACAGCCCATCCATTCGGAAGCGGCGGCGCACCTTGCCCAGCACATTGCCGTC
>DAOUGK010000463.1:0-2747 GCA_034429055.1 Anaerolineae bacterium | reverse complement strand
GTCCTGCTGCTCCTGGCAGGGGCAGTAGTGGCGGATGGGCCGGTCACGCTGACAGGTACGGTGACGGACGAGAAGGGCCCGGTGGCGGGTGCAACCGTGCGCGTCGCGCTGACCGACAACGCGACGACGAGCGCGACAGACGGCACGTTCCGGCTGGCCGGCGTGCAGGCAACCGGGCCGCTCACCGTGACCGCGTGGGCCGAAGGTTACTACATCGGCACGGTCAAACTGGCGGCGGACGCGGCGGAGATCACCGCAGGACAGGCCATTCAGATCGAGCTGAAGCGCCACTTCATCGGCGACAACGCGGAATACGACTGGTTCACCTACGAGGGCGTCACCGGTTCGGCTGCGTGCGGTGAGTGCCATACGCAGAATCCCGAGTGGGAGGCCGATGCGCACAGCCAGTCGGCGGTCAACCCCCGCTTCCTGAGCCTGTACACGGGCGCCGATGTCGAGGGCAACCAGAGCACACGGACGAAGTTCGACCTGGGCGTGCCGGTCGATCGCGATCCAGCCGAGCCGTATTACGGCCCGGGCTACCGGCTGGACTATCCCGACCGCAACGGCAACTGCGCGGCCTGCCACACACCGCTGGCAGCGAAAATCCCGAACAACACGAACTGCGGCTGGTCGGGCTGCCATACGAGCATTACGGCCGAGCGGTCGCCAAACGGCGTCGTCCCGCCCGCGCCCTCGCCCATGTACCTGACCGGCGTCGCAGCCGAGGGCATCTCGTGCGAATTCTGCCACAAGATTGGCGACGTTTTTCTGAACGACGAGGGGCTGCCGCTGCCCGACATGCCCGGCATCATGAGCTACCGGCTCTACCGGCCCCATGAGAACGAGCATCAGCTCTTCTTTGGCCCGTTCGACGACGTGGACGGCGAGGACACCTATCTGCCGCTGCAGAGCGAAAGCGCGTTCTGCGCGCCGTGTCACTACGGCGTGTTCGGCGGAGTTGTCGGCGTGGGCCACGTGGCCGGCGGCACGCTCATCTACAACTCCTACGGCGAATGGCTGGACAGCCCCTACAGTGACCCGGAGACGGGCCAGACCTGCCAGGACTGCCACATGCCGCCGGCGGATTACGAGTACTTCGTCTATCCGGAGCAGGGCGGCCAGCCGCGGCCCGGCGAGCTGAACGTGCACACGATGCCCGGCGCGGCGGACGAGGCGCTGCTCCGCAACGCCGTGACCATGACCACGACGGCCACCCTGCGCGGCAACCGGGTGATCGTGGATGTCAGCGTGACCAACGACAAGACCGGCCACCATGTGCCGACCGACTCGCCGCTACGCCACGTCATGCTCGTCGTCACAGCCAACGATGGGGCGGGCCGGCCGTTGTCCCTGCGCAGCGGGCCGCTGTTGCCCGCGTGGACGGGCGACTATGCGGGTCAGCCCGGCCGCACCTATGCGAAGGTGCTGCGCGATGACTGGACCGGCGAGCAGCCGACCGCGGCCTACTGGCGGCCCGTCACCATCGTGGCCGACACTCGGCTCGCGGCCTATGCGACGGATCGCAGCCGCTACACCTTCGACCTGCCCGCGGGCGTGTCCGGCGGACAGGTAACCGCGCGGCTCGTGTTCCGTCGGGCGTACCAGGACATGATGCAGCAGAAGGGGTGGACCGACCCCGATATCGTGATGGCGGAAAAAACGGTACGGGTGGGGAGGTAGCTGAATGCCCATCAAAGATAAAACCATCCTCGAAGTCAAAGAGCTCAAGCAGTACTTCCCGATCACGCGCGGGCTGCTCCAGCGAACGGTCGGCCACGTGCGCGCGGTGGACGGCGTCAGCTTCACCGTCCAGGAGCAGGAGGTGCTGGGCCTCGTGGGCGAAAGCGGCTGCGGCAAGACAACCACCGGCCGCGCCATCCTGCGCCTGTACGAGCCGACCGGCGGCGAAGTGTGGTATCGCAGGGCAAACGGCGAGCGCATCAACGTGGCCGCCATTTCGCTCAAAGAGATGAAGCCGCTGCGCCGCGAGATGCGCATGATCTTCCAGGACCCCTTCAGCTCGCTCAACCCCCGCCTGACCGTCAAGGATATCATCGGGGAGCCGCTCGTCATCCACGGCATCGCGCGCGGCAAGGAACTCGACGACCGGGTGGCGCAGCTCATGCGCGAGGTCGGCCTGGAGCCGAACTACATGAACCGCTACCCGCACGAGTTCACCGGAGGCCAGCGCCAGCGCATCGGCCTGGCGCGCACCCTGTCCCTCAGCCCGCGGCTGATTATCGCGGACGAACCGGTGTCGGCGCTGGATGTATCCATCCAGGCGCAGGTGCTCAACCTGCTCCAGGGCTTGAAGGATGAGCTGGGGCTGACGCTGGTCTTCATCGCGCACGACCTGTCAGTCGTGGAGCACGTATCGGATCGCATCGCCGTCATGTATGTCGGGAAGATCGTGGAACTGGCGGAAACCTCCGAGTTGCTGGCCAAGCCGCTGATGCCTTACACGGAGGCGCTCGTATCCGCCGTGCCGCCGGCGGACCCCGACCTGAAATATGCGCGCATCCCCCTGCAGGGCGAAGTGCCCAGCCCGGCCAATCCGCCGGCCGGCTGCATCTTCAATCCGCGCTGCCAGTATGCGCGTGACGTCTGCCGCCAGGTCGAACCGGCCCTGCTCGAACACCTGCCGGGCCACTGGGCGGCCTGCCACTTTGCCAAAGAACTCAACCTGCGCGGGGTCGGAGCGTGACCATGAACACACCGAATCGAGGGCTGGCTTTCATCGCCTA
>DAOUGK010000462.1:0-1842 GCA_034429055.1 Anaerolineae bacterium | reverse complement strand
TGGATGAAGCGAGGCAACTGCTGGCAGGTCGCGCGGTGGGTGCGGCGCGCTGGGCCGAGGCCGACTACTTCGAGCGGCGGATGCGCGCCTGGCTGCTGCAGGACCTGGGCGAAGTGGCTGAGTCGACCCGCATCTTTCTCCAACTCTGCGCTGAGCTGCGGACCGGCAGCCTCAGCCTCCCACCCTATACGCCTGAGGGTTCCCGGCTGTGGCACATTGAGGCGTCCTGGGGCGCCGGCTACGGGCTGGTCGCGCAGGGCGAATATGACGCGGCCCTAAAACTCATGGCCGAAGCCATCGCCGCATCCGAGCAGGCGTGCTGCGACCTGCTGCGCGCGTACGCCACCCGCGTCCAGGTCATCGCGCTGTTGTATACGGGCGCGTTCGACGAGGCTGAGGACGCCGTGCGTTGGATGACCAGCACGGCGAGCGCGTTTGACGACAAACTGCTGCTCGGCCAGGCGCTGCATCTGCTGGGGCTGACGGAGTTGACGCTGGGCCGGCCTAAGCGTGCGCGTACCCCTCTCCTCCGCAGCATCGAGGCCTGGCGCGATGTCGGCATACGCGAGAGCTACGGCGGCACGCTGTGCGTGTTGGGCCATGTCGAACTCGCGCTGGATAATCCCTCGGCAGCAGAGCACTACTTCGGTGAAGCCTACGCTGGGGGATGGCATGCCGGGAGTCTCTACGGGCGGGCGCGGGTGGCACTCGCCAGAGGTGACAACGAGGGAGCGCAGGCGCTGTGTCTCCGCGCGCTCGCGCGGTCGGGGCTCTGGGCCGAGACGAAGGCCTGGGTGCTGTTGTGCTGGGCCCAGGCGGCTGCGCTGTTGGGTGAGCCGGAGCGCGCGGCCGAGGCATACGGTTGCCTGCTGGCGTGGCACGGGACGCCATACAGAGCGCGCGAGATCGCCCGCCGGCTGAATACTGAGCTGACCCCTCGCCTGGACGCGGAATCTCTGGCGGCCGCGACGGCCCGCGGCTCTGCACGACCGGCGGACGAGGTCATCGCGAAGATCGTCGCCGCAGGTTCGTAGTGGGCGCTTGAGCGCCCGTTACAGGGTAAGAGACGCACCTGCACCTACTACAAACCAAGAGAGCTGTTCTATCGCCCCGGCAGGCCGGTCGCGATCGTCACGACGTAGCCGGTGTCAGTGGCGCGCTCCACCTCCACCGCGATCCCTTGCTCCGCATCCGTGAACACATCGCCAGGGCGCCACGCGCTCCCTGTGAGCACATCGTCGACCGGGGTGTGCGCCATCAGGACCGCAGCGGGATAGCTGTGCCGGTCGATCCGGTGGATGATCACGCCTTCGGCCGGCAGGTTGCGATCGTAGCCCACCTTGCGCCGCGCCTCGACTGTGTAGTACCGGTCGCTGCCATCCACGAACGGGATCACCGCCATCAGATAGTTATCGGTCTGCGGCTGCGCCAGCCGCTCCAGCGTGATGTGGGCCGTGCTGCCGGCCTCCGCCACATACTTGCGCTCCGCCGGGATCCAGCCGAGCTGGTCCTTCTGATAGGCAATCGGGTGCTGGGCGATCAGTCCGTAGCGGGGATTCACCCGCGAATTACGGCACACGCTCATCACATCCCACGGGTTGCTGTGTTCCTCCTCTGAGCCATCGGACGAGTGGGCCAGCCAGAACGTATGGCCCATTTCGTGCGCAACCGTAGACTGCCAGCCGAGCTTGCCCATGCAGAGCCAGGTCACCCCGTAGATTTGCTCCTGTCCGTCGAGCGTCAGCCGCCGCCGCCCGCCATAAGCCGTCTCCATGCAGAAGTTGAACACAAGGTTGATGCCGAAGTAGTCTGGGTAGTAGACATCGGCGTCTGCCGCGGATA
>DAOUGK010000461.1:0-14722 GCA_034429055.1 Anaerolineae bacterium | reverse complement strand
AGTGTGTTTCATTCTCGGGCACAAAAAGAGGCATATGCTGATCTGCGCGCCGGGGCACCGTACCTGGAGTTTCTGCGCGCACGCTTGATCCTATTGCGCGAGCTACTGGCTCCTGATGGCTCGATATACGGGCAGCTAGATGACAAAGTGGCGTTCTATGTCAAAGTTATCATGGACGAAGTGTTTGGAAGGGACAATTTTCGCAATTGGATTACTCGGAAGAAGTGTAACCCCAAGAACTACACGCGCAAGCAATATGGCAATGTCGCTGACTACATCCTCTTCTACTCGAAGACTGATAACTACATCTGGAATCGCCCCGTGGAAAAGTGGACTGAAGAGAGGTCACGGAAGGAATACGAGTACATTGATGCTGATGGCCGACGATACAAGAAAGTGCCGATTCACGCACCGGGAGTTCGCAATGGTGAAACGGGACTGCCCTGGCGTGGAAAGGCTCCGCCACCAGGCAAGCATTGGCAGTTTCCACCAAGAGTGCTTGACGAAATGGACGCGCGAGGTGAAATCTACTGGTCTCCTAATGGAAATCCTCGCCGGAAAATATACCTAGAAGATAGCTCCGGGATACCTATTCAAGATATCTGGCTTGAGTTCCGAGATGCGCATAATCAGAATATCAAGGTCACCGGCTACCCGACTGAAAAAAACCCAGCACTGATAACTCGTTTGGTCCGGGCTTCATCGAACCCTGGCGATCTTGTGCTCGACTGCTTTTCAGGTTCGGGGACTACATTGGAGGTGGCTTCCAACCTCGAACGCCAGTGGATCGGCATTGATAGCAGCCTGGAAGCGATTACGACTACGTTGAAGCGTTTCGCTCTGGGTCGGGCATACATGGGTGACTTCGTTGGCAAGAGAAATAGCGTCAGCGAACAAAACGAGCTTCAATTATTCAGGATTGAGGACTTTACACTATCCACCTCCGAGCCTGTGAGTGAAGAACTTCTAACCGTCGTAAGCCAGTGGAAAGCATGGATTCAGGATTCATAGTGCGCACTCGAGAGACCGGCGGCAACATCACTTACATGAGGGTGTCTAAGGCGAAAGGCGACGCCTGAGAGCTGCCAGATTTGAGTTGATTGGGGTGTCTAAATCGTTGGACATCGACGTAAGGTATGTTACAATAACCGCCATGCAACACCTCAGGAACAAGCCCGCATGGTGAGCTGGCCCGTCGTCGGCCACGAGTGGGCGCTCGACCTGCTCGGCCAGGCCATCCGCAGCGGGCGGCCCAGTCACGCCTACCTGTTCACCGGCCCGGCCGCAGTCGGCAAGACGACGGTCGCGCGCGCGGTCGCGCAGGCATTGGTGTGCGAGCGCGGGGCAGGCCCGCCGTGCGGCGCCTGCCCGACCTGCCGCCGCGTGGCCGAGGGCCGCTACCCGGATGTCCAACTGGTCAAGGCCGAGAAAAACACCATCCAGATCGACCAGGTGCGCAGCCTGCAAGCGGACGCAGCCATTGCGCCGCTGGAAGGCAGGCGCAAGGTGTTCATCATCCGTGAGATCGAGCGCGCCACGCCGCCCGCGGCCAACGCGCTGCTCAAGACCCTGGAAGAGCCGGCCCCGCACGTCGTTCTGCTGCTGACCAGCAACCGGCGGGACCAGGTCCTGCCGACGATTCTCTCGCGCTGCCAGATTGTGGGCTTGCGGCCGATGCCGCTCGACCAGCTTCAGGCCGCGCTGGAGACGCGCTGGGGCCTGGACGAAGAGCGCGCGCGGCTCCTCGCACGGCTCAGCGCCGGGCGGCTGGGCTGGGCCGTAGCGGCCCACACCGATCCCGGGCTGTGGGACCGGCGCACCCGGCATCTCGATGACCTGCTCGGCCTGCTCGCCGGCAACGCGATTGCGCGGCTGGCCTATGCTGAAAAACTGAGCCGGGCCGATGATGTGGAGACGGTGCTGGGGCTGTGGGCCACCTGGTGGCGCGATGTTTTGCTCGTCCAGCAACGCATACCCGAAACGGTGCTCAACCTTGACCGCAAGCCGCAATTGCTCCAGCAGGCCGAGTTGTTCGGCGCAGAGCAGGTGCAGCTCGCGCTCGCAGACCTCATGCAGACGCTGCATCGCATCCGCGCCAACGTGAACCTGCGCCTGGCGCTGGATGTCTTGCTGCTGCGTCTCCCGAAGCCAGCCGTCGTGTGAGCACAATCCCAAGTTACGAGGAGTGACCCCAATGCCTGTCATTGTGGGCGTGGCCTTCAGGCCCGTTACTAAAATATACTACTTCGACCCGGCCGGAGTTGAAGACCTGGCAGCCGGGGAATATGTCGTCGTAGAGACCTCGCGCGGGCGGACGCTGGGCGAAGTGGCCCTCCCCGCACGCACGGTGGGCGCCGACGAAATCAGCGGCACGCTCAAGCCGGTCGTGCGCCGCGCGACCGCCTGGGACATGGTCCAGAACGATCAGATGTTGCACCGGGAGCCGGAGGCGCTCGACATCTGCAAGCAGCGGGCCGCGGCCCTGCGCATGGACATCAAGGTCGTCAAGGTCGAGTTCAGCTTCGACGGCGCGAGTGCAGTCGTCTACTTCACCTCGGAGCAGCGCGTCGACTTCCGCAACCTCGTGCACGATCTATCACAGGCCCTGCGCACGCGCGTGGAGATGCGCCAGGTGGGCGTGCGCGACGAAGCCAAGTTCATCGGCGGATTCGGCAAGTGCGGCCGCGAGCTGTGCTGCGCATCGTGGCTGCGCGAGTTCACGCCCGTCTCCATCAAGATGGCGAAGGCACAAGACCTGCCGCTCAACGCGCCGGAGGTCTCAGGCTTGTGCGGCCGCCTGCTGTGCTGCCTGTCCTACGAAAACGACTTCTACACCGAGGCGCGCAAGCAGATGCCGCGCATCAACAGCATGGTCGAGACGCCGCAGGGCGTCGGCAAGGTCAAGCAGGTCCACGTGCTGGCGAACTCGATCAGCGTGCTGGTGGAGGGGCCGAACGACTCACGGCAGATGGTGGACATGGCCGTGCCGGAGCCGGAAATCGATCTGCGCACCCGGCCGCGCCCTGTGGGGATTGCGGTCCCACCTGAAATGCTGGAAGGGCTGGCCGAAGCCCCGCTGACAACGGAAGACGTGGATGCAGCAGAGGCAGGCGATGAGGCTGCCATCGAGCCGACCGACCGCGCGGCGAGCACGGCACCTGTCGAGGGTGATCGGCCCAGCAATGCCGGCATGCGAGAGACGCCTGGCGGCGCAGCTCCCAGCGGCCCGCGGCGCCCGCGCTCGCGGCGCCGCAAGCGCACATAACAGCTTTCTGAGAATAAACAAGCGGGCAGTTTGGCTGCCCGCTTGTGCTTGTGCAGTATTTCTACGCGGATCAGGCTCGTGCCTCGATGATGAGTTTGACCGCCGTGCGTTCCTTTCCCTCGATGTCGATCTCGACAAACTCGGGGAAGCAAATCAGATCAATACCGTCCAGTGCAAGGTAATTGCGCGCAATCGCGATCGCCTTGACTGCCTGATTTACCGCGCTGGCCCCGATGGCCTGCACTTCGGCGTGGCGCGAATCGCGCATGACTCCGGCAATCGCGCCGGCCACCGCCGTGGAGCGAGAGTGAGCGGAGACCTTAATGACATCCATGACTGCCTCCTTGCGGCACGATGTGTAACGTAGACGGTAGCGGTGTCAGCATCCGTTGTGTGCCACCCGCTCGTGATTGATTTTACACCTGTTCCGACGCAAACGCAAGCGCTACGCAACGAAGTTCGCCCAAAATGCGCGCCAGAACACATCACAGGTGTCAACTTTCTATAAAAACCTTTTATGCGTGTCGTTTACATCTCCAAAGCCCTGGTCGTGGGCGCATACCAGCGCAAGCTGGAAGAACTGGCGCGCGTCCCTGGCCTGGAGCTAACCGCCATCGTGCCCGCGGCCTGGCAGGAGGGCCGCACTGCCCTGCGCCTCGAACGTGCGCATACGACAGGCTACGAGCTCATCGTCGCACCGTTGGCCTTCAACGGCCAGTTCCACCTGCACTTCTACCCCACGCTGGGCCGCCTGCTGCAACGGTTGCGGCCCGATGTGCTCCATATGGACGAGGAACCGTACAACCTGGCGACCTGGCACGCGCTGGCCGCGGGCGCGCGCGCGGGCGCGCGTAGCCTTTTCTTCACCTGGCAGAATCTCCCCCGGCGCTACCCGTGGCCTTTCCGCCGCATCGAGCAGATCAACTATCGCCGCGCGGCTTATGCGCTGGCGGGCAACCAGGCCGCCGTGGCCGTGCTGCGCGGCAAGGGCTACACCGGTCCGATCGCGGTCATCCCGCAGTTCGGGGTCGATCCTGACCTGTTTGCCCCGCAACCGCGGCCGGACAACCCGCACTTCACCATCGGCTACGCGGGACGGCTCGTCCCGGAGAAGGGCGTGGATGTGCTGCTGCGCGCCTGTGCCCGGCTGACCGCGCCGGCGTGGGAGGTGCGGCTGCTCGGTGACGGGCCCGCGCGAGAGGAGTTGGCCGCGCAGATTGCGGCGCTGGGCATCCGCGACCGGGTGCATTTCCTGGGACGGCTGCCTTCGACGGAGATGGCCGGGTTCTACCGTGCGTTGGATGTGTTGGTGTTGCCCTCGGTCAGCCGGCCCAACTGGGTGGAGCAGTTCGGCCGCGTGCTCATCGAGGCGATGGCCTGCGGCGTGCCGGTCGTCGGCTCGAACTGCGGCGAGATTCCGCACGTAATCGGTGATGCGGGCCTGGTCTTTCCCGAAGGAGAGGCTGGGGCGCTGGCGGACGCGCTCGCCGCGCTGGCGAGTGACCCCGCGCGGCGCGCCGCGCTGGCGGAGAGGGGCCGGGCGCGCGTGCTGGCGCAGTTCACGCAGGCGCAGGTCGCCGCGACGACCGCCCGCGTCTACAGGGAGATGACGCAGATGGGTTCGTAGTGGGTGCTTCAGCGCCCCGTCAGGCACGGGCGCTGAAACGTCTAATACAAGCCCATTGTGCATCTCGGCGGCTTCGCGGTTCGACCGGTCCCTGTGCTATAATGCGCGCATGTCATCCGGCCGCGCATCCAGCAGTCCCGAGCCCCTTCACCGCATCGGTCTCAACGCACACCTGCTGTCGCTGACCCAGTCGTATCGGGGGGCCGGCATCAACGGCTACATCTACCAGCTCTTGCGCCATCTGCCGGAGGTGACCGGCGCAGGATATCCTTTCCGCTACATCGCTTACCTGCACGAACCGGCATTCGTCGCACCGGCCGGAATGAGCGTGGTGCGCTCTCGTTGGGATACGCGTAGCCCCTGGCGGCGCATTGCCTGGGAGCAAACGCAACTGGCGCTTCATACGCGCAACGCAGACCTGTTGCATGGCCTGGCTTTTGCGGCCCCGTTGGCCGCCGCCTGTCCGACGGTGATTACCGTGCACGACTTGAGTTTCCTGCGCTACCCGCACGCCTTCCGCGCGTTCAACCGGCGCTACCTGAGCCTGTTCACCCGGCTCTCGACCCGGCGGGCAGCGCGCGTGATTGCCGTCTCCGAGAGCACGCGGCAGGATGTCATCGCGCTGTGCGGCGTCGCCGGCGAGCGCGTTGTCACCGTTCCCAATGGCGTCGGCGCCGAGTTTCAGCCGGCTGCGCCCGCCGAAGTGGCCGCCTTTCGTGCGGCCAGGGGCTTGCCCGACCGCTTCATCCTCTTCCTGGGCACGCTGGAACCGCGCAAGAACCTCCGGCGGCTGCTCGAAGCCTATGCCAGGCTGCGCACGCGGCAGGGCACAGCCCTCCCGCCGCTGGTCATCGCAGGCGGCAAGGGCTGGTTCTACGCAGAAATCTACGCGGCCGCGGCTGAACTCGGCCTGCTCGATGCGGTAATCTTCCCCGGCTACATCCCCGCCGAAGACCTGCCCTGGTGGTATCGTGCGGCGGAGTTGTTCGTCTACCCGTCCATTTACGAAGGGTTTGGCCTGCCGGTGCTCGAAGCGATGGCATGCGGCACGCCGGTTGTCACGTCCACCGCCTCCTCGCTGCCCGAAGTTGCCGGGGATGCTGCCATCCTCGTGCAGCCAGAGGACACGGACGCGCTGGCGGATGCCATGCACCGCGTACTGACGACACCCGCGCTGCGGGAGCAGATGCGCGAGGCCGGGCTGCGCCAGGCCGCCCGCTTTTCCTGGAGTGCGACGGCGCGGAGCACTGTGGAGGTCTACCGGGCCGCCCTGAGCCTGCCCGCAGCGGGAGGCGCAGCATGAGCCGGGATGTCCGCAAGTGGATGCCGTGGGTGACCGCGGTCACGGACGTGCTGCTCATCGTGGCGGCCCTCGGCATTGCCTATTGGCTGCGCTACGACCTCCAGCTCTTCCGCTCGGTCGATCCCGCCAACAACGTCCCGTTCACCGTGTACCTGCCGCTGGTCGCCCTGCTCACGGTCATCTGGCTGGCGGCCAGCCGCCGCGAGGGTGCATACGATGTACGCCGCGGCCGGCCCTTGCTGGATGAGCTCTATTCGGTCATCAGCGCCACCACCCTCGCCATCATGCTGATGGTCGTGCTGGTCTTCTTCTATCGCCGCCTGTTCTATTCACGCATCATCTTCGTGTACGCAGGCATCGCCATCGTGGTGCTCGTCGGGGTTGCGCGCGTCATCCGCCAGGTCGTGCTCACGCGGCTGCGGCAGGCGGGGCAGGGCGTCGATCGGGTGGTGATTATCGGCGCGGGCGAGGTCGGCCGCACGGTCATCCGCAATCTCATCGCGCAGCCGGAACTGGGCTACCGCGTCATCGGCTTCCTCGACGACAACCCGGTCAAGAGCACGACCGACATCGGCCCCATTCGCGCGCTCGGCCCGCTGGACAACCTGCCCGAGGTCATCCGCGAATACGCCATCGACCAGGTGATCATCACGCTGCCGTGGCAGTACCACCGCAAGACAGTGCGCCTGGTGACCGATTCGGAGCACGCCGGGGTGCGTGCGCGCGTCGTGCCTGACCTGTTCCAATTGAGCCTCGGCGGGGTGGACGTGGAGGCCATCAACGGGATTCCGCTCATCAGCATCAAGCAGACCACACTGACCGGCCTGAACCTGGCGCTCAAGCGCCTCGTGGATGTGCTCATTACGGGCGTGGTGCTGTTGCTCGGCTCACCGGCATGGCTGCTCATTGCGCTGGCGATCAAGCTGGATTCGCGCGGGCCGGTCCTGTTCCAGCAGGAGCGCGTCGGGCGCCACGGCCATCCGTTCACCGTGTACAAGTTCCGGTCGATGTATGTAGATGCGGAGCAGCGCCTCGAAGAGCTGCGCGCCCAGAACGAGGCCAGCGGCCCGTTGTTCAAGGTGCGCGATGACCCGCGGCGCACCCGCGTGGGCCGGTTCATCCGCACGACCAGCCTCGACGAAATCCCCCAGTTCCTCAATGTGCTGCGCGGGGAGATGAGCATTGTCGGCCCGCGGCCGGGGCTGCCGGCCGAGGTCGCCCAGTACCAGGAATGGCATCACAAGCGCCTCCAGGTGCTGCCGGGCATAACCGGCATGTGGCAGGTCAGCGGGCGCAGCAACCTGACATTCGACGAGATGGTGATGCTGGACATTTACTATGCCGAAAACTGGTCCCTCAGCCTGGACCTGCGCATCATGCTGCGCACTGTCCCCCAGATCCTCTTCGGCGACGGAGCATACTGACCGATGAATCAAGGCGCCCCGGACGCGTCCGTGATCCAGGCGAACCACTTGCCCCATATCACGATCCTGACTGCCAACGCGGGCGGCGGGCATCGCGCAGCCGCCCACAGCCTGGCCGAAGCCCTCGAAGGCCGGGCTTACGTGACCTACCTGAGCTTGATGGACGATTACGCACCCTTCCCCATCAATACCTGGTCGGCCACCTACGGACCGTGGGTCAACTACACCCCCTGGCTCTACCGCCTGGTCTACCGCTACGGCTCATCGCGCGACCGGGTTCTGATGACCGAGCGGGCCGTCTATCCGCTCATCCGCCCCTGGGTGGAGAAGGGGATGCTCAGCGTCAACCCGGACCTCTTCATCAGCGTTCATCCGCTGCACACCGATGTGCCGATCTGGATCCTGCAGCAGGCCGGCCGCCGGGTCCCATTCGTGACCGTGGTCACGGATCCGGTCACGCCGCCGGTGGCCTGGTTCTGCCCGGAGGTGGACCTCTGCATCGTAGCAACCGAGGAGGCGCGCAGCGTGGCCCTGGGCTGCGGCATGGCCCCGCACAAGGTCTCAGTGATCGGCCTGCCCATCCGACCGGCCTTCCAACAGGCGCGCGGCCAATCGAAAGCCGAGATGCGCCGGCGACTCGGTCTTGCGCCGGAACGCCCGTTGGTGCTGCTGACCGGCGGCGGCGCGGGCATCGGCCGGCTGCGTCCGCTGGCGCTGGCAATCACGCGCGGGCTGGCGGACCATCCCGCCAACCCGCAACTCGCCATCATCGCAGGGCGCAACCGGGAGCTCCAGCTCATGCTGCGCGCCGAACGCTGGCCGATTCCGGTACAGGTGTTGGGGTTCGTCGACAACATGCCGGAATGGCTGGCCGCAACGGATCTGCTCATTTCGAAGGCCGGGCCGGCCACCATTGCGGAGGCGGCGTGCATGGGCGTGCCGCTGATCATCACCGATTACGTGCCCGGCCAGGAGATCGGCAACGTCGAGTGGGTCCAGCGCCACAATGTCGGCCTGTACGAGCCCAGCACGCAGGGCATTGCACGCGTGGTTGCTGACCTGCTGCGGCCCGGCAACCCTGAGTTGGCCCGCATGGCCGAGCGTGCGCTGGCGACCGCGCGGCCCGATGCGGCCCATAAGATTGCAGACGCGGCATTGGGCTTGTTGCAGATGTAACCGCACCCGTCCCGCGGGCATCTATGAAAAAACAGATGATACGATGGAGGGAGACCACCAATGACCAACGCGAATGTAACCTGGGTAGAGGACATGATGTTTGTGGCGCAGGGCGATTCGGGCCATGCGGTTGTGATGGATGCCGGGGAGTCCGCCGGCGGGCATGACCTCGGCTCGCGGCCGATGGAAGTGCTGTTGATGGGCTTGCTCGGCTGTACTTCGATGGACGTTATCAGCATCCTGAAGAAGAAGCGCCAGCCGGTCGAAGGATTGAAGGTCTTTGCCACCGGCGACCGCAACCCCGAGAACCCGATGTATTACACGCACATCCACCTGGAATACGTCGCCTACGGCAAGGTGGACGAGCAGGCGTTGGCTCGCGCCGTAGAGCTCTCCGAGACGAAGTATTGCGGCGCGTCGGCCAGCCTGAAGGGTGTTGCGAAAATCACCACCAGCATCCGCATCGAACCGGGACCCGTGGCCGCGGCCGCGGAGAAGAGCGCGGCTGCCGCGTAAGAGGGTGATGATGCCGTCCGCCACACCTCCGCATAAACAAGGGACCGTTGCCCCCGTGCAGGCGCGCTCGGCCACGCGCTCGCCGGCCTTCCGCATCCTCCTGGGCCTGACCGTGATTGCAGCCCTGGTCGGTGTCTGGGCCGGCGTAACGCTGCTGACGCAGCAAAGGGAGGAACTCACCATTCAGGCGCGGCCGGCAGACAAGGGACTCACCGGCTGGCTCGCGCCGGACTTCACGCTGCCCACCGCCGATGGCGGAACCGTGCGGCTGAATGACCTGCGCGGGCAGGTCGTCCTGCTCAACTTCTGGGCGACGTGGTGTCCGCCGTGCAAGGCCGAGATGCCCGACCTGAACGCCCTCCATGTCGAACATCAGGCCGTGCGCGGCTTCACGGTCATCGGCGTGAATTTGCAGGAGACAGCCGAACAGGTCAACGCATTCGCACAGCCACGGGAACTGGTCTTCCCGCTGGCCCTGGACACTTCCGGCCAGATATCGAGCGGCCTGTTTGCAGTGCGCGGGCTGCCGGTCACTTACATCATCGACCGCGACGGCTTCGTGCGGGATATGTGGCAGGGACAGATATCGCGCGCCGCCATACTCGCGCGACTGGAAAAGGTGTGGTAGGCCGCACCCCCCGACCCCCCTCTCCTGAAAAGCAAAGAGAGGCTTTTCAGGAGAGGGGGAGTTTAATGCACATCTCCCCCTCTCCTGCGCTTGGCGCAGGAGAGGGGGTCGGGGGGTGAGGTCTCTTTTGGGCTTGACTCTTCACAACTTGCCGTGCTAGAATAGTACATGCTGGTAACAGGTGCGGTAACTGCCGCGCCCACGCCTTTTGCCCGCCTGCACAACAGGGATTAGGAGGTGAGTCAGCATCCACACACGATCCTCGTCTTGTCGATTGCCTCAATTCACACAAGTCCTGGTTTCTCAGGGAGGAGATTCTATGGCTCACAAGAACCGCACCTTCATTCTGGCCGTCAGTCTGCTCGCCATCGTGGCGATGCTGCTGACGGCATGTGTTCCCCCGGCGGCCGCGCCCACCGGCGGCGAGCAAGCCGCCCCGCCCGCTGAGGAGGCTGCACCTGCAGCCGGCGCCAGCAAGCTGGAGATGTTCTCCTGGTGGACGGCAGGCGGCGAGGCCGACGGCCTGAACGCCATGTACGAAATCTACAAGGCGAAGTACCCCGACGTCGAGATCGTCAATGCGACGGTCGCGGGCGGCGCAGGCACCAATGCGAAGGCCGTCCTCTCCACCCGCCTGACAGGCGGCGATCCGCCGGACTCCTTCCAGCTCCATGCAGGCCTCGAAGTCGAAAAGTACGAACCCGACAAGTACCTCCAGCCGCTGGATGACCTGTACGCCGGCGAAGGCTGGGACAAGGCCTTCCCGCCCGACCTCATCACCCTGCTCAAATACCAGGATCACTTCTGGGGCGTGCCGGTCAACATCCACCGCTCCAACGTGATGTGGTACAACAAGCAGATTCTGGCGGACAACGGCATCGAACCGCCGGCGACCTGGGATGACTGGTTCGCCGCCGCGGAGACGCTGAAGGCCGCGGGGATCGTGCCGCTGGTCATTGGCACCAAGGAAGGCTGGGAAGCCGGCCACACCTTCGAGACGATCCTGGCAGGCGTGCTGGGCGCCGAGGGCTACAACGGCCTGTGGACGGGTGCGACGCCGTGGACCGATGCGAAGGTCACTGAGGCGCTCGAGGTGTTCAAGCAGGTCATGACCTACGCGAACACCGACTACTCGGCGTTGACGTGGGATGGCGCGGCCCAATACCTGATCGACGGCAAGGGCGCCTTCCACATCATGGGCGACTGGACCGACGGCTGGTTCACCTCCAAGGGGTACACCGAATACGGCTGGGCGCCTGTGCCAGCGACCAAGGGGATCTTCGTAGCCCTCTCGGACAGCTTCGCGGCCGCAAAGGGCGCACCGAACCAGGAGAACCTGATGAACTGGCTGAAGGTCGCCGGCTCCAAGGAAGGGCAGGAAGCCTTCAACCCGAAGAAGGGCTCCATCTGCGCCCGCACCGACTGCGACCCTGCGCTGTTCAATGCGTACCTGCAGTCGGCCATGACAGACTGGTCGCAGGATGCCATCGTGCCGAGCGTCGCGCACGGAGCGGCTGCCTACGAGAAGTGGGCAACAGTCTACAAGGACATCCTGACCACGTTCATCACCCAGGGTGACGTCGCCAAGGCGCAGGCCGACTTCCAGCAGGCCTGTGTCGACAACGGCATCTGCAAGTAAACCCTACCCGTTCGTAGCAGGCGCTTCAGTGCCCTTGCCTGAACGCCGGGCGCTCAAGCGCCTGCTACGAACCTGTCCCCGGACAGGAGTCCACCGTGCGCAAACTCAGTCGCGACCGGCTTCTCTCCATCCTCCTGATTGCGCCCTCGGTGCTGGCCATCGCCGTTTTCGTCTACGGCTTCATCGGCTACACCGGGGTGGCTTCCGTCTCCAAGTGGGACTCGCTGACCCCCGATTACACCTTCGTGGGCCTGCGCAACTATGCCCGTCTCTTCACCATTGACCGCTTCCTGAACGACCTGCGCAACACCGTCACGTTCACGCTCTTCTTCCTGCTCGCGTGTCTCGTGATCGGGTTGGTGCTGGCTCTGCTGCTGGACCAGCGGGTGAAAGGCGAAGCCATTTTCCGCAGCATCTTCCTCTTTCCGATGGCGATTTCGTTCATCGTGACCGGCGTGGCCTGGCGCTGGCTGCTCAATCCGGGCACCATCCAGACGGGCAGTTCGGGCATCAACCTCCTGTTTGAGAAGGTGGGGCTGGACTTCCTGCGCGCCGGCTGGTTCACCGACCCGACCATCTGGCATATTCCGCCCACGTCGGCCGTCGGCCAGTTCCTCACGAGCGTCGGGCTGGGCGGACTTGCCAGCCGCTATGTCGGCATCTCTTACGCGATGCTCTCGGTCGTGCTGGCCGCGACGTGGCAGATGTCCGGCTACACCATGGCGATGTACCTGGCGGGCCTGCGCGCGATCCCCGACGAGCTGCGCGAGGCCGCGCGGGTGGACGGCGCCAGTGAGTTCCAGATTCTGCGCCGCATCCTGCTGCCGATGCTCCAGCCCATCACGCTCAGCGCGGTCATCGTGCTGGGCCACATCTCACTGAAAATCTTCGACCTTGTCGTCTCGATGACCGGCCCCGGCCCGGCCTTTGCAACCGATGTCCCGGCGTTCTTCATGTGGGACACGACCTTCCGCGGCAACAACTTCGCGCAGGGTGCGGCCATTGCCATCCTGCTGCTGCTCGTCGTGGCGGTCCTGGTCGTACCCTATCTGCGCTACAGCACGCGCACGGAGGCCGAGGTATGAGCACCACTACGCGCCGCCTGCGCGCCCGCCCCCGGCCTGTGGCACCGCCCGCACGCAAACCCTTCCGCTGGAGCCGCGCGCTCATCTACCTCGCGTTGATCCTGGCGGCGGCCTTTTACTTGCTGCCGGTCTACCTGCTCGTCATCACCGGCATGAAGAGCTTCGCGGAGGTCAGCCTGGCAACCATGTGGGAGTGGCCGTCGGGCATCCACCTCGACAGCTTCACCAAGGCGTGGTTCGGCAGTCCCGCCGAAGGCATCCGCGGGCTCAACGCCAACTTCATGAACTCGATTTACCTGGCGATTCCTGCGACAATCGGCTCGGCGATCCTCGGCTCGTTGAACGGCTACGTGCTGGCAAAGTGGAAGTTCCGGGGATCCGACATCCTGTTCCCGCTGATGCTCTTCGGGATGTTCATCCCCTACCAGAGCATCCTCATCCCCCTGGTGCAGACGCTGCAACGCATCGGGCTGTACGGCTCCATCCCCGGGCTCATCTTCGTCCACATCGTCTACGGCATCCCGATTACGACGCTGATCTTCCGCAACTACTACGCGGCCATCCCGACGGAGCTGCTGGAAGCATCCAAGATCGACGGCGCGAGCCTGTTCGGCATCTACCGCCATATCCTCCTGCCCATCTCGATGCCGGGCTTCGTCGTCGTCATCATCTGGCAGTTCACGTCGGTCTGGAACGACTTCCTGTTTGGCGTCATCGTCACGAGCCGGCCCAACGTGCAGCCGATTACGGTCGCGCTGAACAACATGGCCGGGTCGTACATCGTCGAGTGGAACGTGCAGATGGCGGGGTCGCTGCTGGCCGCGCTGCCGACGCTGCTGGTCTACATCCTCCTGGGGCGCTACTTCATGCGCGGGCTGCTGGCAGGGTCGCTGAAGGGGTGAGGCCAGCGATACAGCTCAGCATCCTGAGCGGGTGTATCACTCAACCCAGTTAACGAAGAACCACCAGTCGAAGGATGCGCATGAAGTACGTCGCCGCATCCTTCGACTGACCATCTTACGTCATCAGCGTTGAGCCGCTCACCCGCTCAGGATGCTTGCCTCTGTGCTTCTGCCTCGGACTGCGAAAAAACGCCCTGCTTGAGTAATACGTGCCCCTGTGATAACATGCCCCCGCAACTCAGGAGGCAAACAGACATATGACCCTTCCCTATTTCCGGCGCGTGGCGGATGTGCTGCCGAACATCCCTGCGGAACCGGTCCAGGACATCATCCGGGTGATGCAGGATGCGCAGGCGCATGGCCGGCGCATCTTTATGTTCGGCAACGGCGGCAGCGCGGCTAACGCATCGCACATCGTCAACGACCTCGTCAAGAGCATCGTGCACCCCGACCGGCCGCGGTTCAAGGTCTTCTGCCTGGCCGATAACACCGCGCTGCTGACCGCCTACGCCAACGACGTGAGCTATGACCAAGTGTTCGCCGCGCCGCTCGCTGCGCTGGCCGAGCCGGGCGATGTCGCCTGCGCGCTGAGCGGCAGCGGCAACTCGCCCAACGTGCTGGCCGCGATGGAGACTGCGCGCGCGCTAGGCCTGACGCGCATCGGGCTGACCGGCCGCCACGGGGGCAAGCTCGCGCCGCTGTGCGACATCGCGGTCATCGTGCCGACCGACTCGATGCAGATCATCGAGGACGCGCACCTCGTCATCCTGCATGCTATGTTTCTCGCGTTAGGGGAAGAGGAATAGAACGCTGATGATGTGCCAACCGGGGTTGGCCCTGATCGAACTGATTCTTATGATTTCTATCTCTTTGAGCAGATCAGCGTAAATCAGTCTAGTCAGCGTCATCAGCGTTCTATTTACACCCTGAATTCACGTTGACCTGTACCTTGCCGTCGCGCTCGCGCGCGGCATACATGCACAGGTTCGTGCGTGGCGGCGGTCGGCGCACCGAGCCGTCGCGGATATCGAAGCGGCCGTTGTGCTTGGGGCACTCGATGACCGTGCCCTGCAGGAAGCCGCTGCCGAGTTCCCCGCGGCCGTGTGGACACTGGTTGTCCGAGGCAAAGAGCTGGCCGATATGCGTGCGGTACACGG
>DAOUGK010000460.1:0-4275 GCA_034429055.1 Anaerolineae bacterium | reverse complement strand
CCGGCCGGTCTCCGACCGAGCCGGCGACAAAGTATCCTCTGGATCGCCTTCGCCGTCTTCTCCGCCCTGGCCCTGCTGACGCATTATGCCGCGGTGTTCGCGCTCGTCGCGCTGTGGGGCTGGGCAGGGCTCCGCGCGCTGTTCGCGCTGCCCCGCAGATGGGTGTACCTCTGGCCGCGGCTGAGACCGCTGCTGCTCGCGGGTCTGCTGACCGCGCTGCTCTGCCTGCCGGGGCTGCCGGTCGCGCTGCGCCAGATCCCCGGCTATCGCAATCCCAATCTCGTCGTCCCGCAGGTGAGCGGTTTCCTGGCGGAGCTGGCGCGCGTCTATAGCCTGGGCGAGCACTTCGACCCGGTGCAGGCCCGCCCCCGGATGCTGGCGCTCGGCGTGTTGCTGGCTGCGGGCTGGCTGTCGACGCTGATAGCGTCGCTGAGGCAGGTACTGTCGCGTACGCGGAAGCATCCTGAGCGGGTGAACGACTCAACCTTGCCAGCGTATAGCGGTCAGTCGAAGGATGCGACCGAGGCACTGCCGGATCGGGCGACCGCCGGTCGCCCCTACGTGTGGTTAGCCCTCCTGTGGGCCGGGCTGCCGCTGCTCATCTACTACCTGGTTATCAGCGACCGCGCCACCTCCGCCACCCGCTACATCAGCGTCGCGCTGCCCGGCTGGCTGCTGCTGGCGGGGCTTGCGCTGGCCGGGTGGGCGCGGCTCCACCGCGGGTTGGGCTTGCTCGCTGCCGCCGCACTCGTCGCGATCCTGGTCCCTGGGCTGCACACCGATCTCACCGACGCGCGCTTCTTCCGCGATGACACGCGCGGACTCATCGCGTGGCTGGACGGGCACAGCGACCCCGCCCGCGACATGATCCTTGTGGACCAGCGTTACCCCTTCGGCTTCTATTACGACCGCTGGGACAGCCTGGCCGGCGGCTTTCCGCCCGCCGAGCCGGCGAACCGGACGCCGGCGCAGTACCTCTTTGTGGACCTCAATACGCTGGCCGACCGGCTGACGCAGCTCACGCAGGGCCGCGCGCGGGTGTACTGGGTGCGCTGGTTCGAGTCGGACACGGACCCGCGCGGGGCCGTCCCGTTCATGCTGGAGAAGTTCGGCACGCAGGAGGGCGAGGCCGCGTTCCGCGGCTACACGCTGACCTGGTACACCATCGCGCCGGACACGCGCTTCGAGCTGGCGCAGTCGTTGGCCGCAGCAGATGCCCGCTTCGGCGAACAGCTCCGGCTGGAGGGCGTTGCGTTTGGCGGGCACGGCGCGGGACCCGCGAGCACGTTGGACGAGGTGCGCGCCGCGACGGTGCCAGCGGACAGGCCCGTGTGGACCGTCGTGCGCTGGACGCCGCTGCCGGGCGCGAGTGCGTCGGATACTGCGCTGCGCCAGGGACTCAAGGCGACCCTCGTCCTGGAGGACGCCAACGGATTGATCGTCGCGCGGGATGACCGGCCCATCGTCAACGACCGCCACCTGGCCCCGGCCCAGTGGGCGGCGGACGCGCGACCGCTCGGCGTCTTCCTGCTGCATCCCGAACCTGCCACCGCGCCCGGCCGTTACACGCTCAAGCTGGCCGTGTATGACCCCGTGACCCTGGCGCAGTTGCCCGCAGCCGGGCCCCGCACCGAGGGAACGTTCGTGACGCTGGGTGAGATGACCCTCACGCGTGCAACCCGACCTGCGACCGTCGAGGAGTTGTCGCTGGACGCGCCGCTGTCGTTCTCCTGGCGGGGGCTGCGTCTGCTGGGCCGCGGCCCGCTGCCCGCAATGCTCAGCCCCGGCGACCGCGTCGCCGTGGACCTGTACTGGCAGGCGGAGCAGGCATCCCTGCCGGAGATGCAGGCGCAGTTCGAGCTGCAGCCCCTTGCGGCGGCGGAGCCGTCCGCAACACCGGTGACCCATGCGGCCGCGCTTGCCAACGGGTACACTCCGGACGCCTGGGCTGCGGGAGAAACGGTGCGCGACCGGCAGGTTTGGCGACTGCCGTCCGACGCAGCAAACGGCGCGTATCGCCTGGCGCTGCGCCTGCTCGCCGGAGGTGAGACATCCTCTACGGTCGAGCTGGGGGAGGTGGAGATCGCGGGCCGGGCCCACAGCTTCGAGCCGCCCGCCGCAATGGAGCGCACATCGGGGGCGACGTTCGGCGCGCTGGGCCGGCTGCTCGGCTACGATGGGCCGGTCATCACCGACGACACGCTCGCCTTAACCCTCTACTGGCAGGCGCTCGGTCCCAGCGCGTCGCCGCACAATGTCTCCGTGCAGTTGCTCGATGCCGGCGGCGTCCTGGCTGCGCAGCGCGACCAGCCGCCCGGCGACGGCGCGTATCCGACGACCGGCTGGCTGGCCGGCGAAGTCCTCGCGGATGCCTACCGGTTTGACCTGCCGCCTGACTTGCCGAGCGGGACCTACACGGTGATTGTCAAGCTCTACGATGCCACGAGCTTCGCGCCGCTCCTCGCTACGCTGCCGGACGGCAGCGCCGCGGGCGAGTACCTGCGCATCGCGGAGGTCGAACGGTAGAGGCTCACGCAGAGCCGCCAAGGACGCAAAGCGTCGAAGATTCACTTGGCGCTCTTTGCGTCTTTGCGTGAGCTCCTTATCCACCGCCGCACTCAGGGAGCCTTTGACGCCAAGCCGCGGCGGTGCTAAAATGGCTGCCACCGTGCGAACATAGTTCGCACGCCCGCGCCTGCACGAACGCGCGGCAGCAAGTCGCCCGCAGAAAGCTTCGCATGTCGCTACTGCTTACTCCTTCCTCGCGGTCCGCCGCGGGTGAGAAGCCAGATCGCCTGCTTGCGCCCGCCCTGTTTGTTTTCCTGCTGTTTCTTTACCTGTTGACCTACAGCGGCGCGCCCCACAATCCCGACGAGTGGTTCTACCTCGACGGTACGCAGGCCGCGCTGCGCGGTGATGCTACTGGGGTGCAGGCGCACGGCTGGCTCTTTTCCTGGCTCATCGCCCCATTTTGTGTCCTGTCCATGCTGGTGCCCGGCATCGGCAGCTTCCAGTCCGCGCTGCTCCTGAATATCGCCGTCACCGCAGCCACCGCGACATTGCTGTATCTGGCCCTGGCCGAGTTGAACTACGGTGCACGACTGCGCCTCGCCGCCGGGCTGACTTACGGCCTCTGTACGCTGGCGTGGCCCTACAGCCATTATCTGTTCCGCGAACCCGCTGCGGGGCTGGCCCTGCTGGCCGCGACATGGGGTGTCCTGCGTTTCTGGCGGACCGGGCGGCTGCTGCCCCTTTTGGTCGCGGCGATCGCGTTCGCGTGCGCGGTGGCGATCAAGCAGACGACGCTGGCCTTCCTGCCGGTGTATGGGGTGGTCGTGCTGGCGTGGGTATATCGCGCAATCCGCCCCCGAGACCTTCGAGGTCTACGGCCAGCAGGCCAGCCGAAGGCTGGCACAGCTTGGCACGACCTCGAAGGTCTGCCGGCCGGGGTTTTCAAGCGCCTGCCCGCCGGTGCGCGGTGGGCAACAGCCGGGGCCGCGATTGCGCTCGGCGTGCTCGTCCTCGTCTGGCTCGCAGGGAGGGTGCCCGCGTATGTGTGGACGCTGCCCCGGCCCGGAATCTTCGCCGCGCTGTGGGTCAGCCCCGGGTGGGGGCTGTTCTTCTTCTCCCCTGTGCTCGTCATAGCCGGCATCGGCGCGGTCGTGTTGGTACGTCAGTATCCGGTCGCGGCGTGGCTGAGCTGGGGCGGCGGTCTGCTCTACGTTTTGCTATCGACCGCGAACCCCTTCTGGTGGGGCTATTGGGCTTTCGGCCCGCGGCAGTTGGTCCCGCTGCTGCCGCTGTTCTGCCTGGCGCTTCCGGCCGGGTATATTTGGCTGATTGGGCGATTCGGCAGCGCGGGCAGGATCCTGGCGCCGGCGCTTGCTGCGGTCAGCGCGGGTGTGCAGCTCCTGGGCGTCGCGGTTCCATTCAACGTCTACACGCGCGCAGTGCTGTTCGCCGGCAATGTCGGCGGCGCGGATGTCACCTGGAACTGGACGCTCTGGCCGCTCCCGGGGATGCTGCGTTTCCTGCGGCCGCAGGTGCTCGATTTCGCCTGGGTGACGGGCCGCCTGGGACAGGTGGATGTGTCCGGCTTACTGCTGGCGCCCCTACTGGCAGCCGCGGTCCTGGCAGGGGGTTGGCTGCTCTGGCTTGTCCGGCGCAGGGTGCACCGCGGTGTGTCTGCGATGATGACGGGGCTCCTGCTGGTGGGCTGGCTCCTGCTATCGGTCTACCTGCTTCGCTATGTCTATCTCGATGAGCGGTACACGC
>DAOUGK010000459.1:0-2266 GCA_034429055.1 Anaerolineae bacterium | reverse complement strand
ACCTGCTCCGCTACAACATCGACGGCTGCACGTGGGCTTATGAAGGTGTATTCGACGAAGCGCACGACCGCATGACGCTTGACCGGGTGGTCTGCGGCCAGGGCGCACTCGCGAACGGCGTCGCGCAGTCAATTCGTTATGATAAGACCAGCGGCGCCTATGCCGTGGCCTTCTCGACCGCGACCTCGCCTGCACAGATCTTTACCGTCACGCCCGCGACTGGCCCGGACGATGCGCCGGAGATCACGCAGCTCACGCGCGAGCGTGTCCTCGGCATCCCCGGCCACCTGCTCGCACCCGGCGAGGACGCGTCGTTCACCAGCCATGACGGGCTGCGCGTCTCCGCCCGGCTCTATCTGCCCGCGCCGGAGCTGGCCTTCGAGGGCCCCCGCCCGGTCATCTTCTACATCCACGGCGGCCCGCAGAGCCAGGAACGGCCCGACTTCACCTGGTTCTCGATGCCGCTCATCCAGTTCTTCACGCTCAACGGCTTCGCCGTCTTCGTGCCCAACGTCCGGGGCAGCCACGGTTACGGCATGGATTACATGAAGCGCGTGGACCACGACTGGGGCGGACTGGACCGGCTGGATCACGTCGCCGCGCATGCACACCTGCACGGCGACTCCCGGCTCGGTATGACCCGTGTAGGCGTGATGGGCCGCTCCTATGGCGGCTACATGACGCTGACCCTGACAGGCCGGCATCCCGAGCTCTGGCAGGCCGCGTGTGATATGTTCGGGCCGTACAACCTGTTCACCTTCCTGGAGCGCATCCCGGAGACGTGGAAGACGTACTTCTACCTTGCGCTCGGCCATCCCGAACGCGACCGCGAACTCCTCATCGAACGCTCGCCCAGCACCTACCTGCACCAACTGGCCTGCCCGATGCTTGTCATCCAGGGGCGCAACGACCCGCGTGTCCGCGCGGGCGAATCGGAGGATGTAGTGAATGAGCTGCGCGGCCAGGGCAAGGAGATCGACTTCCTGGTGTTCGAGAACGAGGGCCACGATGTGACCAGGTACGAGAACAAGGTGCGCTGCTACAACGAGATCGTGGCGTTCTTCAAGCGACATTTGGGCGGTTGAAGGTTGGAAGGTTGCAGGTTTGCCGAAAAACCGTAATCCAGGAATCCCAACAACGATGGGAGTCGAGACTTTAGCCGGTGGCCCTGGCTGTAACTGCACACTCCCAAACCGGCTGAAGCCTCGACTCCAAACTCGTACACGGCGCTGAATATCGAGTTACGGCTTGTAACCTGCAACTTTCTAACCTGCAACCTACAGAGCAGGAGCAGTGTGGACAGACTCTTCTTCGCCCTTGGCAGCATATCCGGCGCGATGGCCGTGGCGCTCGGCGCGTTCGGCGCACACGGCCTGCGCGCCCGCCTCGCCGCCGACCTGCTGGCAACCTTCGAGACGGGCGTGCGCTACCAGATGTATCACGCGCTCGCACTGTTCATCGCGGCCTGGGCCATCGCGCGCTGGCCGGACGCGCGGCTGCCGATCGTGGCCGGCTGGCTCTTCGTCGCAGGGACGGTGCTCTTCTCGGTCAGCCTCTACGCGCTGAGCCTGTCCGGCCTGCGTTGGCTCGGCGCCATCACCCCGCTCGGCGGCGTCGCGTTCATTGGGGGCTGGCTGTGCCTGGCCGCCACAGCCCTGCGGCGGTGACCGACGACCTGCTGCTCCGGCGCAAGTGGACGCTGCGCGCGCACGGGCGGCAGGTCGTGTTCGTCAAAAAGCCCAACGAGAGCAGCACGCACGTCCTGATGAAGGCGCTGCTCTGGGCGCTGTATCTGCCGGTGTACCCCAACCTCACCGTCGAAATCGGCATCGGAGACCGATACAAGCCGGATGTCGTGGCGCTCGATGCACAGGGCGAGCCGGTGTTTTGGGGCGAGGCGGGCGATGTCACCGTCGCGAAGATTCGTTCACTCGCCCGGCGTCACCGTCGAACGCACTTTGCGCTCGCCAAATGGGACATGCGGCTGGCTCCGTATGCCGCCCTCGTGGACGACGCCCTGGCCGGGCTGGCGCGCACTGCACCCTTCGACCTGCTCTGCTTCCCGGCTGACAGCGCCGACCGGTTTATCAACCACGATGGGGTCATTCAAGTCAGACACGAGGACCTGGTATGGCTCCGGCGCGACCCTGGTGTATAATAGGGGCATGGCAAAGCCTCGCATCGCTGTACCCGAACGCGAGTTGGCCGCATTCTGCCGGACGAACGGCATTCGTTCGCTGGCGTTATTCGGCTCAGTTCTGCGCGC
>DAOUGK010000458.1:0-2699 GCA_034429055.1 Anaerolineae bacterium | reverse complement strand
CCCGCTGATGCTGGATGCCGGATTGCAGCGCGCGCCGGATGGTCCCCGCGCGGTGGGCAACCTGTACGACTGGCGGGAGCAGCACGACAGCTTCGACCTGCAAATCGGCGCGGACTTCCGCGGGGTCAGCGACCTGCTGACCGGCGAAACGGGCATCGCCAAGCTGAACGCACCGAATGCTGCCTACGTCGTCCGCGATGCCGAGCGGCTCGCGCCGGTCGATGCCGCGGGGTTCGCGCCTGTCCAGAGCTTCGCATTCGGCGGGCTGGCGAACGCCTGGGGCGCCGGGCTGTATCGCTTCACCGACGCCGACCTGGCCGGCTTCCCGCTGCGCGCCGCGGACCTCGACCCCTACACGGATGTGCTGACGCGTGAGATCGGCATCAGCGGCGCGGGCGATGACCTCACGCCCTACTTCGGTGACCCGGCGGGGCTGCTGCCGCCGTTGGCCCTCTCGCACAACGCGGGCCGCGTGCTGGTTAGTTACCGGCGCAAGCGCGAGGCACTCAACGCACGCGGCATCTTCATGGGTCGGCCGCGGATCGGCGCGCTGCCGGAGCCGTACGATGGCCGGTCCGCGGTCGATTACAGCAACACCGAGTTCTGGCAGGACCAGCCTTACCTCTACACCCCCGCGCTCACGCTGCGCAAGCTTATCGCCGCGGACCGCGTGGACTATCGCGGCGGGCTGCTGGTCGAGCGGTGGACCGAGACCGCGGACGGCGTGACCGTCCATGCCCGCGAGCTCGACGGCGGGGCGGAAGTCACGTTTGAGGGCGCGGCCCTGCTGCTGGCTGCAGGGGCCATCGGCACGGCCCAGCTGGCGCTGCGCAGCGCGGCGGACGAGAGCACACGACTGCCCCTGCTCGAAAACCCGGCGGTGCAGATCCCGTTCGTCCTGCCCGCCAGCATCGGCCGCAGCCTGGACCGGCACTGTTTCGGCCTCGTGCAGCTCAACCTCATCTGGGAGTCAGAGGCCTACGGCTGCCGGACGCAGGGCAGCCTGCTCGAAATCACCTCACCGATGCGCGCCGAGTTCTTCGGCCGTTTCCCGCTGTCCGCCCGCGCCAACCTGACCCTGGTCAAGTATATGCTGCCCGCCATGCTCGTCATGCAGCTCTACTTCCCCGCCTCCGTGCAGCCCCCGGCCCGCCTCTGGCTCCAACCGAACGGCCGGCTGCGCATCGACGGCCATCCCAATGCCATCGAGCTGCGCAAGCTCGGCGGGCTGCTCGCCGCGCTGCGCAGCCTGGGGCTGTGGACACACCCCATGCTCATCTACAAGCCGAAGACCGGCCACGCCATCCACTATGCGGGCACGCTGCCCATGCGCGAGGCGCCGGGCCGGTACGAGTGCGACCCGCAGGGCCGGCTCGCCGGCACGCAGCGCATCTACGTCGCGGATTCGGCAGGCTTCACTGACCTGTCGGCCAAGAACATGGGCCTGGGGATGATGGCGAACGCAATGCGCGTCGCGGCTGCCGCGGCGGTCGACCGGGGGGGCGCATGACGACGGCCCTCATCACGGGTGCGCGCGGGTTCATCGCGCGGCATCTCGCGCCGGTCCTGCAGGCGGCAGGCGTGCGCGTGATCGGCGTCTCGCGGCAGGCCGGCCCGCTGCCCGGCTGTGCTGTCGTCCACGCGGCGGCCCTCGGTGATTCGCTGGCTCCTCTGTTTGCCCGCGAGCGCGTCGACGCGGTGATCCACACCGCGCTCGACAGCCGCAGCCACGCGTACGAGACGAACGTCGAAGGGACCCGGCGCTGGCTGACCGAGGGGCAGGCCGCGGGCGCGACGACCCAGGTCCTGCTGAGCAGCCTCTCGGCGGACGCGGATGCCCGCGCGGACTACGGCCGCGCGAAGTACGCGCTCGAACAGGACTTTCTGGCTGCGGGGCAGACCGTGTTTCGGATGGGAGTGGTCATCGGGGAGGGCGGGATGTTCGCCCGCATGGTGGAGTCGGCCCGGCGCTACCCGTTCGTGCCCCTGCTGGACGGCGGCCAGCAGCTCATCTACGTCCTGGGCATCGACTTCCTGTGCCAGGTGCTGCGCGACACGGTGCAGAGCGAGGGCGCAGGGCTGCAGGGCCGCGCATGGAACCTGCAGCAGCCCACGCCGCACCCGCTGTCCGAGGTCATCGCCGCCATCACCGCGGCCTACGGCTTCCGCCGCCTGCTCCTGCCGCTGCCCGCCCGGCCCTTGGTGGGACTGCTGCGCCTCTTCGAGAAGCAGGCGCTCGTCCGCCTGCCCGTCACGAGCACGAACGTGGAGGGTCTCATCCAGCAGGGCCGGCGCATGTTGCCGTCTGACTTCGCCCGGGTCGGCTATGCAGAGGAATCGCTGGACGAGTTGATGCGCAAGGCCAGGCAGGCGCGCTGAGCCAGGAAAGCATCCTTCGGCGGAGCATCCTGAGCGGAGCAGCGCACGAGTGGCCACCAAGGGTGGCAGCTGCGCTGCGCAGTCGAAGGATGCGGCCTGGATAAAGACTGCGGCGCATCCTTCGACTACATGCGGCGCAAGAGATTGCCGCACTCCGCTCAGGATGCCTGGCTTTTACAGGAGTGTCAATTGACCAAACGCTTCATTGTCGTCGCCGGCAACATCGGCGCGGGCAAGACCTCGATCACCGAGCGCGTCGGCGCGCGGCTCGGCTGGACCACGGCGTTCGAATCGGTCGTGGACAACCCCTACCTGGCCGA
>DAOUGK010000457.1:0-3740 GCA_034429055.1 Anaerolineae bacterium | reverse complement strand
GCGTGTCCCACGCGGCGTAGTACGCGTTTTTTGAAATTCGCCCGTGAAGGATATAATTCATCGTTATGAGCTTGTCAGAACACAAAGATGAGGCCCGCGCGGGGCGCACATCCCTCTGGTCAGGGCTGCTGCTCGGCGGCTTATTGATGGTCTTCGTGGCCGCGTTTCTGTACGTGGCCTATATGTTCCTCTCCTGGGGCCAGTCTGCCGCCGCGCAGGCACCGGAGATGGCGCCGTTGTCGCTGCCCAAGCTGGTGCGCCCGGTCGCGGAGCCCGGCGAAACAGTGGAAACTGCTTCCGGCACGCTGTTCCAGCCAGTCAGCAGAGGCGTCACCGAGGACCAACCCGCCGCGATGGATCGCACCACGGTCCTGCTGATGGGTGTGGACGCGCGGCCCGGCCAACGCGTCGCACGCACCGACACCATCATCGTGATGACCCTCAATCCGCAGACGGGCAGCGCCGGGATGCTCTCCATTCCGCGCGACCTTAAGGTTAAGCCGCCCATGTCCAGCAACGACATGAAGATTACGTCGGTCTACCCGAAGGGCGAGGTCATCGGTTATCCCGGCGGCGGCCCCGCGTTGCTGGGCGACACGGTCGAGGCCCTGATCGGCTACCCGATCGACTACTACGTGCGCATTAACTTCGAAGGCTTCATTGACATCATCGACCTCATCGGCGGCGTGGAAATCGACGTGCCGGTGGAGATTTACGACGACAAATACCCCGACAACAACTACGGCTATGAGCCGCCGCTGCATTTCCTGCCCGGCCTGCAGACGATGGACGGCGAACGCGCGCTCAAGTATGCACGCACGCGGCACGGCAGCAGTGACTACGTGCGCGCCGCGCGGCAGCAACAGGTCATCATGGCGATCAAGGATAAGGTGACGCAGCCGGGCGTGATGGCTTCCCTGTTGCCGCGCCTGCCGGGGCTGGCGATTGCGATGGCAAACTCGGTCGAGACGGACATGCCGGTTGATAAGGCCATCGCCCTGGCTCGCACGGTCGAACAGGCCGATCTGGCGAATGTCACCCGCATCGTCATCGACTCGAAGATGGGCCAGGTCATCCAGAACGACCCGAAGCTCGGTTATATCCTCGTGCCCGACATGAATAAGGTTCGTGCCGCCGCCGCCGCCATCTTTGCAGATGAGGCCGCCGGCCCCTCGCCGGAGGAGAGCGCGCGCCAGGTCATCCTGGACGAAGCCGCGCGCATCACCGTTCTGAACGGCACCCAGGAGAAGGGGCTGGCCGCGAAGACCCAGGCCCTGCTTGTGACGAACGGCTATAACGTCGTGACCGTCGGCAACGCGGACCGCGCAGACTATGAAGCTACCTGGCTCATCACCTATGGGGACGCGGCCCCGGCCACGGTGGAGGCGCTGGTCCAGCGGTTCGGCATTCCACCGGAACGCATTCGCTCTGAGCCGCCCTCCGAACAGACAGACATTGCCCTGGTGGTCGGCAACGATCAGGTACAGACCATGGCACAGGCCACTGCGCCGGAGCAGCCGTAAGTCCATACCCGCCGCTTCAGAAACCGGGCTTCTGCCAGAGGCCCGGTTTCTCTATTCCGTTATGACCGTCGTCATTTCGCCCCGGCCGCCTCTGTGATAGATTCCACATGTATGTCTCCGGTCATACTGACCGGGAGCTGGACGCGCGCTCAGGAACGAGTGACGTGGAGGAAGGACACTGCATGCGCTTGCGTGAAGTTATGGCGCTCACCGACGCTCGCCCCATTTCGCCGAACATCAACCCCACGACCGAAGTCTATGCCGGGTTTGCCGCGGACCTGATGAGTGACGCCCTGCGCTATGATCTGTCGCAGGCGCTTCTTGTCTCCGGCCTGGGCAACCCGCAGGTTGTCCGTACCGCGGAGATGGCCGACGTGGTCGCGATTCTGATGGTGCGTGGCAAAATGCCGCCCCAGGAGACGCTTGATCTGGCCGAAGAATTGGGCATTCCGTTCCTGGGCACTGACTTGACGATGTTCGAGAGCTGTGGACGCCTGTTTGCCGGAGGGCTGCCGGCCTGTAAGCGCAGCAACGGCACAGGCTGGTTGGGCGAATCGTAGGTTTTGCCGTGCCCCCCTCTGAAGTCCTGAAGGCACAAGAGCTGGTCTACGAGCTGAAGATCGGCGATATCATGACGCGGCAGTTGGTCACAGTTACGCCGGCCGCGACCATGCGCGAGGTCAAGAGCACTCTGCGGGACCATCGCATCTCCGGCCTGCCTGTGCTTGCGGATGGCAATCTGGCGGGGATCGTAAGCATCGAGGATGTCATCCGCGCGCTGGAGGTCAACGATCTCGATGCGCCGGTCAACCGGTATATGTCCGCGCTGGTGCATACCATCGGCGAGCGCGAGTCGGCGGTTCATGCGTTGACGGTGTTCTCGCAGGCCGGCGTGGGCCGGTTGCCCGTCGTAGATGAGGAACATCGGCTCGTGGGCATCCTGACGCCGGGCGACATTACCCGCGGCGTGCTGCGCGCGCTGGAGCACGCCTACCATGAGGAAGAGCTGCGGCGCTACCGCGTCCGCCACCTGTTCGAGGACATCCCTTCCGACCGGACGAGCCTGATCCTGCGGTATGAAATCGCGGTGCGCGATTTCAACCGCGCGGGCCGGGCGTCCAGCCAGCTTAAACAGACGCTCAACCGGCTTGGTGTGGACCCGCGTATCGTGCGCCGCGTGGCGATTGTCTCCTACGAAGCGGAGATGAACGTCGTCATTCACAGCACGGAAGGCGGCCATCTCGTGGCGGAAATCAACCCCGATTTGATAGCCCTGATGGTGTACGATGGCGGGCCGGGCATCGAGGATATCGAAAAGGCGATGGAGCCCGGCTATTCCACTGCGCCGGATTGGATCCGTGAGATGGGCTTCGGCGCGGGCATGGGCCTGGCGAACATCAAGGCGTGCGCCGACCGTCTCGTGCTGAATTCCTGGCCGTTCAAGGGGACGCGCCTGGAAGCAATCATCTACCTGAAACCCGGTGAGGCAGAAACCCATGAAAGTCAAAGAAGTCGTTGACGCACTCGGCCTGACAGTGGCAGCCGGCCGCGCAGGCCTTGATACCCCCGTCACGGGCGGTTACGCCGCGGACCTGTTGAGCTGTGCGATGGCCGGCGCCGAAAAGGGTGAGATCTGGATCACGTTGCAGGGACACCTCAACGTTGTCGCCGTTGCAAGCCTGAACGAGCTGGCTGCGGTCATCGTGGCGGAGGGCAAACCGGTGGCCGCCGAGGCGCTGGCGAAAGCGGAAGAAGAGGGCGTTGCCATCCTCACCACGAGCATGGCCGGCTACCAGATTGCGGGCAGGCTGTGGGAGTTGGGCGTACGCTGACCCACGTTGACCTCCACATCCACACGGTGCTCTCACCTTGTGCTGAAGTGGAGATGATTCCACCCCTGATTGTGCGGCGGGCTGCGGAGTTGGGCCTGGGCGTCATCGGCATCACGGATCACAATGCCGCCGCCAATTGCGCCGCTGTTGTCGCCGCGGCCGCAGGCACCGGGGTGGCGGTCCTGCCCGGCATGGAGCTCCAGACCGCAGAGGAAGTCCACCTGTTGTGCCTCTTTGACACAGTGGAGCAGGCCCTCACGTGGCAGGGCATCGTCTTCGACCACCTGCCCGACCAACAGAATCCAGCCGATGTGTTCGGCGCGCAATATGTGGTGGATGCAACGGGCGACTATGTGCGGACGGAGGAGCGGCGGCTGCTGACTTC
>DAOUGK010000456.1:0-4115 GCA_034429055.1 Anaerolineae bacterium | reverse complement strand
AACGCGTTGGGCGCGTTCGCGGTCTGCCTTCTCGGTCAAAAGCATGGTATCGCGCAACAGCCAGTAGGCGTGAAAACCCCCACCGCTGTCGATGATGACACTGCCTGGCACGGTCAGGCCTTGCAGGTGGGCCAGTGCCCGTTCCTTGTCATTGCCGAAGGCCTTGGCGTCGAAGTCAGCGAAGAGGCAGTTTGTGACGCACACATCTTGGTTCTTAGGACTCGTCAAGAAACAACTTCCCGTTCTACGGGACCGACTTGTGTGATCGACTGGCCGCTTGAGTGCGGCCTGATCGTGTAGTTCCAGTTCGGACAGACAGCATGGCGTTCGAGGTTCAGCGCTTCCATCTCAGCATCGGACACCGTGCCGCCCGTCTTGTAGGTGCCTGAATGCAGGAAAGCTTGGACGATCAGGCCGGTACTGGTTGTGGTGCCACGCATATAGGCCAGCATGGTCTCCCAATCGAGCAGCGGCTGACCGGCCCAATTGCCGCTGATGGGGCCGAACAAACGATGCTCAACCGGGTTCCATTTTGAGCAGCCGGTGGGATAATGACACACCGTCACGGTCAAGCCATAGCGATCACACAACTGTTCTTGGATCTGCTGTTTCCAGAGCCGCGAACGGTAGGCGTTCGAGCCGCCCCCGTCGGCCAGGATCAGCAGGCGATCAGCGGTCAGATAGTCCGGACAGCCAATGCTCTCCCACCAGCGCGCGATGACATCAACCGCAAACTGCGGTGTGTCGGCCGATTGGCCCACATAGACCGTGCCCTGGTTGCGCAAGGGCTCATAGATGCCGTAGGGCACGGCCCGACCCAAAGCGTCCTGAAGAAAGTCATGCACGTTGACCGCAGCCGCTTGCCGGCTCCAGGTCGCACCGCCATTCTTGAAGTTGCCGACCAGTTCCTTCTTCTTGGTGTCCACACTGATGATCGGCTGCCCAGCGGCCGCGAAAGCCGCCTTTTGCTCAGCGATGTGCGCGAACTGCGCTTGCCGGTCGGGCCGCTCGGCGCTGGCTTCGATCTTCTTGGCGTTGACGTGCAGCGCATAGCCCAGCTTGCGCAGCAGCCGGCCCACCGTCGGCGGGCTGGCCGGATGCCCTTCCTGACCCAGGCGCACACTCAGGTTGCGCAGACTGCTGCGCAGCCACTTCTGCTCGCTCATCGGATCGCCCGCCGTTTCCGGTTCGACCGTCGCCTGCAAGACCGGGATTATGGCCGGGTCTTTTTTTCAACCGGTGGGCGGCCGCCGCCCGCACGCCGGATGCGATCCGGCGGATTGTCGACCAACGACGCATCCAATTCTGCTCGACCAAGCCGGATGGTCTTCTCGTCCAGGCCGGTGATCTGCGAGAGCAGGCGGTCGCCGCCGTAGCCCAGCCGCTTGGATTCCAACGCCACGAACCAGCGGCGCTGGTTCTCATCCAAACGGTTGAACACGAGCAGCAGTTGGCGATGCCGCTCGCGCTCAGGGTGATGGGCTCCCTCCTGACAGAGGGGACATTGACAGGTTGGCAGATCGCTATCGGACACGGCTGGCTCCATAAGCTGAGTTGGGACTGGTCCCTCAGCTTACGACAAACCGTGTCGCGGCGATAGTAGATTCCCGACAGATCGGGAGATTATTGTTTTACGAGTCCTTAGCGTCCCCTTCTCTGGCAGGAAGGGGCTTGGGAGTAAGTGCTGACAAGCGATGGAGGTTTGTCATGTTCGTCGTCGTCGCTTACGATATCCCGGACAACCGCCGGCGCACGAGGGTGATGAAGCTGCTGGAGGGCTACGGCCGGCACGTGCAGGAGAGCGTGTTCGAGTGCGACCTGGAGGCCAAGGATTATCGGCAGATGAGCCGGCGGTTGCAGGGGCTGTTGAATCTGCGCGCGGACAACGTGCGTTTTTATCACCTGTGCGCGCCGGATATCGGCCGCATCGAGACGTTTGGCGTGGGGCAGGGCGTCCACCTGCGCAAGGCGTTTACGATCGTCTGACCGGCCCCCGCTTCAGGCTCAGGCGCCCAATACTTCGACGATACGATCGACCCGGAAGGAGCGCTCGTCGCCCCGCAGCTCGCAGTAGGCCACCACGTAGAGCCGGCCCCAGCGTTCTTCCAGCCGCCGCGGCCGGATGCGGCGCTGGGTCACTGTGCCCGCCGTGTCGGCGTAGAGGATCTCCAGCGGTATGCCGGCGGACATGGCGGCCCTCAGAGTCTCTGTGATATCTGTCGGCCCCGGCAGTCGCAGCGTGAACGGTTCATCGGCGGATGTAGCCGGCTGAGGATTCGCCTCCGATTCCGCCTCGGCCAGCTCGGGCTGCCGGCCGATGAGGGCATAGTTGGAAGCGACCAGCCGCGTGACGGCGGCCCGGCCTTCTGGGGGCAGCGCGGCCAGCAGGTGGGCCTCCAGCGCGGCCAGGTCCAGATCCGCCAGGCCGGGCACGCGGGCGCGCAGCCGGCCATAGAGACCCACGAGGACCGCCAGGGGGACCAGCGGCAGCCGGCGGTGCAGGAGCGGCGGCAGCAACGGCGGGAGTGAGCTGTCCGGCCCCGGCGTCGCGGGGTTCAGCACGTATCCGCTGTGGCGGAGGTAGCGTATGAGCGGGGCTGCGGCAGGAAGGGGCACGAAGGCCCACTGCCCGGAGGCGCCCGGCGCGGTGGCCGCGCGAAACGGCTCCCGTTCCTGCAGTCCCGGCATGCGGGTGGCCGTCAGCGGGCGCAGGCGGTAGCCCGGCTCGTAGCGGATGACGGTCAGTTCCTCCTCCCAGCGGGCGAGTTGGGCGCTCACCGGGCCGGAGAGGGGCCGGCCGGCGCCGTGGGCCAGCAGGAAGCGGATGTCGGCCAGGTCGTAGCCGTGCGTCAGGGCCCGCTCCAGGCTCGCGCGGGTCACGCGGTAGATGGCCGGCGGGCCGAGGGTGAGCAGGTCGGCGAGGTGCATGGCATCGAAAGCGGCGGCGGGAGGTGCGGCGAGGGGGATGGTCAGCCGCAGGTCCGCGCTGATTTCCCAGGCGGCGGGTTCCGGCTCGGCGTCGGCAGGCGGCTCAGGCTCCGGGACGTCGGCGGCCGGCCGATGGCGTGCTGTAGAGTCTCCGGGTGGGGTCTGGTGCAGCCATGCCGCGCCTTCAGCGGTCAACGCCAGCCACCGCTCGGCGTGTGTGCCTTCGAGGGTCAGGATAGCCAGGCGGGGCAGGAGTTCGGTCAGCAAGAAGACCGCCAGCAGCTCGGCCTGGCGGGCCGCGGCCTGGCGCACGCGGGGGAGGTTGCGCGCGACGCCGTAATTCACCGTCGCCGCCTGGACGGCCAGGTCGGCCAGCAGGTCGGCCAGCGCGACCCCGGAGTCCACCGGCAGCGCCCGAAGGTTGGCGACAAGCTGCCCGGTCAGCGTCTGCCAGAAGCGGGCGGAGCGGCGGCGGTCGGGCGGGCGCGGCAGCCAGGCGCAGGCGACCTCGGGCCGGTCCAGCCAGATCTGGCGGAGGGCGGCCACCTGCTCGCCGGCGGGCGCGGCCAGCCAATCGTAGGCGGTGCGCGTGAGGCGCAGGCGGCCGTCGACCAGGCCGATCAGGCCGCCGGCGCCGAGCGAGCGGAACAGCCAGCTGCTCACGGGGGCAGCGGACTCGGCCAGGATGCGGGGCGCCGGCGGCTCGGAGACGACGGCCCGCAGCACACGCCAGCTTGTGCGGTGCAGACCGCCGCCGGGCAGGGGCGTAAGCTCGTCGCGTTCGACCAGCGCCAGGCAGCGGGCAAGGTCGTGCAGGGTCGCCAGGGTCGGCGGCGGGTAAGCGGGCAGGGTCATGGGGCAACCTCCGGCAGGCGCGTGATGGAGCTGCACAAGCTGATCGAATGCTCACAGGAGGTAACGAAAGCGGCTTGGTGGCGGCTTCGGCGGCGGAAGAGGGGTGCAACCTTAAAAAACCGCACCAATGATTTTGGGCTTTCTGAAAGTGGATTTCTGGCCCAAAATGGTGTATACTGGGTGCGTCGGAGGCCCGATAATGCCAGCGAACCACTTCGCAAATGCATTGCAAGCGCACATGAAGTGGGAAAGCAAAACGGCTCCACCAAGAGGCTGCCCACCTGTGAGGGTATTGAGACGAGTACTCCGAGGACCGGATCGGGCGTCCAAGG
>DAOUGK010000455.1:0-5552 GCA_034429055.1 Anaerolineae bacterium | reverse complement strand
CCAGTTCGCCCAGATGATGCGTACCGGCGTGCGGCCCAACGGCGTCGCGTTCACCGAGGGCATGCCCTGGCAGGCCGCGGCCCAGATGACCGACGGCGACCTGGCCGCGCTGTATGCCTATCTGGTTGCACCGGTTCAATAACCGTTCCAATCCAAAGGGAGGTTCCCATGCAGTTTGTGCTGATTGTTCTGCGGTTGGTTCACATCGTCGCCGGCGCATTCTGGGCGGGCAGCGCGCTGCTGATCGCGCTGGTGCTCCTGCCGGGCGTGAACAAGGCCGGGCCGGGGGGCGAGCGGCACCTGCCGATGGCCGCGATTTCGCAGGCGATGAGCCTCGCCGCGCTGCTGACGACCGTCGCCGGGCTACTGCTCTATGGCTGGGCCTCGCGCTTCCACTGGGGCTGGATCAGCTCGCCGCTGGGGATCGGCTTCACGCTCGGCTCGCTGGCCGGGCTGGCGGCCTTCCTGCTCGGCCTGCTCTCCACCGGGCCGGCGAGCAAGAAACTGGGGATGCTGGCCGGGCAGGTCGCCGCAGCCGGCGGCCCACCCGGATCGGAGCAGGCGGCAGAACTGGCGCGCCTGCGGTCGAAGCTGGCAACCAGCAGCATGGTCAGCACGCTCCTGACCACCCTGTCGCTGGCGTTCATGGCCGTGGCGCGCTATCTCTGAGCTCACCCGGCCGCGCCCCCAACATGAAACGTTTTCGGAACGCTCCGTGCCGTACGATGGAACGACCCTCGGTGGCTACATCGAGCTGACAGGGAGCACTGCATGGAATCCATCAGGACGGTCGCCATCATCGGCGGGGGCGTAGCAGGACTGGCCGCCGGGGGCCTGCTCGCGGCCGGAGGAATCAAGGTCAGGCTCTTCGAGGCCAACGGCAAGCTCGGCGGGTGCTGCTCGACGACGAACATCGACGGCTATACGTTCAACGACGGCGCGCTGTATCTCGCCCTGCCCACCATGCTCGACCATGTCTTCGCACGGGTCGGGCTGGAGCGCGCGTCCGTCCTGCCGCTGCGCAGGATCACCGCGCCGCAGACGACCGTCCTGCCCAACGGCGACCGGGTAACCTTTGGTGACGGCCTGCGCGTGACCGTCGAGAAGCGCACCGGCACAGTGGATGAGGCCGCGCTCAAGCGGGAACTGAACGGCATGATGGCGCGATGGCAGCCGGCCCTGCGCCTGCTCACCGAGGACATCCTCGTCCACCCGCTCTCGTTTGCGCGCATCCTCGCCAGGGGTTGGCGCTATCTGCCCCAGTTCGGCGGGACGGTGGCGGATGAACTGAAGCGGCTCTTCAGCGACGATTCCGTGCGCGCGGCCATGTCGGGCGTCCTGCTCTACACGGGACTGCCCCCGGAGCAGCAGCCGGCCCTGGCAGTCTTGGGCCTGGTGACCCTCTTTAGCGATGGCTTTCACCTGCCGGAGGGCGGCATGGGCAAAGTGCCGGAGGCGCTCAGCCGCGCGCTGCTCGCGCATGGCGGGGACATCCATCTGAATGCGCGCGTGGACAGGATCATCGTCAGGGACGGCCGGGTGCGCGGGGTGGAGGTGCGCGGGCACGGGCCGGTCGAAGCGGATGCCGTCATCTCGACCGTCAGCGGGATGCTGACCTTCGGCGCGTTGCTGGACGCCGCGGATGCGCCGCACAGGCTGAAGCGCCTGGCGCAGCAGGCGAAGCTGTCCCACAGCGCGTTCTCGGTTCAGCTCGGCCTGCGAAACCGGATCGACGCGCCGAGCCATTCCCACTGTTTCCTGCCGCCGATGGAGCAGCAGGGCGATGTGTTCACACCCTGCGACGACGGCATCCGGTGGCTGGTGTACGATGCGCCGGCGGTCACGCTCCCCGAGCTCGCGCCGGCAGGCGGGGGTGTGATCGAGATGTACCCGCCGGTGCGCCGCGATCTTCCGGCCGGCGACTGGACCGAGGCGCGTAAGGAGGCCGTTCTCGACCGGGCGGTGACAGCCCTCTCGCGCGTCCACCGGCTCGACATCGCGGTCAGGCGCCTCGTCAGCCCGCGGGATTTCCGGGACCGCCTGAACCTGTACCGGGGGGCCGTCTACGGCCTCTCGCCGCAGGTCGCGCCGTGGAACCACTTCCCGCATCGCACTCCCATCCGCGGCCTGTACCAATCCGGGCAGACGACCTACCCGGGCTACAGCGTGGCGCGGGCCGCCATGTCCGGCATCCTTGCTGCAGAGGCGCTCATGGCCGGATGAGTGAGTTGAGCGTGTGCCGGCGCGATGCGGTGAAACGGGGACTCAAGAAGTAGAAATTATGTCTCCTGATCGTGCTTGACCGGTGCTGCGGAAACGGTTTTGGAACGGTGTCTGTGCAATACTAATCCGAGCATTATGCTTGTTTTGACTGGGGATGAAGGCTCCAGCCACTTGATAGGAGGAAACCATGTTCCGCACCAGTAGTGAGCGAAAGTCCCGGTTCAACCGCGTCGCGGTGCTCGGCACGCTGCTCTTGCTGCTCTGCAGCCTGGCACTGCCGGTCGGCGCCGCGCCGCCTGAGGACCTGAGCTTCACCTTCGACGTGACCTACACTCCCATCCCCACCGGCAATGGCTCCGGCATTTGGTCGTCCGCGGGGCTGGTGACCGGCGCCGGCGAGGTCGACGAAACCTATGTGGTCGGCGGCTTCGACAACTGCTGGAAGACGATCCACACCACCTCCGTGTTGACCGGCCCGACGCCGGAAGACACCATCACCATCCGCATGCAGGGCGTCCGGATCGAGGAAGGGCCGCCGTTGCCGGACCCGCTGCCGCCCCTGTGCTCGACTATTACGGCCGAGGGCAACTGGACCATCCTGTCGGCCACGGGCATCTACGCCGGCCTGAACGGGCAGGGCAAGGCGACGATCTCGACTCTGTTTGTGCCCAACCCGGGCGGCTTCCTGGAGCTGTTCGTACACTCGGAGCTGCAGGGCCAGGGTAAGTTCCATTAGCACATCGGGGCAGTCAGGCCACCATCCTGTATTCTGGCTGCCTCATTGAATGCTGTTGACTATGTCTGCCGGGCGCGAGGACCTGAAACCGGCAGTGGCCGAGGTCCGTGCGATCCTGCATCCCGGTCAGCACCGCGCGCCCGGCGATCTGCCAGCCGCGCTGAAGTAAGTTTGGAGGGAGAAACTGAAAATGGCGACCGCAACAATTGTGGTGTCGAGCCCAAACTGGGAGATGAAGGCAAAGGACGCAATCCTCGCAAAGAAACGAGTGGAGCTGGTGGTCAAGGGACTGCAAGCTCAGACCGCGGGAGAAGCACTGCGTCGCCAGCCGCAAATGTCCAATATCACAGGGGTTGAAGTTGCGCTTGTCGCAGCAGTGATAATTGGAGTCGTTGCGATGGTTGGCTTGGGCGTTCTCGCTGCTGTGTGCCTGTACGGCATGAACCAGGGATACACCGTTACTGCACGGCACAAGGTGCAGGGGCCGATGCCTTTCGATGACGAGTTGTACTTCTATCTGGTGCCCCCGGCTTCATAGGTCGAAGTTAGCTCATGAATGAGTCAGCTTACGCCTCGTTCCTCCTTCGCCTCTGGCGCGAGCCGGCCGCTGATGTCGTGAATGAACAGGAACCGGCCTGGATGGGCGAGATCGAGTCCATCCAGACCGGCCGCGCCTGGCAGTTCCAGGGGCTGGAGCCGCTGCTGGAGCTGCTGGCTGCCCAGCTCGCCAGTTCTGCGGCCTCCACATCCAACCGGGAGAAACCATCATGACCGTTCGACAGCCTGCCCATTGTCTCCCGATCGTTCTTGACCGGTGCCGCGGAAACGATTTTGGAACGGTGTTTGTGCCATACTAATGCCAGTATTATGTTCGTTTTGACTGGAAATGAAGGCTGTAACATCCATCCCACATGGCATGAGTTGCGAAAGGCAGGCAGAACATGAGTCCGAAAATCCTACAGGTCAACTACAAGTTCCATCTCTCTAAGGCTGAGCTCGAACAGGCGCTGCTGGCTGAGGCGCATGCGATGGCGGATACGCCCGGCATGCGTTGGAAGATCTGGTGGGTCAACGAGGCGGAGAGCGAGGGGGGCTGCGTCCACCTTTTCGAGGACGATGCCGCGGTGCAGGCCTTCCTGGCCGGGCCGGTGGTTGCCGCGGCCAGCGCGGATCCGAACTTCAGCAACATGAACGCGAAAGTCTTCGACGTGCTGCCGGAACCGACAGCCATTACTCGGGGTCCGGCCTGATCCAGCCACTGCCGCGCTGTCTTCGACGGGAATAACCTGCTGCCTGCCCTCTCTGCAACACGAGGGGCCAGGCAGCAGGTTGCCCCGGCAAGCTCGTCAAAGCCAGGCGCGGGCGAGAGCCTTGCCGGGAGGGGTGTAAGGAGCGGCATGAATCCCATCCAGGCCGTCGAAGACAACATCCTGGCCTACTACCGGGGCGTCGCCCGGCACCTGGGCGGCAGCTTCGTCGAGGATGAGCAGGTCGCCTGGTTCACTACCGGCCGGCGCAGCCTGCTGCGCTTCAACGCCGTCCTGCGCACGGTGGCCGGCGGCCCGGAGGCGCTGCGCCGCCTGGCGGACCCGATCCTGGACATCTTCCTGTCGCAGAACCTGCCCTTCTTCTGGACAGCCTGGCCGCCGGACGGTGCGCCCGGCCTGGCCGATTATCTGCGCGCCACCGCGTTGCCCTTCCTGCACTTCAGCGCGCCGGCCATGGCGCGGCGGCTGGACGACCTCCCGCCCTTCGCGCTCCCCGGCGGGGTCGAGATTGTCCGCGTGCAGTCCGCGCAGGACCAGGCCGATTGGCTGGACGTGCATATGGCCGGCTTCGAGGAGCCGGCGGCGGCCCGTCCCGACTTCGGGCAGTACCTCGCGAGCTCGTTGGTCGAGCCGCGGCCTGACCTGGAACACTTCGTGGCACGCTGGGACGGCAAGCCGTGCGCTATTTCCACCCTGCTGCGCGCGCCCCTGGCTGCCGGTCTCTATCACATCACGACCCTGCCTGCAAGCCGCGGCCGGGGCTTGGGCAAGGCGCTGACGCTGGCCGCCATGCAAGCGGCCCACCGCGCGGGATATGCGGAGGCAATTCTGTTTGCTACGCCGGCCGGCTTCCCGCTGTACCAGCGCCTGGGGTTCGAGACGGTCGCCACGGCGGAGCTTTTTGGCTGGGAAGGCGCGGGCCAGCACCAGGCAGAAGCGTCTTGAGAGACTTCGCGTGTGCAATCCTGGGTCACTCTGGTTGTGACCTGACTGATGCCGGAGGCCTGTTATGGAGGGTACCCCCGATCCTGGAGTGATCTACGACCTTTACACCGGTGTCTTCCGGCCGCAGGTCATCCGCCTGTCGCTGCAACTTGGCGTCTTCACGCCGCTGGCGGATGGGCCGGCGGACGCGGCGACCGTGGCCCGCGCCTGCGGGTGCAGCGAGGCAGGGATCGCCCACCTGTTGGACGCGCTGATCGGCATGGGGGTGCTCACCCGGCACGAGGGCCGGTTCGCGCTGACGCCCAGCACGGCGATCTTCCTGGTAGCCGGTCGGCCGGCCTACGTCGGCGACCTGATCCTGGCCTGGACCGGCCCCGCCA
>DAOUGK010000454.1:0-3811 GCA_034429055.1 Anaerolineae bacterium | reverse complement strand
TGCCCCGCGGGCCAGCGCGCCCCAATCCAGTACCTGCATGTTCGCTTAACCGCCCTGCGCCCGGTCGCCATTGGCGGCCAGGTAGCCCTGCCGCAGCAGCCACTCGGCTGCGCCCACCAGGTCCGGCTCGAACACAACGGTCGCCAGTGCCCGCAACTCAGCCGACTTGGGATTGACAGCCAGCCGCACGCCCGCACACTCGAACAACTCGAGGTCCCCGCGCGTGTCGCCCGCAGCCAGTACTTCCGCCCCCGCGATGCCATGACGGGCCATCAACCCGCGCACGAATGCGGCTTTGCCGCCTTCCGGCACATGGTTGATGGCGCTGCCGTCCAGCACGCCGTCCACCACGCCCAACTCGTTCGCCAGGACGTAATCCGCGTGCAGTTCCTCCGCGACAGGGTCGGTGTTCAGCGTGAAGCCTGCACTCACCAGTGCGACGAGGACGCCGGCCTCCTTGAGCGCGGCCACGAGGTCAACCGCTCCGGGAAGGTAGGGATTGGCGGCCAGCAGCTCGACCAGGCGGCTCACCGGCTGACCGCGCCACAGCGCGACATCACGGCTCAGCCACTCGCCGTAGCTAATGCGGCCGGCCAGGGCCAGGTCGCGATGCTCGGCGGCCAGGTGCGTGAGTCCCAGGCGCTCGTGCAGATAGGTGTATGGCGACTCGGCCTGCTTGAGCGTGCCGTCCACATCCAGGACCGCCAGCCGCAGGCGGGTTCTCGCAGCCGGACCCGCCAAACTCAGGCCTCGGCCTCTTCTTCCGGCTCCCAATCGCTGACCATCCACGCGCCGCAGACGAGGACCAGTTCGACCTGCTCGCCCTTGCCGAACGCCAGCGCCAGCCCGCCTTCGTCATCTGCCTCGCCGTAGTCGATCAGCTCCAGGCCCTCATCGGCCAGCCGGCCGACGGCCTCGAAGATGGCATCCATGCCCGCCAGCGGTTCCTCTTTTGCGCTCGGGTAGACGGAAGCCACATACAGTTCGAGTGCCTGGTTGTCGTCGAGATAGAGGTCACAGTCGAAGAAGACGCGCTCCTCAGGCTTGACCGGCTCGACTTCCTCTTCGTCACCGAGGGATTCTTCCCACAGCTCCAGTCCCAGCACCTTCAGGCCGACCATCTCCTCGAGTTCCGCCCGGCGGTCGTCATCCAGCTCGGTGTAGAGCTCCTCGTCTCCTCCCTCGTCAAATCCGACCCCTTCCAGCTCCATGTCCTCGTCCAATCCATTCTTCGACATGCTAGGCACTCCTTTCGTGCGTTTCATAGTGCGTTTATGATGGCATCCGGCGCGCGGCGCCAGGCCCATGACGGTCAGATTATACCATGCCTGTCGTGCGCGGCTAATTTGCCCCTGTAACGAGGTTTTCGGCCACAAAGGCGTCGATGAGCCGCCGCGCAATGCTCATCTTCGGCGGCAGGTTCGGCAGCGCGTCCGGTGCAAACCAGCCCGCCTCCGCAATCTCGGAGTCTTCCAGCGTGATCTCGCCGCCTGCGTACTCGGCGGTGAAACCGATCATCAGCGAGTTGGGGAAGGGCCACGGTTGGCTGCCGAAATAGCGGATGGCCCGGATGTCGAGGCCGACCTCCTCGCACACTTCGCGCTGCGCGCACTCCTCCAGCGTCTCGCCCGGCTCGACATAGCCCGCAACCACGCTGTACCGGCCCGCGGGGAAGCGGTGGTTGCGCGCCAGGAGGAGCCGCTTGCCCTCCGGGGTGTCACGCGTCACCGCGATAATGATGGCCGGCGACAGCCGCGGGTAGCTGGTGAGGCCACAGGCGGGGCAGCGTTTGGCGCGTTCGTGCGGCTGGTTCTCGGCGAGCGCGCCGCACTGCCCGCAGTAGCGGTGCGTGCGGTCCCAGGCCAACAACTGCACCGCCCGGCCGGCCACTGCAAACGCATCATCGTCCAGCCGGCCATACAGCCCGCGCAGGCCGTCGGCCAGGAAGCCGTCGGGCAGGGGCGCATCCGGGTCGATTTCTGCCGCGTAGCAGCCGGTCTCGTGGCCGGTCCCGTCCTGCAGGCAGCCCAGGTACAGCTCGCGCAGGGGGCTGAGGTGCAGCGCCGCAACTCCGTTGCACAGGGGCACCGCGACCGCTTCGCCCGCTGGCCGGACGAGCAGCCGGTCGCCCTGAAACACGAACCAGCGCGCCGGACCGCCCGCGCCCTCCGCCGGCGGGGTGAGTCGAGATACGAAGGTTGTTGGCATAAACACCTGTTGAGTCAAGGAGCATCCTGAGCGGGTGGACGGCTCACCACAGATATCGAAGCGCCGCCAGTCGAAGGAGGCGTGTTCGGGGAAGCCGCTCCGCATCCTTCGACTGCGTCGCACAGCAAAGCTGTGACCTCCGCTCAGGATGCTCCGCTGCCAGTTTCCAGCATCCAGCATCCAGCCTCAGCCCTCTGCAATCAGCCGGTCGACGACCATTTGCCGGAACGCAGGCGAGAGGCTGGCGAAATACGCGCTGAACCCGGTCACGCGTACGACCAGGTCCGGGTACTTGCTGGGGTCACGGTTGGCCTCCAGCACTTTCTCCCGGTCCAACACATTGAGATTGATCTGTGTGCCGCCGAGCGCGAAATGGCCCTTGATGAGGCTGGCGACCTTCTCCAGCCCGCCCTCGTCCTTCGTCAGGCCGGGGTCCAGGTCGAGCTGCATCGGCGCGGTGTTGCCGTAGCCGGGCTGCACGGCCGCGACCGCGGTCGCGAGTGCGGTCGGCGCGCCGTCCTTGCGGAAGCCGGGCATGGGGTTGGGTCCCTGCGCGATGGGCGCGCCCGCGTGGCGGCCGTCCGGGGTTGCGCCCGCGTCCTTGCCCATCATGATGGTCATGGCCCAGGAGAAGAGCCCCGGCACCATCTGGTGCCCGTCCGGGGTCGTCCGCTCCTTGACCAGCCGGGTGAACAGCTCGGCCAGGCGCTGCGCATGGCTGTCGGCCAGCGAGCCGCCGCTGCCGAAGCGCGGGACGCTGTGCATCATCAGCCGGGCGCGCTCGCCCTCCGGCCCCGCCCAGTCGGCATCGAGATGGGCCAGCAGCTCCGCCCACGTCAGCCGGCCCTCGCGCTCGATGCGCTGCTCGCACGCGGCGAACGAGTCGGCTGCGTTCGCCAGTGCCGCGCCGTCGATGCAGCAGTTGTAGTACTCCACCCCGCCGCTCGATGCGTCACGCGCGCGTTCGATGGGGCCGTAGCAGAGCAGGTCCAGCACCAACTCCGGCGCGACGTCGTGCATGTGGCGGATGTGGAAGTCGAAGCCCTGCGCCAGGGTGTCCACTGCGCAGCGCAGGTGGAACTCGAACCGGTGCCACAGCTCAGCCACGCTCGGCTCGACCGTCGCGTCGGCCAGCATATCCCGCAGCGCGACATCGAAGACCACCGCGAAGTTGATCTTGACCATGTCGTTGAAGGTGAACTCCCGACCGGGCAGCGCCAGCCAGTGACAGCCGGAGTAGGCGCGCTGCCGCGAGAGTTCGAGGGGATAGCCGTTGCGCGCAAAGCCTTCGACCGTGTTGTCCACGCCCAGGAACTTCGGGAGGCCGGTCTTGTCCTCGAACATGACCTCGAGGCCGCGGCGCAGCAGCCCCTCGTCGGTCGTCTGTCCGACGCACACGCCGATGTTCGCCGGAATCTTCAGGCGGTGGCCCGCTTCGAGGATGAGGTAGGACACGGGGTTCGTCACGTCGCGGCCCGCCTCGTCCGGCCCGCCGAGCTGGATGTAGTCGGTCGCGCGCACGAGCAAGCAGGCAATGTGGAAGATGGCCTCCTCGTCGGTCAGCGTGCCCGCGGCCGTCTCGCGCTCGTAGTAGGGCAGCAGC
>DAOUGK010000453.1:0-6420 GCA_034429055.1 Anaerolineae bacterium | reverse complement strand
TGCTGGGATCGCTCCCTGCTGCGCTCGCGGACCTGACCCAACTCCAGCGGCTTGACCTTCCCCGTAACTACCTCAGCGGTGAGATACCGCCTGAGTTGGGGCAGCTTGCCAACCTGCAGGCGCTCAACCTGAGCCGCAACGCGCTGACCGGCGGCATCCCGCCCACCTTGGGTGCGCTGACCGGCCTGCAAAGCCTCGACCTCTACGGGAATGCCCTGACCGGCGCACTGCCCGTCGAGCTCGGCAACCTCGTCAATCTCGAGAGCCTCACCCTGGGCGGCAACCAACTTACCGGCAGCATCCCGGCCAGCCTGGGCAACCTGACCCGGCTGACCTGGCTGTTCCTGGATGACAACCGGTTGAGCGGCAGCATCCCGCCCGCGTTCGCCAGCCTCGCCAGCCTGGAGTACCTCGGACTGAGCGACAACCAGCTCAGCGGATCGATTCCGCCGGAGTTGGGCCAGTTGGCGCGGCTGGACCGGCTCTATCTGAACCGGAACCTGCTGAGCGGGGCCATCCCCCCTGCGCTCGGCAACCTGCGGAGCCTGTGGCGGCTCGACCTGAGCCGGAACCAGTTGACCGGCCCGGTACCACCTGAACTGGGCAACCTGGCGAACCTGGACGCGCTGTACCTGAACGATAACGCGCTCAGCGGACCGCTGCCCACCAGCCTGATGCAGCTCAAGCTCTACGAGTTCTATTTCAACAACACGCAGTTGTGTGAGCCTGCCGGGAAGGACTTCCAGGCCTGGCTGATGAGCATCCCCAAGCTGGGGCGGACGGGGATATTCTGTGGGGGCTTCCGTACGTTCCTGCCGTTCTGCCTGCGCTAGAAACCTATCCTTCCGCGTCGTCCGCGTATTCCGTGGTTTCGCTCACCGTGCAACCAGCCAACGGTCGTAGATGCGGTCGAGCGTCCCATCGGCCTTCAGCGCGGCCAGCGCGGCGTTAACCTCCGCCAGCAGATTGGGCGCGCCGACGGGCAGCACGATCACGTAAGGGTCGCTGATGAGCGGCTCGCCCGCGGTTCGCAGGCGGTCCGCCGCAGGATGGAGGGCCAGGCTGATAGCATCCACCAGCGCGGCGTCGGCCTCGCCGGCGAGAACGGCATCCAGCGCCGCGTTGACCGATTCGCGCACGACGGGTGTCAGCCGTCCCTCGAGGTCCCGCATCAGCCGCCGCGCCTCCGCATCCCCGGTGCTGCCCCACTCCACCGCCACGCGCTTGCCTGCGAGGTCTGCCGTGCCTGCAATCGTGCTGTCCAGCGGGACGGCCAGCACCGTGCCCGCCTCGATGTAGGGGTCGGAGAACGCCACGTCGCGCGTCCGGTGTTCGATGACGGGCAGCGCGGACACCGCCGCGTCGATCCGGCGGGCCGCCACCGCATCCATCAACTCATCGAACCCCACCCCGACGAACTCCACACGCACGCCCCAGCGCGCCGCGATGGCCTCGGCCAGATCCACATCCAGGCCGACCGGCTGCTGCGTCGTGCCATCCAGGATCTCGAAGGGCGGGAAGCTGGGGTCCAGGCCGACGCGCCACACGCCGGTCTCCTGGATGTGCGCCCACAGGCGATCGCGGCCTAATACGATGCCCCGCGCGAGCAGCATAACGACAACCAACCCAACCACAATGAGCAGGCCGAGCCACATGCGCCGCGGCGGCAGCCTGCGCAGCCATCGCGCACTATTCCGCCCTGCACCCTGCTCCTCTACCGGAGCATCCTGAGCGGGTGTACGAGCCAACGCGCCATACGTCAAGTCGCCAGTCGAAGGATGCATCACGGCAGGTCCTCCCACGGCTCGCCCGCAGCATACCGCTGCACGGCCAGATAGATGGGCTTCGGCTGGAACTCGCTGTCCACGAACGTATAGTAGTCCTGGTACGTCGCCGCGGGGCGGGGATAGCGAAACGCCCACAGGCACAGCGCATCCACCCAGGGCCACTCGGCCAGCACCTTCTCGTACGCTCGGATCGTGTACCGTGTGCGCTGGAGCGGGCGGACAGCCTTCGTCCAGCGCGGGTGATCGTTCCACCCGCCCTCGGTGATGATGATGTGTTTATCAGCATCGCCGTTGCGGACCATCAGTTCACGGACCAGGAGTGTGCGGTTGAAGTTGACGGCGTCCTCGCTGGCCGGCTCGTCGGGGTCGAAGGTCCAGCCGTAGGCGTGGACTGCGAGGATGTCGAAGTAGTCTGCCGCGCCTGCGTCGTACATATCCTGGAGATAGATGAGGTCGTCCAGGCCCCACTCGCTGCCGCGCGGCGCCAGCGTGGGCGCAAGCGCGCCGCCAAGCACCTGCACCGCGGGATTGGCTTGCTTCACGGCCACGTATGCCTGCCGCAGCAGCTCCGTGTACCCGGCGGGGTCCGGCACGCGATAGCCCCACTCCTGGCTCAGGTTCGGCTCGTTCCAGATGATGATGTAGTCGACGCGGCCGCGGAAGTGCGTGGCGAATGCCGCTGCGAAACGGGCAAAGTCGTCGTAGCCCCGCTCATCCAGGTAGAGGGGCGAGGTCTTTGCGGGCCGCGCCCACTCCGGCACATAACCCAGGCGCGCGATGACGGTCAAACCCTGGTTAACGGCATGGTCCACGACGAGGTCCGCGTGGCTCCAATCGTAGACCCCACGCGCGGGCTCATGCGCGGCCCACAGGAAGTACTCGACGACCCAGGACGCGCCCATCTCGCGCGCCATCTCCAATGACTTCTGAATCTTCCAGGGCTCCACCTCGTCGGTCAGCCGGGTGTGCATCCCCATCTTCGGATTGATGGAGACGACGTGCTGCTGCGGCCCGAAGATGACGCGCGGCCGCGTCGCGCCGCTCAGCACCACGAGCGCCACGCACAAAGCGGCACAGAGTTGCGCCAACTGGAGCCAGCGTTCCTTGCTCATCCCTGGCATCTCTGCTAGAATTCCGTCCGTGCGGGCTCGCGCATCGCGTAACTTCCTGCAGCGGATGCTGCCGGTTCAGTGGCCGAGGCCTGAGTGAACGAGGACTGATTGGAGGTTGCTTGTGACATTAGCGAACTGGCGTGACCTATCCATCATCTGGCTGGCGCTATTGGCCTTCATCTTCAGCCTGGTTCCGGCGGCAATCTCCTTCCTGATGGTCAAGGGGATGCTGGCTCTGAACCGCAAGCTGCGCGAGTTCTTCCCGAAGATCTACGGTTACTTCCGCAAGGCCGACCAGATCACCGACCAGGTCAGCCGGAAAATCATTGCGCCCGTCATCGTGGCGCACGAAAAGAGTGCGCAGGTGCGCGGGTCAGGCTACGCACTTGCCGCAATTGTGAAAGGGCGAAGAGAGAGGTAGCAAGGTGATCGACAAGAAGACAGCCATTGTGATCGGTGCAGCCGTGGGCGCTGTGTTGGGCGCAACTGCGGCCTATGCGTATGCCCGCGTCGGCCAGAGCTCGCAGGCCAGCGGGCTCAGCAAGCTGCAGTTGGCGAGCCACCACATCGACTCGGCAGACTATGTCAAGCTGGGCATGGCGCTTATCGGTGTGACGCGCATGGTTGCGGGGATGCTCAAGCCCGTCTAGCGCCTCAGACAGCCAGGCAATCATTCACGCGAAACGCTGGTGGATTCGGGTGGGGCCTCCGCCTCATCTGCAACCGCCGGCGTTTCCGCGTCCAGGGACTCCGCCGGCTCAACCTCTGGTTTGACCTCAGCCGGCTCCATGGCCGCCTCATCCTCGACCGGCGCAGCGGCCGGCTCGACGGAAGGCGGCGCGATCACAGGCGCAGGCTCCATGCCTGGGACCGGCCACACATCGGCCAGCGTGCGGCGGCTGCCGTAGAGCGACGGCAGATAGCTGGCGAACAGCTCCACCGGCATCTTCTGCCGGACAGGTTCCGGCCCGCCCTCCCACCATTTGCGCAGCGTGACCTGATCCAGCTCCGCGGTCACCAGCCCCTCGGTGTCATCGGTGCCCATCTCGACCAACACGCCGGTGTAACGCGGGGTCATCTCCAGCGGCGCATAGATGCCGGACTTGCCGGTGAACTGCGCGCCGGAGCCCTCCTCCCGCGCCAGGTGGTTTTTGCCCACCAGAAAACTGGTCAGCGCAAAGATGCGGTTCGCCTGGGCCTGGGCCAGGGTGGCCTGACGGATGTGCGCGGCCAGGGCCGGGTCACTCGCGGCGGCCAGCGTCACCAGGATGTCCGCCCCTTCATAGGCCAGCACCCTTCCCGCCTCGGGATAAAGCCCCTCTTCACCGAGCAAGATGCCGAGCCGGCCCACGGGCGTGGCGATGACATGCCATACATCACCGGCCGTTGCCAGCCCCTCGTCCTCAGTCGAGAGCGCCAGCTTGTCATGGCGACCCAGGGCCTTGCCGTCCGGCCCGTACACCGTGACCCGGTGACGCAGCAGACCGGCACCGTTCGCCTCCGGCAGATACGCGCTGCCCGCCACGAGCGTCACCGCATAGCTCCGCGCCAGGCCGCTGAACAGGTCCTCGTACAACTCGGCCACGGCTTGGGGCTCGGCTCGCAGCATTTCAACATAGGCATGACGGTACGTTGCGCCGATCAGCGAGGCCGTGCTGCCTGCCAGCGAGCTGCGGGCGCGCGCCCAGAGGGACTGCCCCGCGCGGCGGCGTTCCTCTGCCTGGCGCAGCAGCCGCGCCTGAAATCCCTGCACGCGGTGGCTGGCGGCCAGCGCGCCGGACAGCGCGGGAAAGACCACCAGCTCGGCGCCCTTCACGTGCGCCATGTGCATGAACCGGCTGAGTTCCTTGCGATAGCTGTCGATCGAATCGAACAGCCGCATCTGCTGCTGCGTAGTTGCGACGACCAGTTTGCGCATTGCCCCTGCCTTCCGCTGCATGGCCGACCGGTCTTGCGCCGGTCGACGCAGCCCTCTCCGGGAGTCGATAGTGTGGCGTAGTATAATGCAGCCCTCCCGCTTTGAGCAAGGGCCTGCCGCACGGTACAGGAATTCCAAATGTGCGCGAGGGTGCAGGCATGCTGAGCGGATGGGCGCCGCGCAGCGGCGCACGTAGTCGAAGCACGCCTGCACAGTGGCTATCGTTCGACGATTGGAGCCGAGGCTTGAGCCAGCCTGGTCGCATACGAGCGTTCACAACCTGACCGGCTGAAGCCTCGACTCCAACATCACCTGCTCACCATGTCACCATGTCACCTCTTCACCTTGTCACCCCGTCACTTCCCGTCGCCGCCCAGCTTCTGCCCGGCAAACCCGGCAATCAGGCTCGTGAACTCCAGCGGAACGATGAACTTCGTGGATGACCCCGCGCCGAGCGCCTTGAGCGCATCCAGGTATTGCAGTTGCATGGTCTTGACATCGACCGCCTGCGCGGACTCGTAGATGCGGGTCAGCGCCATGCCGAAGCCCTCGGCATTCAGGATCGCGGCCTGCCGCTGGCCTTCGGCGTTCAGGATGGCCGCCTGCCGCGCGCCCTCTGCACTCAGGATGGCGGCCTGCTTCGCACCTTCCGCCACCTTCACGGACGCCTCGCGCTTGCCGTCGGCTTCGAGCACGACCGCACGCCGCTCGCGCTCCGCCGCCATCTGGCGGTTCATGGCCGTCTGAATCTCGCGCGGGGGCACAATCTCCCGGATTTCGACGCCCGTGACCTTGACGCCCCACCGCTCGGTGACTTCGTCCAGCTTAGTGCGCAGGACGAGGTTGATTTGCTCGCGCTTCGCCAGCACGTCGTCCAGCGGGATATCACCGATGACCGCACGCAGGGTCGTGGTCGCGATGCCCTGCGATGCCCCGGCGAAGTCGCGCACCTTGATGACGCTCAACCCGGGGTCAACAACCTTCCAGTAGATCAGGAAGTCGATGTCGATCGGCGCGTTATCCTGGGTGATACAGGTCTGCGACGGGATCTCCAGGAAGTCCTCACGCAACGTGACCTTCGACGCCTGATCGATGATCGGCCAGAGCCAGACCAGCCCGGGCCCGCGCTCACCGACGAAGCGCCCCAGCCGGAACAACACCAGCCGCTCGTAGTCGCGCACGATGCGGATGGGCCGGAAAATCGCCAGCAGGAACAGAAACAGCACGAGCAGGATCAGGATGACAATCGCTGCCTCTAACATAGGATACTCCTCTCAAACTGCTATCGCACCCGGTGGTTAGGGTGGATAGCTCAGGGCCTTGTGCCCGCCCGGACGCCCACAAGGGACTACACTACAGCACTACACTGCGGCCCGATCATCACCCGGTCTTCTCGACCAGGAGCCGCAAACCGTCGACGCTGACCACACGCACCGGCGTGCCGGGGAGCAGCACCTCGCCGGTCGCCGTCTCAGCCGTCCACTCCTCGCCCTCGATGTGGACGATGCCGCTGGGCTGGAGCGGCTGGCGCACGACGCCGGTTTTGCCGACGAGCGTTTCACGGCCCATCGCGACCGGATGAAACTGCGCACGCACCGCAGCC
>DAOUGK010000452.1:0-14864 GCA_034429055.1 Anaerolineae bacterium | reverse complement strand
TGCTGCCGGGCGGGGATGCGAGTGCGGCAGCGTTCCTGGCCCTGGGTGAGGCGCAGGGCGTGTTCACCTACACGCTGAACACGATCGGTCTGCCGAACGGCGAACATGCGCTGCGGCTGCGCGTCGTGCGCAACGACAGCAACTACACCGAGTACACCACCAAGTTCACCATCGCCAACTAACAGGCATCGATCACGGCCGCCGCAATCCAGCGACGGCCAACGCGACAGCCAGGTTGCTCAGGTCGGTTCGACCAGCGCAGCCTGGCTGTTTTTTGTGCCTGCTTCGGCACCCTTCGCTCAGGACGCCTCCGCGCCGGCCTGCATCGGGAGGAGCTGGCCCTGCACCAGTTCGCTGGCCGCTTCGATCTGTTCCGGCTCTCCGACCAGACCGATGCGGTCTCCCATCTCGAAGAGCGTTGAGGACTTGGGGTTAGCTTGCAGGTGTCCGTTGCGAAGCAAAGCCACCACGGATGCGCCGGTCCGCGCGCGGAGATTGACTTCAGCCAGGCTCCGGTCAATCAACGGGCTGTCTGCGTTCAGCCGGAGCCAGTGAATCTCGATGTTGTCCGCAGCATCCAGCAGCGCGTGCAGGAGCCGGTGTTCGTCGTCCGTATTGACCGCAATGTTGTAGTGATCGTGGCGGACCGCATCCGTGTATTCGAACACCTCCCGCAGGGGGAAGCCCAGTTGCAGCAGCGTATGACGCACCATCTCCAGGCCGCCCTCAAGCTGCGGGTGGATGACGACGCGTGCGCCCACTTCGGCCAGCCGGTGTACGCCGGCCTCGGTGGAGGCGCGCGCCATGATCGGCAGTTGGGGTGCGAGCGAGTGCGCGGTGACGATGACCATTTCGCTGCTCACGTCATCCGGCACGGTGACGACGAGGACGCGCGCACGCTCCAACCCCGCATGAGTGAGCACTTCCGAGTTGGCAGCATCCCCGAAGAGGGTTTCGGTGCCCGCGGCGTTGAGCTGTTCCACCCGTTCGACATCGGACTCGATGACCAGGTGCGGGATCTCCAGGGACCGGGCGACCTGGACGATCTGTTGCCCCACCTGCCCGTACCCGACAATGACCAGGTGGTTGGACAGGCCCGGATCAGCCGGCGGCGGGGGCGTATCGTGTCGATCCAGCCGGCGCCACAGCCACGGCAGCCGCTGGAGCGCCGCGTGCATCGGACTGACCAGCCGGAACATGAGCGGATTGAGCATGATGGACAGCAGCGCACCGGCGAGGATGAGGGAGTAGTGCTCCGGCCGGATCAGGTTGAGCGACAGGCCCGCCTGTCCGAGGATAAAGGAAAACTCACCGATCTGGCTCAACCCTGCGGCGATGACCAGCATGGTGAAGGCCGAGCGCGAAAAGAAGAGGCCGAGCAGCAGGACAATCAACGGCTTGCCGATGAGGATCAGGGCGGTGAGGGCCAGGACCGGGCCGATGTTCTGCCACAGATAGGCCGGATTGACCAACATGCCGACCGAGACGAAGAACAGCACTGCAAAGGCCTCGCGGAACGGCAGCACATCCGCGCCGACCTGGTGGCTGAGGGGCGATTCGCTCACCACCGCCCCGGCCACGAATGCGCCGAGCGCCAGCGAGACCCCGAACAGTTCCGCCGCGCCGAGGGCCGTGCCCAGGGCAATCGCCAGGATCGCGAGGATGAACAGTTCGCGCGAGCGCGTGTGCGCGATCCGGTCGAGCAGCCAGGGGATCAGCCGCCGGCCTACAAAGCCGACCAGGGCCACGAACGCGGCCGCCTTCAGCAGGGTCAGCCCCAGGTGTGACAGCGCCAGGCTGCCTTCTGTCGGCGCCAGGGCGGGCATCAGGACCAGGATGAGCACGGTCAGCAGGTCTTCCATCACGAGCCACCCGACGGCTGCCTGACCGTGGGTCGTGTTCAACAACGAGGCGTCCATGAGGCCGCGCAGGAGCACCACAGTGCTGGCGACTGAGATCGCGAGACCCGTGACGATGCCCGCGGCAATGGGCCAGTCCCAGATTTGCGTCAGGCCGATGCCCAGGAGCGTGGCGAGGAAGGTCTGCGCGAGTGCGCCGGGCACCGCGATATCGCGCACGCGCCAGAGGTCGCGAAATGAAAAGTGCAGGCCCACGCCGAACATCAGGAAGATGACGCCCAACTCGGCCAGTTGGCTGACGGTCTCGACATCGCCGATGTAGCCCGGCGTGAAGGGGCCGATGCTGATGCCGGCCAGCAGATAGCCGAAGATCGTCGGCAGCTTCATGCGTCGGGCCAGTATTCCGCCGATGAAGGCGACGACCAGCGCCATCGCGATGTTGATGAGCAGCGGGACTTCGTGCATGGTTGTGCCTCAGCATCCTTGCCGATCGGCGGACATCAGGCGGGCGACTGCTTCTCTTCCACCCGGTTTAGCGTACCCTCCAGGTAGCCCAGGCGGCAGGCATGGCGCTGAATCTTGCCGCTGGTGGTTTTTGGAATGTAGCCCGTCTTGAGGAGCACCAACTCGTGCAACTGGACAGCGTGCTGCTCTGCGATGGCGCGACGCACCAGTTGCGTCAGCGCGGGCAGGGCGATTGCGCCGGGGCGGCCCGGCATGTGCTCGCGCTCCAGCTCCGCGACGACCACAAGGCGCTCGCCCTCCGGGCCTTCGACCGCGAACGCAGCGGTGGCCGTCGGGCGGATGGCCGGGTGCGCGGCCTCGACCGTCTGCTCGATATCCTGCGGATAGTGATTGCGGCCGTCGATGATGATCAAGTCTTTGATGCGGCCGGCAATGTATAATTCGCCCTCGTGCGTGAAGCCCAGGTCCCCGGTGCGCAGCCAGTCGCGGCCATCTTCTTCACCGGCGATGTGTGCCCGGAAGGTCTTCTCGGTATCTTCGGGCCGGTTCCAGTAGCCTCGCGCCACGGTCGACCCGGAGAGCCAGATTTCGCCGATGCCGTCCGCGGGCATGCGCGTGAGCGTGTCCGGGTCCACGATGGCAAGTACCAGATCCGGATCAGTGCGACCGCAACTGACCAGGGTTTGAGTGTCGCGGCCTTCCGGCGCGACCGGGACCACCCGCCGTGTCTCCAGCGCGGGGGCCGACACCGCCAGCAGGCGCGGCTCACGGTCACGATGGGCCCCGCTCACGAACAGCGTGGCTTCGGCCAGCCCGTAACAGGGGAACCAGGCCGTGGCGCGAAAGCCGCAAGGCTCGAACGTCTCGGTAAAACGCGCCAGCGTCTCCGGCCGCACCGGCTCCGCGCCTGAGAAGGCCAGCTTCCAGCATGACAGGTCCAGCGTAGCGCGCTGCTCCGGCGTGATCTTGCGGGCGCACAGGTCATAAGCGAAATTCGGGCCGCCGCTCGTGGTCGCCTTCGTCTCCGAAATGGCTTGCAGCCAGCGGAAGGGCCGCTGCAGGAAGGCCAGCGGCGACATGAGCGTGACGGGCATGCCTGCATAGATCGGCTGCAGCACGCCGCCGATCAACCCCATGTCATGATACATGGGCAGCCAGATGACGCCGGACGTGCCGTGCGCGTTGTCGAACCCTTCATAGATCATGCGCGAGTTGTGCAGCAGGTTGGCGTGGCTGACCATCACCCCGCGCGGCGCGGATGTCGAGCCGGAGGTGTATTGCAGGAACGCCAGGTCGTCACCACCGACCTGGGGCGCGCGCCAGTCATCGGCCAACTCGGCGGGCAGCGCATCCGTGGTCTCCCAGGGCAAGGCGGGGAAGCCGGGCGCCTCGGCCCACAGCGGGGCCAGCGCCTCCTGCAAATCCCGCGTGCTGAGGATGACCGCGGGCTGCGCGTCGAGCAGCATCGATTGCAGACGCCCGAGGGTGCGTGGACGTGGCGGATAGGCCGGTACGGCGATCACTCCCGCATACAGACAGCCGAAGAAGGCCGCAACATAGTCCAGCCCCGGCGCGTACAGCATGAGTGCGCGGTCGCCGGGGCGGACGATGCTCTGCAATCGTGCGGCGATGGCCCGCGCGCGGCGATCCAGCCCGGCATAGGTCAGCCGGTCAACCTGGGCGCGTTCATCATCGAGGAAGGTCAGGGCTTGAAGGTCAGTCTGGCGTTCGGCGCGCCAGTGCAGGAGGTCGATCCAGGTGGCAAAATCGCCAGGTGCTTGCGCAGCAGGAGATGACATGAGATTCCTCACTTTCCTGTTGGCGGCGCAGTGCCGCACTCCGGATTTACCAGAATCGCCATCACTTCCGGGTGCCAGTTCGCCGGGCCGGGCGCCACGGAGAAGCCCAGTCGCTTGAGCAGGCGCACGGAATGACGGTTGTCGGGCTGGGTGATGGTGACAAGCCGGAGCAGATGCATGGTGTTGAAGGCAAAGTCGATCAGCGCACGGCACGCTTCCTCAGCGTAGCCCTGGCCCCAGAAGTCGCGCCCCAGCTTGTAATAGAGCTCGACCTCCGGCGTTGCAAACGGCGGCCAGGTCAGGATGTAGAGCTGCAACCCGGCCTGGCCGATGAACTGCCCGGATTCCTTCAGTGTGACGGCCAGCGTACCTTCGCCATCCTCATGGTTGTCAGCGATGTGGCGGCGAATGAGAGCCGCACGCTGCTCACGCGTCCGGGCGAATCCAGGATCGAAGCGATAGACATCGGGATGCCCTTCGAGGAGGGCATACGCAGGCTCGATATCGGCTTCTGTGTAGGGGCGGAGGAGCAGGCGTTCCGTTTCGAGCGTGTGCGGCATAGCTATGCCACCTCGAGGGCCAGATCCGGCTCGACATCGAAATCGAGGGCGGTCGGCCCGTCGGTCAGCAGACGGTAGTGGGCGACTGCGCCGATCATGGCCGCGTTGTCCGTACAGAGAAAGAACGGCGGAATGGACGCAGGCACGGGCAGCCGGTGCTGCACCGCGGTGCGCAGGGCTTTGTTGGCCGCCACCCCGCCGCAAACGCACACGCGCGCAACGCCGTGCTCGCGCGCGGCATCCGCCGTCTTTTTGACCAGCACATCGACCACCGCAGCCTGAAAACTCGCGGCCAGGTCTGCGATGGGCAGCGCGGCCGGGCCCAGCTCGCGCACCTGGCGCAGCACCGCGGTCTTCAGGCCGCTGAAGCTGAAGTTGAAGCGGTGCTCCGGGTGGATGGCCGTGTTGGTCAGCCCGCGGGGGAAATCGAACGCCGCGGGATTGCCGCCTTCGGCCGCGGCCTGAACCGCGGGGCCGCCCGGATAGGCCAGGCCGAGCAGTCGCGCGACCTTGTCGAAGGCCTCCCCCGCGGCATCGTCCAGCGTCGCGCCCAGCCGTTCGTAGCGGCTGTGCCCGTGCATCAGGATCAGCTCCGTGTGGCCGCCGGACACAATCAACACGAGCAGCGGGAACGCCCGCCCCTCCGCATCCAGGTCCGGCAGGCTGGGCCGGGTGAGTGCGTCGGGGTTGATTTTGCCGCCCTGGTCGAGCCAGTTGGAGTACAGGTGGCCCTCCAGGTGGTTGACGGCGACGACCGGCAGGCCGCGCGCCCATGCCAGGGCCTTCGCCGTGTTCACGCCGACCAGTAACGAACCGGCCAGGCCCGGCCCCCGGGTCACGGCCAGCGCGGTCAGGTCGTCCCAGGTCACGCCGGCCTCGTCCAGGCTGCGCTGCACGACGGGCACGATATCGAACACATGCTGCCGGGAGGCCAGCTCCGGGAAGACGCCGCCGTACGCGCGGTGCAGTTCAATCTGCGAAGCGACCACGTTCGAGCGGATGCGCCGGCCGTCCTCGATGACCGCAGCCGCCGTCTCGTCGCAGGAGGTTTCAATGGCAAGAATCAGGCTCATGGCTTACAATACTGCTCACTCTTCTCAGAAACACAGGGAGCAACCCCATGACCAAAACACTGGCCGAATTTCAGGCGGAGCGCCTGGCAGCCAACGAACGCATCCTGTCAGGCGACAACCGGGCCATCAAGCGTTTCTTCCGGCTGGATGGTGAAGCCTACGAGGATGGCGCGTTGTCTGCCAAGACGAAGGAATTGTTGGGCCTCGTTGCCTCTATGGTACTACGGTGCGACGACTGCATCACGTATCATATCATCCAATGTGCCAGACAGGGCGTCACCGTGGCCGAATTCGAAGAAGCCTTCGCCGTCGCCCTGATTGTCGGCGGCTCCATCGTGATCCCCCACCTGCGGCGAGCCTATGACCGGATGGATGAGGTGCTGAATGAGAAATGAGTAACGAGTAAACAGCAACGAGTAAACAGTAATGCGTAAACAGTAACGAGTAAGAAGTAAAACGTGTGTTACTGGTCACTCGTTACTCGTTACTTGTCACTCGTCACTCATTCCCGTTCCTGCCACGCCAGCCACGCACCGTAAAAATAGGCGGAGCCGCCGGGCGCCAGCACTGTGTCCGGCGGCGGCATCTCACCGATGATCTGCGCGCCGCGGTCGAGCAGCTCGCCCAGCGGCCGCGGGGCGCGGTAGGTGTGGATGAGCATCTCCTGATCCATCAGCAGCAGACCGTGGATTTCCGCGCCGGGCGCCGGTCGTCCCAGTGCTGCGGCGCGGAAAACCGCGTTCACCAGCGTGGCTGTCCCGCGACGCAGATTGAACGTCGCAGTCCACACGAGCAGCGGGTGATACGGCTCGGTCCAGCGGTAGGAGATGGGCCGCGGGTTCTCACCCTCGCGGCAGAAATAGGTCACCGCGCTATCGCCCAGTGAGATGGGGCAGTTCGCTTCCTCTTGCGCCTCACGCATCACAGCGTGATGCCATTGCTCGTCCGCTTCCAGATGCCCTCCGATGCCCACGAACGCGTGGACATCCTGGCGGCCCCGCGCGCCGATCGGCAGCGCATGCAGGTCCAGCCCGAACACGAGCTTGTCGCGCCACGTCAGGATGAGCCCGGTCGACCGTTCCGCCGCGGGGCCGCCCAGTTCCTCCAACGTGCACTCGCCGCCGCTCACGAGAGCGGGCCGCTCCCCAATCATGTCATCGTAGTCGTTCACAGGGTGCCTGTCATTCCAATAAGCCGGGGGCTGGGCCGTCCATATCCGGTTGGCCCGTGACGCCCAGCGTGTTCAACGCAGTGACTGCCAGCCGGTCGGCGCGCTCGTTGAGCGGATGGCCCGCGTGGCCCCGGACCCAATGCCAGGTGACCTGGTGCGGACGCATGGCCGTTTGCAGCGCGCGCCAGAGGTCCTGATTCTTGACCGGCTGTTTGGCCGCCGTGCGCCAGCCATTGCGCTGCCAGGTCGCCAGCCATTCGGTGATGCCCCGGCGCAGGTATTCCGAGTCGGTGTGCACCTCGACCGCACAGGGCCGGGTCAGCGCCTGGAAGGCGGCGATGGCCGCGCGCAGCTCCATGCGGTTGTTGGTAGTCAGCGATGCGCCGCCCTGCAGCACCTTCTCGTGCTCACCGTACTGCAGGATGGCGGCCCAACCGCCCGGGCCCGGGTTGCCGGCGCACGCGCCATCGGTGAAAACCACCAGCTTTGTCGTGTCTGCCACTTACCTGATCCTGAATGCTCGCTGCATTTCGCCTTCCGGCGCGGGGCTGATCTGCACGTCCTCTACCTCGGCAAAGGACGGCCCATCATAGCACCAGACCAGCAGCGCGTTGACCGCCTGCTCCGGCCCCTCGAACAGCGCCTCGACCGCGCCGTCCCACCGGTTGCGGACCCAGCCTGTCACCCCGCGAGCTTGCGCCTCGCGCTGGCAGCTTGCCCGGAAGCCGACCCCCTGCACGCGGCCCTTGATGAGGACCTGCACGCGTTTCTGTGCCATGACGTACCCTCTCCCGGCATCTCGCGCCGCCGCAACGCGGATGCGTCAGTCGATTGTAACACAGGGTGCGACGCCGGGGGATATCCAGAGCAGATACCCGTTTTCGTGTGAAGCTTCGCTTCACCTTAGAAAACGGGTATCTGCAACTGCGAGTCAGGCACGGGCGCCCACCCGCCGCGCGGCCAGAACGAGCGCCAGCAACGCACCGGTCAGCAGTGCGGCGAGCAGCAGCACCCAGCCGCCCCGGCTGCTCAAGACCGCGGGGCCGCCCGCTTCATCCCACAGGATGGCCCCGCGCGTGACCCCCGGCAGGCCGAACAGCAGAAACACCCACAGGTCGAATCCCCAGTGCAGGCCGATGGGGAGCCAGAGGCTCCGCCGCGCAGCGTAGTAGCTCCATGCCAGCCCGAAGCCGCCGACGGTCACGACGCCCCACCAGCCTGCGCTCAGCCGGAAGGGGGCCAGGAGATGCAGCAGCACGACCAGGACGGCGGTCGCGACGATCGCGGCGGTCCGGTTCCACCGGTCTTCGATGGCCTGGCGGAGGATGCCGCGGAAGATGAGTTCCTCGATCCAGGCGGCGTGAGTGGCGGCCGCGAGCGCCAGCAGCACGGGCCAGATGCCCGGATAGATGGCGCGGGCCGCGGGCAGATAACCGGTGACCAGGGCGGCGCCCGCGGCGAGCAGCACTCCCGCAAGAGGCGCGAGCAGGCCGACCGGCAGCCAGCCTGCGGCCTGTCGCGTCAGGCCGAATTCCGCGAATGAGCCGCGGCCGGTTACCCGGAAGTAGAAGGCAAGTGCAGCCAGCACGGCGATAACTTCGGTGAAATTCGTGGCGATGGTGGTGGTGTGAGGGATAATCGCAGGGGCAAGCGCCGCACGGCTCAACAGGGCGGGGACGAGCGCACCGAGCAGCAGGCGCAGAGGCAGGGCTGCTACGCCGATGACGGCCAGCGCAGCCAGGCGGCTGCGAAAAGTCACAGCCATGCCGGTCAACAGGTGATGTGGAACAGGCCCAGCACCTTGCCCTCGGCCGCGTTCCATTTCTCGATGGCTTCCGGCGTGGGATATACCTCGGGGCGGCAGTCATGTTCTTTGAGGAACTCAGCGGCCTCGCGCGCGAGCTGGAGTTGGCCCTCGTGGCCTGCACCGATGATGATGCGTTCGGCCTTCTTCCGATACAGCTCGCGAATTTCGAGCAGGCTGACGGTGTGCGCGGTGCCATGAACGGCTTTGGAGAGCTGCTTGTTGCGCTTGCGCACCTTGCCGCTCAGCCGGATGATGATGTCGTGCTCGTACCGTTTGCCCTCAACAGTGATATTGCCGAACCAGCAGTCATCGATCTTCGGTCTCATGGCATCCACCCTTGGCCGGGGTCAAGAGGTTACGCCTGCCATTCTAGCACAAATCGCGACAGGTCACAATGAAAATGAAGTTTTGCGCGCAAACTGCTTTCGTGATTGCGCTTACTGCTCCGCGTGCTATAATCAAGCAGAGTTAAAGCAGCACCACAGTGGAGGCCCCATGAACAGTGTGCGCATTGTAGCGGACAGCGGGTGTGATTTGCCGGCGAATTTGGTCGAACTGTACCAGATTACCATTGTGCCGGTGTTCGTGCGGTTCGGGCAGGAGTCGATTTCCAGCGATGAACTGACCAACGAGGAATTCTGGCGGCGCGCCTCGACCGGCAAGGATTTGCCCGGCACGTCCTCACCCGCGCCCGGCACGTTCCACCGTGTCTTTCAGGCCCTGGTCGCGGCGGGGCACGATGTGGTGTGCCTGACCCTCCCCGGCAAACACAGCGGAACCTACAATGCAGCCTGGCTTGCGGCTGAGGATTTCGGTGAGCGCGTGCGCGTGGTGGATACCGGCTCGTTTTCCCTGGGCATGGGCCTGCAGGTGCTGGCGGCGGCGCGTGAGGCGCTGGCCGGTCGCAGCGCAGACCTGGTGCAGCGAACGGTGGAGAGCCTCCGCGAGCGCACATCGGTCATCTTCGTCCTCGACACGCTCGAATGGGTGCGCCGCGGGGGCCGGCTGGATCGCATCCTGCCCTTAGTTGATCGGGTGGCACGCACGCTGCGCGTGCGGCCCGTGCTGGAGATGTGCAACGGCGAGTTTCGCCTGCTGACGATCACCCGCTCGACGCACAGCGCGCTTCAGAAACTCGAGGAGGAAGTGCGTAATCGTCTGCCCGTCGAGTCGTTTGCCGCGGTGTACACACGCGGCTGCGAAGTCGCCGCAGACCTGGTTGATTGGGTTGCGCGCTTGACGAATCGCCCGGCCAATGAAGTGCTTGTCATCGAAGCCGGGGCTGCCTTTGCTGCGCACGCGGGGCCGAAGGCCCTGGGCGCAGCCATCATTCGCGGTTAAAGCACGATGTGGATGCGGAACGTCACTGGCGACGCTCCCACTCCTGAGGAGGCGCAATGATGCGATCCAACGGTACGCACGAAAAGCTCCGCGTGGCGGTCCTTTCCGACATCCACGGCAATGCGGTGGCGCTGGATGCAGTGCTGGCGGACCTGGCGCTGCGCGGGCCGTTCGATGAAATCGTGGTGGCCGGTGACCTGGTCTGGTCAGGCCCCTGGCCGGCCGAGGTGGTCGATCGGGTGCGGGCGCTGCGCGCGACGATCATCCAGGGCAATACTGACGCCTTCTTCCGCCCTGAGAGGCAGGAGCCGCCCGCCGGCAAGGAGCCGGGTCGCTTCGAGGTGCACATGGCCTGGATGCAGGAGCAGTTGGGGCCGGCGCGGGCGGCGTTTCTGGGCAGCCTGCCGTTCAGCCATCGCATCTCACCGGCAGGCCCCGGCGCACCGCCCGGCGACCGGGACTTGCTGATCGTCCACGCGAATCCGTATGACCTGGAGCGTCCGATCATGCCGCAGCTGCGCGACAGCGACCTGGACGAACTCCTGCTGGCAGATGAGCTGCCGCCTTTTGCGATGCTGGCCTTCGGTCACGTCCATGTGCCGTTCGTGCGGCAGTGGCGGGATCGGAAGCTGGTGGATGTTGCCAGCGTGGGCCTGCCGATGGATCGTGACCCTCGTGCCGCGTACGCGGTTCTGCAATGGGACGGCGCGGCCTGGCAGGCTGAGCACCGGCGGGTGTTCTATGATGCGCCGCTGGTGGCCCACCAGATGCGCACGGGCGGGATGCCGCGCGGCAAGCATTTTGCCGAACGGCTCATGGCCGCGGGCTATCAGCCGATGGGCCAACCCGCGTTCGTGATGGCTGAATGAAGGATGTAACCCGGCCAGACTATGCTTGAATTCCTCCTGCCCCTGCACCCGCGGGTGGTACATTTCCCGATTGCGCTGACCCTGGCCGGCGCGTTATTTGCGGCGCTTGGCCTCCTCCGCCAGAAACCCCAATGGATGGCGTACGGCCAGCTGAGCTTGCTGCTGGGCTGGCTGGGTGCGATTGCCGCCATCATCACCGGTCTGTTCGACCAGTCCGCCGCGCCGCAGACGCCGGAGGTGCTGGCGGTCATCAACCAGCACATCACGGCAGGCATCGCGCTGCTGGTAGCTGTGGGCCTGGCGTTGTACTGGCCGCTGCGCAACAAGCGGCTGTGGGATGCGGGCACGGCACGCTGGGGCTACCTGGCGCTGCTGCTGCTGATTGCGGTGCTGGTTGGCATCGAGGGCTGGCTGGGCGGGAAGCTGGTCTATGAACTGGGCGTAGGAGTGCGCTGATGGAAACGAAGTGGTACACCGGCACGGGCGACGATGGATTTACGGGCGTGTTGGGCCGGGAGCGCGTGCCCAAGTATGCTCTGCGGCCGGAAGCCTACGGCACAGTGGACGAGGCGTCGGCAGTGTTGGGGCTGGCGCGTGCACAGGCGCGCGACCCGCGCGTGCGCGGCCTGCTGCTGACCATTCAGCGCGACCTCTACAACCTGATGGCCGACCTGGCGACGCAACCCGAATCGGCCACGCGGCCGCCCTGGCTGAAGGTCGAGCGGCTGGCCTGGCTCGAGGCGGAGACGGATGCGCTGGGCACGGAAGTCGAGATGCCGCGGGCTTTCATCGTGCCAGGCGACAGCGTGGGCGGCGCGACGGTGGACATCGGGCGGACGGTCGTGCGCCGCGCGGAGCGGCTGGTGGCCCGCCTGAGCCATGAGGGCGAGCTGCGCGACGATACCTCGCTCAAGTACTTGAATCGCCTCTCATCGCTGCTGTTCCTGATGGCTCGCCTGGAGGACCGCGCGGAAGGCGTGGACCGGTTCACGCTGGCTGCCGGCGACTGACCCGAACAAGGAGACGACTCATGCTGCTCGGCGCGCATATGTCCACGACAGGCGGACTCAGCACGGCCTTTGCCCGTGCGCAGCAGATTGGCGTCAACACGATGCAAATCTTCACCAAGAACCAGAATCGCTGGGAGCAGAAGCCCACGCCGCCGGAAGAAATCGAACGGTGGCACACGGCCCAGGCAGAGACCGGTGTTGCACCCGTGGTCGCCCACGCGGCTTATCTGCTCAACCTGGGCACGCCCGACGAGGCGAACTGGCAGAAGTCCGTCAACGCGCTGGCCGACGAGCTCACCCGTGCGGAGCAGCTTGGGCTGCTGGGCGTTGTGTTTCACCCGGGCGCGCACATGGGGACGGGCGAGGAGGCTGGCTTGCAGCGCATCATTGCAGGCATCGACCGCGCCCATGCCGCGACGCCGGGCTTTCGCACGCTGACCCTGGTCGAAGGCACCGCGGGCCAGGGCACGGCGTTGGGGTATCGCTTCGAGCATCTCAAGACTATCCGCGAGGGCGTCCAGGCGCCGGAACGCGTGGCTTTCTGTCTGGACACCTGCCATCTTTTCGCGGCGGGGTATGACATCCGCACGCCCGAAGCCTACGCGGCCACCCTGGCGGAGTTCGACCGCCTGGTCGGGTGCGCGCAGATCAAGTGCTTCCACTTCAACGACAGCAAGAAGGGGCTGGGCTCGCGGGTGGACCGGCATGACCACATCGGCGCAGGCGAGCTGGGCCTTGCAGCGTTCGGCCTGTTCCTCAACGACCCGCGCTTCGCGGACACGCCCATGATCCTCGAGACCGAGAAGAGCGACGACATGCACGAGGACGTGGAGAACCTGCGCATCCTGCGGGGGCTTATTCAATAGAACGCTAGGAATAGAACGCTGATAAACGCTGATGTGCCAACCTTTGGTTGGCCCTGATCGGCGCTGATGAAATGAAAAAGGAAAAATCAGCTTAAATCATTCTCATCAGCGTTCATCAGCGTTCTATTCGTCTCACCCTTCGAGCTGCCGCGCGAGGTCGGCGGGCTGCGTCACCGGCAGGTTGCAGACGTAATTGCGGCAGACGTAGGCCGTGGGGCTGCCGCCCATCATGCCCCGGCCGGCCAGCAGCGGGATTCGTTCGCCGGCTCCCGCATCACCCGGCGCGGCCAGGGCGATGACGCTGTTAGGCAGGAAGCGCGCGTACACCTCCGCCAGCAGCGCACGCGTATCCGCCGCTGCCGGGTCGCCCACCAACGCGATTTCCACCCCCGGATGCAGATACAACTCCAGCGCACAGAGCAGGCGGCCGAACGCGCCCGGCTGCTGGCTCATCGCGTCGGCCATCACCTGCATGATGCCCTCCGCATCCGCCACCCCTTCCGGCCGGTCCAGCAGGCGACTCAGGCGCAGGAATAGCTCCGCAGTCAGGCTATTGCCCGAGGGGATCGCGCTGTCGATGAAGTCCTTGCGTCGCGCGACGAGCGTCTCGTGGTCGTCGCTGGTCTGGAAGAAGCCGCCCCGCGCCGGGTCACGGAAGTTCGTCGCAATCGTCTGCGTCAGCGCGGCCGCAGCCTCCAGCCACTCCCGCTCGAACGTCACCTGGTAGAGCGCAACCAGCCCCAGCGCCACCGCAGCATAGTCCTCCAGGTAGGCGTTCAGGTGCGCGCGTCCGTCCTTGTAGGTGCGGTAGAGACGCAGGCCGGATGCTGGAAGCTGGCTACTAGAAGCTGGAAGCTGGGTGTCACGGCTTTCAGCTTCCAGCTTCCAGCTTCCAGCTTCTTGAATCATCGCGTCGAGCAGGAACCGCGCGGCGCGGCGGGCGGTCGCGATGTAGTCGGGCCGGTCGAGCACCGCGCCGGCCTCCGCGAAGGCGTGCAGCATCAGGCCGTTCCACTCGGCCAGCACCTTGTCGTCGCGGCCCGGCGCGATGCGCTGCGTGCGTGCCTCGAAGAGGACCTTGCGCCCCCGCTCGGCAGCGGTCATCAGACGTTCGACCGAGGCGCCCAGGTCCGCGGCCACGACGGCCGCATCGCGCTGGATGTGCAGGATGTTGGCGCCGGGTCCGCCCTCACGGAAGTTGCCGCGCGCGGTGACGCCGTAGTACGCGCTGAACAGCCGCGCGTCCTCGTCGCCCAGCAGCGCGGTGACCTCCGCGGGTCGCCAGAGGAAGAACTTACCCTCCTCGCCCTCGCTGTCCGCATCCTGCGCACTGTAGAACCCGCCCGCCGGATCGGTCATCTCGCGCGTCACGTAGTCGAGCGTCTCCTCCACGATGCGCCGGAAAAGGGGATTGCCCGTGACCTGCCAGGCATGGAGGTACGTACGCGCCAGCTGCGCGTTGTCGTACAGCATCTTCTCGAAGTGCGGCACGAGCCACAGGTCGTCGGTGCTGTAGCGGTGAAAGCCGCCGCCGAGCTGGTCGTAGATGCCGCCCCAGGCCATCTTGGTCAGGGTGTGCGTCACTGCCTGCAGCAGGGCCGGATCGTGTGTGCGCTCATAGGCGACGAGCAGGAAGTCCAGGTTCATCGGCTGCGGGAACTTGGGCGCATCGCCGAAGCCGCCGTTGAACCGGTCGTAGGAGCGCAGCAGGGCCTGCACCGCGCGGTCGAGCACCTGCTGGTTGAGAGGCGTCTCGGCGGCCTGCAGGGCCGCGCTCCGGTTGAGCGCGTCGGCCAGCCGTTCGCCCGCGGACTCCAGCTCGCGGCGGCGCTCGCGCCAGGCTTCGGCTATCGCCAGCATGACCTGCCGGAAGCCGGGCATGCCCTGGCGCGGGGTCGGCGGAAAGTATGTGCCGCCATAGAAGGGCTTGCCTTCGGGCGTCAGGAAGACGGTCATCGGCCAGCCGCCATGCCCGGTCATCGCCTGCACGGCCTCCATGTAGATGGCGTCGATGTCCGGCCGTTCCTCGCGGTCCACCTTGATG
>DAOUGK010000451.1:0-8121 GCA_034429055.1 Anaerolineae bacterium | reverse complement strand
AACCTCGGGTTATGATGTTAGCCAGAAGAACGCTGGCGACCTCAGCAGGATAACGGTAACGATGGACAAGGCACCCAAGTTCGCCAATGACCAGGAGGAAGCCGAATTCTGGAACACGCATGATTCCAGCGAACTGCTGGATGACACCGATCCAATCGATGTCATGTTTGTGGATGCCCGTCCGAACAAGAAGCTGATTTCCTTCCAACTGGACCCGGCAGCCATCGAAAGGCTACGCGCCGTCGCCAAACGCAAGGGCATCGGCTACCAGACTCTCGTGCTCATGTGGGTCATGGAACGACTCAATCAGGAACAACCGTGACGAATAAAATGGACGAAATCGCACGCTATAACTACCGCCGCTGGCAGGCGCTGGCGAAGGCCAACGCCGTCTTCACGCGGCCGCTGCTCGACCTGACGCCCGCGGACGCGCGCGAGATCATCGACCCGCACGGCGACCTGGGCGATGTGGCAGGCCGCCCGGTGCTGTGCCTGGCATCCGGCGGCGGGCAGCAGTCCGTCGCGTTCGCGCTGCTCGGCGCACAGGTCACGGTCGTGGACCTCTCCACCGCGCAGCTCGACCGGGACCGCGAGGCCGCCGCGCACTACGGGCTGAACCTCACCACGATCGAGGCTGACATGCGCGATCTGTCCATGCTGGACGCGGCGAGCTTCGAAATCGTATACCATCCCTACTCGCTGAACTTCGTGCCGGATGCGCGGGAAGTGTTCCGCCAGGTGGCGCGCGTGCTGCGGCCCGGCGGCGCATACTACTTCAACTGCGCGAACCCGTTCACCCTCGGGCTGCAGGCGGGCGACTGGGACGGCTGGGGCTATCCCCTGCGCTACCCTTATGTCGAAGGCGGCGCGATCACCTCGCAGGATGCGCCGTGGATCTTCCGGGGGGAGGCGCAGGCTGAGCCCATCGCCGGGCCGCGCGAATACCGCCACGCGCTCAGCACGCTCGTCAACGGCCTCATCACGGCCGGTTTTGCCCTCATCCGCCTCGAAGAGGAGAATCTCGGCACGCCCGACCCCCACGCCGAGCCGGGCACGGCCGAGCATTTCACCGCAGTCGCGCCGCCGTGGCTGCGCTTCTGGGCCAGGCTCCAGCCCGCCTGATCCGAACGATTGCCCTTGAGCGATCGCGGCCATCGCGAATAACCGAATCGGATCGCGAATACGCGAATCGGTCCACCGCGGCGTGCCGCATTCGCTTATCCGTAGCGCACCGTAGGCGCATTTGCTGATTCGCGATGGCCGCACCCCGCATGTAACTCGTCGCTCCCGCCGCCAATCCAGCACCCCCGAATCTACAAACGATTGACATGCCCTGAAATTGCGCTATAATTGTTTGCACAAGGCGAAGGGGTGCGGGAGGCGCGCGTGGACTACCTGGACTTTGATCTCAGGATCGAACCCAAAGCCGCTGGCGGCTACCGGGTGCGCGTGATCGAATCGCCCGCGGGAGAAGCGACCGGCAGCTTCGCTGTGCCCGTCTCGCCCCTGGAACTCGAAAACTTCCTCCTCCGCATGGGCCGGTCGCGCGGGCGCATGCGCCGCCTGGAATCCACCGAAACCCAGGCCGCCAAGACCTTCGGCGGCCAGCTCTACGAAGCCCTGTTCACCGGTCCCGTCCACAGCGTCCTATCCACCAGCCTGCGGGAGGCACGCGACCAGGGCAAGGGCCTGCGCATCCGCATGCGGCTCAACGATGCACCCGAACTGTGTGACCTTCCCTGGGAGTACCTGTACGACGGGTCGCTCAACCGCTTTCTGGTCCTTTCAAAAGAAACCCCTCTCGTCCGCTTCCTGGAGATGCCCGACGCACCGCGCCCTTTGACAATCAAGCCGCCGCTGCGTGTCCTGGTGATGATTTCCAACCCGTCCGACTTCCCGCCGCTGGACACCGAGAAAGAGTGGCAGCGGCTGAATGATGCGCTCGCTGACCTGCAGGCCCAACGCACGGTCAGCCTCGAAAGGCTCAAGGGCGGCTCGCTGGCCGCGCTGCAGAACCGGCTGACGCGAGGCGAATACCACGTCTTTCATTTCGTCGGCCACGGCGGATTCGTCGAATCGGCGCAGGACGGCGCGCTGTTGATGGAGGACGAGCGCGGCCGCGGCCGCCCCGTCAGCGGGCAGGACCTGGGCACGATGCTGTGTGATCACAGATCGCTGCGCCTGGTGATCCTCAACGCATGTGAAGGCGCCCGCTCTTCCGCGTCCGACCCCTTTGCCGGCACGGCACAGAGCATCGTCCAGCAGGGCATCCCTGCGGTCATCGCCATGCAGTTCGAAATCTCCGACGACGCGGCGATCGTCTTCTCGCACGAATTCTACGACACGATCGCCCAGCGCTTCCCGGTGGATGCGGCCCTGACCGAGGCGCGGCGCGCCATTTTCGCCAGCCGCGGCGACCTCGAATGGGGCACGCCCGTGCTGTACATGCGCTCACCTGACGGCCGCATCTTTGACATTGCCGCTGCACCTGAGACACCGGCGCAGCCGCCGGCCTCAGCCCCGGTTGCACCGGCTGTGCCCGAACCAGCGCCTCAGGCAGCCACACAGCCCGGCAAGCAGCCAACCCGCATGGGCTCCACTGTGCTGGATAAGGTTCGCAAGCAACTGCTCGAACAGCTGTACGGGCAGGCGCTCACCGCTTTCTACTCCGAGCAGTGGGAGCAGGCCGTCACGCTGTTGGAGCAGGTCGAGGCTGTGCAGCGCGGCTACGAGGAAGTGTCCGACCGTCTGGCCGAGGCGCGGCCGCTGGCGCAGCAGGCCCAGCTATTCCGGCTGGCCGGAGAGGCCCGCGCCGCCGGTGATTGGGAGACTGCCGCCGGCCACCTGAAGGCACTGGTGGAACTCAACCCGGACTACCCCGACGCGGCCCGCCTGCTCGCCGAGATCGACCGCGAAAGCAAACTGGCGGACCTATACGAGGAAGCGCGGCTCCTGCACGGCCTGGGCCAATGGCAGGCCGTCCTGCGTGTGTTCGTGCGCATTTCGACCATCCAGCCGAACTACCCCGATCCAGACGGCCTGCGCGAATCGGCGCGCAGCCATCACTGCGAGGCGCTGTGCAGCCAGGCGGTCGCCCTGATGGGCGAAAAACGCTGGAACGAAGCAGTGCAGGTGCTGCGCACCCTGCTCCAGCACGACCCCGCCTATCGCCATCCCGTTCACGGTGCAGCCGCAGACCTGCTGACGGCCGCGCTGCGCAGCAAGGAGCAGAGCAGCCTGCCCATCCCGCGCAGCCCCGAGCGCACGACAAAACCGCCGGAGCCCCCCGATGCGTCGGGCGACACGAAGCCCCGTCCCAGGCCGAAGGACCTGCCCCATTGACAATCGCTTCACAGGGGAACCCATAAAGCAGACCTTCGAGGTCTCGTGCCAGGCTCGGTCTGGCCTAAGACCTCGAAGGTCTTGGCGGTAGGAATCTCCACCAGCCAGGAGCAGCCCATGGACTTTCGCCAGGCAGAGCAAGCATATCGCAAGCTCAAAGCGCAGTACGACGCGGGACAGCTCACGGAAGACCGGATGCGCGCTGCACTGTCAGACCTCATGGTGCAGGATGACCAGGGCCGCTGGTGGGTGCTGGGCTACGAGACGGGCGCCTGGTACGTGCACGACGGTGAGAAGTGGATCATCGGCGAGCCGCCCGCGACCGCCACCACAGCTCCCACACGCACAGCGGCACCCCTGGCTCCGGGGCAGACAGCCCCACAACCCCCGGCCCGCTCGCAACCCTGGCCCTGGATCGCCGCCGCGCTGGCTGTTGTCGGCATCGTCGCAGTCGTGCTGCTGACGCGCAATCCTGACGGCACAGGACAGGTGTCAGTGCGAGGCACACCCACGGACGACATCGCCGCGCTGACCGCAGCCGCGGCAAATGTTCGGGCTGCTACAGTAAAGGCAGCAACAATCGAGGCAGTCACCGCAGAGGCAGCTTCGGCAGAGACTGCTTCGGCATCTGCAGCCACCCGGCAAGCAGAAGAAACACTCACTGCCCAAGCAGCCACGGCCGAGGTCGCTACCCGGCAAGAAGCAGGTATCACTCCAGAGCAGCGTCCGCTACGCATCGCATATCACAGCAACCAATCGGGCAACCATGACATTTGGATCATGAACCCCGATGGCTCCGGCCAGCAGCGGCTCGTTGGCTCGGCCTACGATGAGTTCCCATATGCCTGGTCGCCCGGGACTGACGAACTGCTCTACACGCAAGGCATCCCTGCCGCAGCCGGCCGCACCGAGCGCGAAGCGTTCGGGCTGTTCCTGGATACCGGCGAAAGTGAAGTCATCACATCTGGCCTGAGCAATGTCGCCGGCGCAGACTGGTCACCGGACGGCCGCACGGTCGTCGTGGCGTCGAACCGCCGGCTGACCGACAGCCCGGAAGTGATCTGCGGCATCCCCGTGTCTAACGCGGCCCGGCACGACATCCTCCTCGTGGGCCGTGGCACGCGCACCATGCTGGTGGAGTCCGGCACGACACCCAATGGGTTCCGCATGTGCGGCACACAGTCCCCGCGCTGGTCTCCTGATGGCAGATATCTTGCCTTCGCCGCGATGGATCGGGAGCCCGACGGAGATTTCTGGAACATCTACCGCGTGAACGCAGACGGCGAAGGGCTGTGTACGATCGCCGCGGGCGGCCGCTGGCAGAATGAGACCCCAGCCTGGTCGCCCGACGGCCGGTGGGTGGTTTACATCTCCACCCGCGATAGCAAGACTGCGGGCAAATACGGCTTATTCGTCGTGCCGGGCACGTGCAGCCCGCCCGCACAGCCGGGCGCCGTGGTGCTGTCCTCGGATCTGGATGTGCGCGTGCCGGCCTGGTCGCCCGACGGGCGGCAGATTGCCTTTTCCGCCAGGAACAGCAACGGCTACTACGACCTCTATATCATCGACGTGGACAGCCGGGGCAATCCCACCGGCAAGCCCCGGCCGGTGACCACCACACCCTCCATCTCGGAATCCGGCCCGGTCTGGGTGTATTGAACCCGGCTCCCCATGCGCAAAATGGAGTCGAGGCTTTAGCCGGCCTGGTCGTGTACTGAACCAATCCCCGTCCAGCACATTGGAGTCGAGGCTTCAGCCGGTTTGGCTGGCTACAAGCGTACACAACCCAACCGGTAAAGCCTCGATTCCAGCTACATTCGGAATCCCCGAACGTGCTCCTGTCTTACTTGACACCGCCCTCGCGCCGTGCTAATATATGAGCAAATACTCATATATTGGACATGGGCATGCAGGAACAACCTACCAGAATTGCGGACTGTGCTTCATTCGGAGATGCCGGCTGCGGCCCGGCTGACGCGGCGGCCGTCGCGACCGTTCGCGCGGGCATGGTCCCGCCACCCGTCGCGCGCGACCTCGCCGCGATCTTCAAGGCGCTGGCCGATCCCACGCGCGTGCGCATCATGTCGGCGCTCGCCGGCCGCGAGTTCTGCGTCAACGACCTGGCCGCCGGGCTGGACATGGGCCAGTCCGCCGTCTCGCATCAGTTGAGCGACCTGCGCGCCATGGGGCTGGTGACTGCACGGCGCGCCGGGCGGCATGTATTTTACCGGTTGGCGGATGACCATGTGGAGCAGTTGTTTGCCGTGGGGCTGGAGCACGTGAGCGAGGCCCGGGATGAGGGCGAGGACGAGGGCGAGGGATGATAAAGGGCGAAAACCGCGAATTGCTGTTCAGCCTGGCGGCAGGCAGCCTGCTGTTGATCGGGTGGCTCGGTGAGCGGTTTGCCGGGTTCCCACCCGCCGTGAGCCTGGGCCTGTACCTGGCCGCATACGGGTTCGGCGGCTATGATGTCACGCGCCATGCCATCGCGACCTTGCGTGCCCGCCGCTTCGACACCGACCTGCTCATGCTCGTCGCCGCGCTCGGCGCAGCCGCGCTGGGTGAGTTTGCGGAGGGCGCGTTGCTCCTGTTCCTGTTCAGCCTGGGTCACGCGCTGGAGGAACGCGCGCTGGACCGGGCGCGGTCTGCCGTTTCCGCGCTGGCCGACCTCGCGCCCAAGACCGCGCTCGTCCGCCGGGAGGGCGTCGAAGCGGAGCTGCCGGTCGAGCAGGTGCGCATCGGTGACGTGGTCATCATCCGGCCCGGCCTGCGCATCCCCGTGGACGGCACCGTGATTGCGGGCCACTCCGCGGTCGATCAGGCGCCGGTCACGGGCGAGTCCGTGCCGGTGGACAAGGGGCCGGGCGCGCCGGTCTACGCGGGCACCATCAACAAGAACGGCGCGCTCGAGGCCCACGTCACGCGCCTGGTCGGGGACAGCACCCTCGCGCGGGTCATGCACATGGTCGAGGAGGCCCAGGCGCAGAAGTCGCCCACGCAGCAGACGGTCGAGCGGTTCTCGCGCGTGTTCGTCCCGGCCGTCATCGGAGTTGCGCTGCTGTTGATTATCGTGCCGCCGCTGTTCGGCGTGCCGCTGCGCGACGCGTTTCTGCGCTCCATGACGCTGCTCGTCGCGGCCTCGCCGTGCGCGCTCGCGCTGGGTACGCCTGCGACCGTGCTCGCCGGCGTCGCCCAGGCCGCGCGCCACGGCGTGCTCATCAAGGGCAGCGCGCACCTGGAGAATCTGGGCCGGCTGCGCGCCCTTGCGTTCGACAAGACCGGCACCATCACCCACGGCCGTCCGGTCGTCACCGACGTGACCCCGCTGGACGGCATCGGCCCGGACGCCCTGCTGTTCCTGACCGCGGCGGCGGAGAGTCGGTCCGCGCACCCACTGGCCCGCGCCATCGTCGATGCGGCGCAGGCCGCGCGGCCCGGCGAGACCTTCCCCGCGGTCAGCGCGGTCGAGTCGCATACGGGCCGCGGGCTGGCCGCCCGCGTGAACGGCACGCACGTCCTCGCAGGCAACCTCGCGCTGTGGAACGGCGCTGGCGTGCCCGTGCCGCCGGCCGTCGACGCGCAGGTGGCCGCGTTCGAGGCCGCGGGCAAGACCACGGTTGCGGTGGCCCTGGACGGCAAGCCCGCGGGCCTGCTCGCGCTGGCCGACACCCTCCGGCCCGGCATCGCGGGCACGGTAGCCGAGCTCCGGCGGCTCGGCATCGCGGAGACCGTGATGCTGACGGGCGACAACGAACGCGTCGCGCAGGCTATCGCGGAGGCCGCGGGCATCATCAGCTTTCGGGCGAACCTGCTGCCCGAGGATAAGCTGGCCGCGATCCGGGAGTTGCTCTTGCAACACGGCGCGGTGGGCATGGTCGGTGACGGTGTGAACGATGCGCCCGCGCTCGCCCATGCGACGGTCGGCATCGCGATGGGCGGCGCGGGCGCGGATGTCGCTTTGGAGACCGCAGATGTTGCGCTCATGGGTGACGACCTCTCCCGGCTGCCCTTCGCCATCGGGCTGGGCCGTGCAGCGCGCGCGGTCATTACCCAGAACCTTGTCATCGCGCTGGGCGTCATCGCCCTGTTGAGCGTGGCCTCGGTCGCCGGCTGGACGCATATCGGCACGGCCATCGCGCTGCACGAGGGCAGCACGTTGGTCGTCGTGCTCAATGCGCTGCGGCTGCTGCGCTATCGGTAGACCTCCTTGTGTAGCCACAGAGGTCACAGAGCACACTGAGGTTGAGCTTCTGCTCCTCAGAATCAAGCTCTATGTCCTCTGTGTGCTCCGTGGCTGATAATCTGTCGCTAGATCGAGCACCCCCAATTGACAGGCTGCCGTCCCGAGGCTAGAATCGGGCACATGAGCAACCTCAACCCACACCAACCCAACATCCTGCTCATCCTCACCGACGACCAGGGCGCCTGGGCGCTCGGCGCGGCGGGCAACCGCGAGATCCGCACGCCCAACCTGGACCGGCTGGCCGCGTCGGGCACGCGCTGTGAGAACTTCTTCTGCGCATCGCCGGTCTGCTCGCCCGCGCGCGCATCCATTCTAACGGGCCGCATCCCCTCGCAGCACGGCGTGCACGATTGGCTGCGCGCAGGAAACTATGCAGCGGAAGGGCCGCTGATCGAATACCTGCAGGGCCAGCCGGGCTACACCGACTTCCTGGCCGCGGCCGGCTACACCTGCGGGCTCAGCGGCAAGTGGCACCTGGGCGATTCGCATCACCCGCAGAAAGGCTTCAGCTATTGGGCCGTTCACGCGACGGGCGG
>DAOUGK010000450.1:0-1831 GCA_034429055.1 Anaerolineae bacterium | reverse complement strand
GCGAAGCACGAAGACCGCGAAGGGACCGTGCGCCTTCGTGTGCTTCGTGCTTCGCGCGCTTCGTCACCTTCGCGCTTTCGTGGTCCAAATCCGCCCCAGCCCCAACCCGGAGGTGAACATGCCACTCGCAACGCGCATCAAGGCCGAATACCACGACTCCATCACGCTCATGCAGGTGGCGGCGGCGCTGCTGGACCTGCCCGGCGTCGAGGATGCCGCGGTGGTGATGGGGACGCCGGCCAACCATGAGATACTCGCCGGGGCCGGGCTGCTGACCCCGGAGATTGCGGCCGCGAAGCCGGATGACCTGGTCATCGTCGTCAAGGCGGCGGACGAAGCTGCCGGAAAGGCCGCGCTCGCGCAGGCGCAGGAGATCCTCGCGCGCCGCGCCCCGCGCACCGAGACGACCGCGGTTCGCCCGAAGTCGCTGGCCGCCGCGCTGCACGCCGCGCCCGACGCGAATCTCGTCGTCATCTCCGTCGCGGGCCGCTATGCCGCGCAGGAGGCGCGCGCCGCGCTCGACGCGGGCCGCCACGTCCTGCTCTTTTCCGACAACGTGTCGCTGGAAGACGAAATCAGCCTCAAACAGCTCGCGGTGAGCAAGGGCCTGCTGTGCATGGGCCCGGACGCGGGCACGGCCATCATCAACGGCATCGCGCTCGGGTTTGCCAACGCGGTGCCCCGCGGCAAGGTCGGGCTGGTCAGCGCGGCCGGAACGGGACTGCAGGCGGTCACGAGCGGGCTGGCGCGGCGCGGCGCGGGCGTCTCGCAGGCCATCGGCACCGGCGGCCGCGACCTCAGCGAAGCCGTCGGCGGGCTGATGATGCTTCAGGGCTTGCAGATGCTCCAGGCGGATCCGCAGACGGAGATCATCGTCCTCATCTCCAAGCCACCCGCGGCGTCTGTCGCAGCGAAGGTACTCGCGGCCGTTACCCCGACCAAACCCACCGTCGTCTGCTTCCTCGGCGCGGACCCGGGGCCCATCGAGGCGGCCGGCGCGCTGCCCGCGACGACGCTCACCCAGGCCGCGGCCATCGCGGCTGCGCTGACCGAGAGCGGCGACTACTGCAGCCCGCTGGTCGAGATGGAGGAAGCGAGCAAGGCGCTCATCCCGCTGGCCGAGGCGGCGCGCAGCCGGCTCAGGCCGGGTCAGCGTGCGCTGCGCGGGCTGTTCACCGGAGGGACGTTCTGCTATGAGGCGCAGGTGCTCCTGCAGAACCTGCCGGAGCCGGTCTACAGCAACGCGCCGCTGGACAAGAGCCGGAAGCTGGCGCATGGGGTGGACCATCCTTCGACTGGTGGCAGTGGGCAACCGGCGGTGAGCCGTCTACCCGCTCAGGATGCTTCTATTCCATCTACGACTGAGGAGCATCCTGAGCGGAGTCCGCACGAAGTGCGGACACAGTCGAAGGATGCAGCAGTCCACACCATCATCGACCTGGGCGAGGACGAGTTCACCCAGGGGCGACTGCACCCGATGATCGACCCGGCGCTGCGCAACCGGCGCATCGTCGAGGAGGCGCGTGACCCGGCGACGGCCGTCATCTTGCTCGATTACGTGCTCGGCTACGGCGCACATCCCGACCCCGCGGGCGCGAGCCTGGATGCCATCCACGCGGCACAGCGCGTCGCCGCAGAGGACGGGCGGCAGGTCGTGTTCATCGCATCCGTCTGCGGCACCGAGGCCGACCCGCAACGGTTGAGCGAGCAGGAGGCGAAGTTGCGCGCGGTGGGCGTGATCGTGATATCGGACAATGCCTCGGCTGCGCGGCTGGCGGGGTTGGTGGTTGCGCTCGCCGTCAACGAATTCGGGAACGAATGACCGAATGGC
>DAOUGK010000449.1:0-2155 GCA_034429055.1 Anaerolineae bacterium | reverse complement strand
GCCGCTGCTGGTCGCGGGCCAGCCGCTCGGCGCCCTGTATGTCTACCTGACGGAAGCGCGCCGGCTCAGCCAGCTCGAATTGCTCCTGCTGGACAACTTCGTCGCCCAGGCCGCGATGGCGCTCTATCTCGCCGGACAGGTCACGCACACGCGGCGCAACCTGGCGCGCAAGGAGGATGAGCTGGCCCTCCTGCGCCATGCGGGCCTGCTGATTTCCTCGCGCACCCGGCTGGAGGAAACGCTCGTCGCCATCCTCGAGATGGCGCTGGAAGTCACCGGCGCGCGTTACGGCATCTTCCGGCTCGTGGACCGCAGCGGGCAGAACCTCCTGATGCGCGCCATTGCGGGCGAACGGCTGGGCCGACCCGCCGTCGAGGCGTTGCCCATCAACACGACGAGCATCATGGGCCTTGTCGCCAAGACGCGCCAGCCCGTCAACATCGCGGACGTGCGCGAGCCGCCGTGGTCGCGCATCTATTACCCGCTGGACCACTCGCTCCAGATGCGCGCAGAGCTGGCCGTGCCGCTCATCGGCGCGGGCGGCCGGCTGGAAGGCGTGCTGAACCTCGAAAGCCCCCACGCCGGCGCGTTCAGCGAGGCCGACAGCCACCTGCTCCAGGGGCTCGCGACCCAGGCCGTCATCGCCATCCAGGAGGTGCGCCTGCTGGATGCGCTGCGCGACACCTCCACGCGCGTGCTGACGCAGGACCTCGTGCAGGTGCAGGCGCACCTGGCTGCGCTGCGCAGCGACCTCGTGAGCGGCGACACGGAGTGGGACCGCAAGGTCGAGGCCATCCTGGCCGAGTACGAGGCCCTCGCGCAAGCCAACGCGGCGCGGCAGGAGGCGCTGCGCGAGGCGCAGGAGGCCCGTGCGGTCGCAGAGACGTTCGCCGCGATGGGCGACGTGGCCGCCAACCTGCTCCATCACCTCAACAACAAGGTCGGCACCATCCCGGTGCGCATCGAGGGCATCCAGGACAAGTGCGCGCCCGCGCTGACAGAGAATCCCTACCTGGCGGCCAACCTGGCCGAGATCGAACGGGCCGCGCTGGACGCTATGGCGACCGTACGCGACCGGCTGGCCCTGCTCCATCCCATCGAGGCCGGGCCGGTCAGTGTGGCCGACTGCGTGACCGATGCGCTGGCCGCGGCGCGGCTGCCGTCCGGCGTGGAAGTGCGGCCGGCGGGCCTGGCGCAACTGCCGCCGGTGCTCGCAGGCCGGGAGACGTTGGCCCTCGTCATCGTTAACCTGCTGGACAACGCGGCGGAGGCCATGAACGACCGGGGCGTGGTGCAGATTCAGGGGACCGCAGCGGGAGACTGGGTCGAGCTGGCAATCTCCGACGACGGGCCGGGCATCCCGCCGGAGAACCAGGCGCGCATCTTCGAGTTCCGGTTCTCCGATCGTCGGCTCGCCGACGACCGGCGGCGTGGCGCCACCGCCGGTCCTGGCGCCGGGAGCCGGAGCGCACGGTCGCGGCTGGGGTTCGGGCTGTGGTGGGTCAAGACGATGATGACCCGGCTCGGCGGCGCGGTCTCGGTCGAGAGTGACGGCCGTCGCGGCACGACCTTTCGCCTGCGCCTGCCGCAGGCCGCGCCGCAGTCCGCCGGGGAGGCGCGAGCATGACCGCCGCCCTGCGCGCCCTGGTGGTGGAGGACAGCCCTGCCTGGCAGGAGATCCTGACCGAGCTGCTGACCGATATGGGGCTGGCCGTGGATGTGGCGGCGGACCTGGACACCGCAGTCGCGCACCTGCGCGCCGCGCCGCACCGGGTCGCCGTGGTGGACCTTTCGCTGCGGCCGGACGACGAGGGCGACCGGGACGGTCTGCGCGTGCTGGAGGCCGTCCGTCGCCAGGATCCCAACTGCGTCGCGCTGCTGCTGACGGGCTACGCGACGGTCGAGATTGCGGTCAGTGTGCTGACGGGCTACGGCGCATACACCTGCCTGCGGAAAGAGGCCTTCCGCCGTGCAGAGTTCCGCCAGGTTGTCCGGGCTATGCTGGCGCAGGCCCCGGTTGCGCAGCCTCCCGCTGCCCAGCGAGAGGCCACCACGCCGCCGAGGCCCATCCCTGCATCCGCGCCCGCTCCGGCCATGCACCCCGGCAAAGCCTTGCTGGTCGAAGATGATGCGGGCTGGCGCGCGATCCTGGCGG
>DAOUGK010000448.1:0-6954 GCA_034429055.1 Anaerolineae bacterium | reverse complement strand
GGCCAGGCTCGCATGCGAGCCTGGCCTGTTGCTTATGCAGAACACTGCTTACCGGTATACTTCGTCGTGGCTGCCGATGTCGAGCAGAATGACGTGTTGTTCAGAGATAACGACGGTCAACGTGATGCGGTAGCTTTCGGTGACTCGTACTGCCTGTACGCCTTTCAGTTTTCCTGAAAGATGATGGTAGCGGAGATGGGGCTGAAACGGATCTGCCTCGAGATCGATGAGGATCTTTGCCAGCCGCTTCTTCAGCTCAGGGTGCTGCCTGATGAAGCGTTCAGCCGAACGGGTGAACTCCGGTGTCCAGATGAGGCGGTACATCACTCAATCTTCCAGGCCCAACTCAGCGATCAGCTCCTGCGCCGTACCTTCCCGTACGCGCCCGGCCTTGTAGTCTTCCAGAGATGCGAGCACGCGCGCTTCGTAGGCCTCCTCCTGCGCGTCGAGCAGTTCCTGATACCGCTCCTGAGACAACACTACATACTGGGGCCGGTTATTGCGGATGATGTGAACGTCCCCTTTGCTCACCATGTCATCGACGGCAGCAATCCCCCGCCGCTTGATTTCCTGGGCCGGAATCGTGTACATTTGGCACCTCTTTTGGTACTGAAGTCAGTATGTGTTATAGTACCAGAGAACAATCATTCGGTCAAGCGGAAGGAACATCATGCCCCGTACTTTCCTGACCGCCGAGTGGCGGCACCTGCTGATGCTGAACTACGAAGTCCCGCGCGACCTGCTGACGCCGTACCTGCCCGCCGGCATCGATCTCGACCTGTACGAAGGCCGCGCCCTTGTCAGCCTCGTCGGGTTCCGCTTCCTCCAGACGCGCGTCCTGGGCCGGCTGCCGGTGCCCTTCCACCACAACTTCGACGAGCTCAACCTGCGCTTCTACGTGGTGCGTCACATGCCGGACGGCGAGGTGCGCCGCGGCGTCTGCTTCATCCGCGAGTTCGTCCCCCGCGCCGCCATCGCCTTCGTCGCGCGCACCCTCTACGAGGAGCCGTACAGCGCCGTCCCAATGCGGCATGAGCTGGCACTCGATGCGATGCCGCCGCGCGTGGCATACGGTGTGCGGGTGAACCGCGCGTGGCACACGATGTACGGTCAGCCGGTCGGCGCGCCGGCCCTGGCAACCGATGACCCCGCGATTGCCTTCATCACCGAGCACTATTGGGGTTATACCAAACGCAGTTCCGGCCGGACATCCGAGTACCAGGTGGTCCACCCGGTCTGGCAGGCCCGCCGAGTGGAAGATGGGGGCTTCGACGGGGATGCGGGTGTGCTGTATGGCCCGCAGTGGAGAGCGGTGTTGAGCGCGCGGCCCCACTCCGCGTTCCTGGCGGATGGCTCAACCGTAGCCGTCCTCGCCGGCGAACCCCTTGCCGCGTAGACGGACCAGACAAACCGCGGAAGACGCGAAGCACACGGAAGGCGCATGGTCTCATTTCGGTGCGGCACATTCTCTGGCTCTGTTCGCTTCGCGGACAATGCGCTCGATTGCCACGCCTGGATGATGAGCGAAGTTGACAAGCAAACCTAGTTCTATCCCCGTAGCCTTCAGATAGTTGTGCACCTGGGCGCGGTGTTCGTTTGTCAGTTCCTTAACGGCCTTTAGCTCAACGATAATGCAGTCATAACAAGTGAAGTCAGGCCGGTAGGTTTGCAACAAGATCTCACCTTTGTAGCGCAGTAACAGTTCGGGTTGTGCGACGAACGGGATGTCCTGGCGTGCAAACTCCCTGGCAAGGCATTCCTGGTAAACTGCCTCCAAAAAGCCACATCCCATTTCCCGATAGACCTCAAACAAGGCTCCACGAATAGCGTAGCTTTCACGTTCCAACTTGAGCATCTTGATTCTCCATGAGCGTCGTTGATAGAGTAACGGGAGAACACAGACCAATATAAACCACGGAAAACACGGAGTACACGGAAAGACACTTTATAATTCTCTATTCCGTGTGCTCCGCGTATTCCGCGGTTAACAACAGCCGTTACCCCGGAACACGCGGAGCACGCCGAAATATCTGGGGTGGTGCTTTCCGTGTGCTCCGCGTGTTTCGCGGTTATGCCACCGTCTGCAACCAGAACTCGCTGAACCGGACGCCGTCCACGCGGGTCACAACCCGGACCGGCTGCCCGGCCGGGTCCACCCGCTCGTGCAGCCAGCCGTCCTCGATATCCAGCCGCAGCGGGACCTCGCTGATCTCCACACCCTCCCGCCAGCCGAGCGCAATCGCGCACGCGAGCGGATCATGCTGCCAGTTGATGATGTCGTCGGGCAGACCGGGGCACGTCCGGCCGTAGACCGTCTCGTTATCATACTCGACCGCAAACGCCTCCGCCTGCCGCGCGATGAGCTGGGCCAGCGGCCCGGCCCGCCGAAGCGCGGGCAGGTGGCCGCGCCTGAGCGCAGTTTCGACCGTCATGGACAGCGGAATCAGAGTTGGCTGCGAGTTCTCGATGACGGTCTTGGCGGAGTTGACATCGGCCTGGATATTCCAGTCCATGTCGTTGCCCCACGGCGGGTAGCCGGGCCGCACCCGGTAGACGTACCCGCCCATGAGATAGAGGTTGGCGCGGCGCAGGATGCCGGGTGAGCGGCGTTCCAGCAGCGCGAGGTTCGTGTACGCGCCAAGCCCGACGATCAACGCGCCCTGCTCGATGCTGCGTTCGAGCAGGGCCAGCGCGTCGTCGAGCGGCCCCGGCGCAGGTGCAACCGGCTCCGGCCAGTACGCGGCCTCGTCGGGCAGCCCCGGCGTGCCGCGGTAGCAGCCGAGCGCGACCTCCGCGCCCGCGGCCACCGGCACATCCTCGCGCCCGGCCAGCCGCAGCGCGTAGCGGGTGTAGCCTGCGCGGCGGCCGTCGTTCTCGGTGTTCGTCGTGACGCCGATCAGGTTTGCGTCCGGCCAGCGGAGCACCAGCGCCAGCGCGCACAGATCGTCGATGTCGCCGCCGAGGTCCGTGTCGAGGTGTATCTTTGGCATGATGGCTGCTCTCACAAAAGCTTACATGCATCCTGAGCGGGTGAACGGCTCAACGTGGACGACAAAGCGCCGCCAGCCGAAGGATGCGACTCCAATGTCCCGCTGGAACTTCATGCTCTGGATGCGACCGCGGCCTGTTGCAGCGCCTGCAATGCCGCCAGCGCCGCGGGGCCGGACTCGACCGGCACGAAGATGTGGTCGTGGTACGCGCCCGCCACGACGTTACAACTGATGCCTGCCTCAGCCAGCGCGGCCGAAAACGCCGCGGTCAGGCCCACGGCGTGCAGGTCCGAGTGGACGGTCAGCGTGAGCCACGCGGCGCGGAACAAGACCGGCCAACCGAACCGCTGCGCCTCGGCTTCCTCCAGGATAACGGTCAGCCCCTCGGCTTCGCGGAAGGTCGCCAGGCAGGAGACGCCGGTCAGGTCGGTCGCCGGCGGAACCGATGCGTAGGCATACACGCCTGGATTGAGCACCGGCTGCATGGAGCGCAGCAGTTCGGCCAGGATCGTTTCACCGTGGGACATACGATAGCTCACGCAAAGACGCAAAGGACGCAAAGCAAAGCTGGATTCAGTGTAGGCGGTCAGACAACCGGTGCGACCCAACCCGCTATCATGATGAAATGGCTGAACGCGCCCAGGATGACAAAGACGTGCCATACCTCGTGAAACCCGAAGATGCCCGGCCAAGGATTCGGCTTCTTGAGGATGTAGATGACCGCGCCGGCGGTGAAGAACAGCCCGCCGAGGAGCAGCCAGACCAGCGCGGCCGGCGGCAGCGTTGTGACGATCTCCCGCGCCGCGATGACCGAGAGCCAGCCCATAAACAGGTACACGCCGGCCGTCAGCCAACGCGGCGCGCGAATCACGAACAGCTTGACCGCGACCCCGACGACAGCCAGCGACCAGATCACGGCGACCATACCCCAACGCCAGAACCCGTCGAAATAATGCAGGCAGACCGGGGTGTAGGTCCCTGCAATCAGCAGATAGATGGCCGAATGGTCGAGCTTGCGCAGGAACAGCATGACCGCGGGCCGCGCATCGACCATGTGATAGCCGGCGCTGGCGGCGAACATCAGGACCAACGTGACGCCGTAGACCGCCAGCGCGGCCAGGACCAGCGGTTTGCCGTCCTGCGCGAGATAGATCAGCAGGCCCAGACCCGCCACGGCTGCCAGCGCCGCAAAGCCGTGCGTCAGGCCGTTGACCGGCTCACGCAATCGCTTAAGCATCGTTCCTCCGGGAGACCTCGGCCGAGGGGACATCGACCGATGGCACATCGGCCAGATAAACGCCGTCGGCCCGCAATTGAGCTTGCAGGGCCGCGATGTCTACCTTTGCCAGCGATTGCCCGCTCGCCAGCGCCAGCGCGGCGGCAGTTCCCACGCCCTGGCCCATGACCATGCAATGCGTCTGCACCCGCACGGAAGAATGGGCCTCGTGGGTTGACGATGCACAGCGGCCGACGACACCCAGGTTGGGCAGTTGCGCGTTCAGGCACATGCGCAAGGGAATGTGATAGCTCGTACCCGCGGCCAGCCGGTTGTGCGTGCCCGCGTCCGTGAACGTCGTATAGCCGCTGCCCTTCGGGTCGTGGATGTCCACCATCCACACGCCGTGCCCGATGGCATCGGCCTGCTTGGCCGCGCCGAGGACCATGTCCACGGTCAGGGTGGTGAGCCCACAGACGCGCCGCGACTCGCGCACGCCGAGCGCGAACGCGGTCTGGTCGATCTGCGCCGCGGCCATGCCGGGCATGTGCGCGCGGAAAAAGTCGAGATACTGGACGACATATTCGTGCGCCGCAGCGTTGAGCCGGGACAGCTCCGCCTCGTCCAGCGGATTGCCGGCCACCGGGCAGACGTTCCAGGGCATCTGGTTCGGCGCACCCCAGTAGGTGAACGAGCCGCGCATGTTGCCCTCGTTGAACGGAGCCATGCGGCCCTGCTGCCGCAGCTCGACCATGCGGTCGATGATCGCGTTGACCTGCTCGTGCGGGACGGCACGGACGACGGGCTCATCGATCCCCTTCAGGGTGAAGATGAGCGTCATCCCCTGCACCAGCCCGTCTGCAGGCCGGCCATACTCGAAGGGCACGCCCGCCTTCGCCGCCACATCCCCGTCGCCGGTTGCGTCGATGACGACCTGCGCCAGCAGCGCGCGACGGCCCTGCTTCGTGTCGGCCAGCACCCCGCGGATGCGCCCGTCTTCGAGGATCGGTTCGCCTGCAACCAGGTGGCAGAGCGTCTGCACGCCTGCCTCGTCCAGCATCCGCTGCCAGACGATGCGCATGCCCTCGGGCTCGAACCAGTGGGTTTCGTGCGCGCGGGGATACTGCCGGTCCTGGCGAATCCAGCCGTGCGGCGCGGCGCGCTGCGCGGATTCCTCCACGATGCCATAGATGACCATCTTCTCGCGGTCGCTGCGGTGCCAGCCGTTGACGAGCGCGTTCGTTGCCATCCCGCCGATCGTCGGCCACCGCTCCACGAGCGTGACGCGGCAGCCGTGCCGCGCCGCGCTGACTGCGGCCGCGACGCCCGCGCAGCCGCCTCCGCAGACGAGCACGTCGGTCTCAACCAGCACAGGCACCCGCTGGCTGGGTATCAGAATATCCATTGGCGATATCCCTCTCTTACACATGCGGAAACATCGGATTGTGCGCGACCTCCCACAGGAAGCCGTCGGGGTCGGTGAAGTAGCCGGAGTAGCCGCCCCAGAAGACATGCTGGCCGGGTTTGATGACTGTGCCGCCGCAGGCCGCGACGTGCGCCAGCAGCGCGTCCACCTCTTCAGGTGAGCGCACGTTATGGGCCAGCGTGAAGCCGTGGAAACCGGACCCTTCCGCCGGGACTCCGGCATCCGCCGCCAGCGCTTCACGCGGGTAAAGCGACAGCCACACCTTGCCCAGCTCGAAGAACGTGACGCCCGGCGATGACTCGATTTTGGGCAGGCCGAGGCACTCCTCGTAGAACTGCGTCGCCCGCGCCAGGTCAGTGACGCCGAGCGTAATCAGGCTGATGCGTGGTTCCATGAATCGCCTCCAGGCAGTACAGTATAATCGCAGTATAATCAGTTCGGGGAGAAAGGAGAAGAGCTGCCGATGATGGAGACACTCACGGTAGAGGGATTGCTGGCCGGCTATGGGGAGGATGTGCAGGCGCTCGCGCTGCGCGCGCGGGCGCTGATCCGGGAGGCGTTCCCCGAGGCGGTCGAGATGGTGGACGGCCCGGCCCGCCTGATCGGCTACGGCACGGATCGAACCTACCGGGGACTGGTGTGCGGAATTGCCTTACAGCGGGGTTACGTCAACCTGATGTTTGCGCGCGGCGCGGAACTGCCCGATCCCGCGGGCCTGCTGGCCGGGACCGGCAAGCGCGCCCGCCACGTCAAGCTGCGGCGGACGGAGGATGTGGAGCATCCTGCGGTGCGCGGCCTGCTGGACGCGGCGCTGGCGCTGCATCGACTCGATCCGGGCTGACCTACATCAGCTCGATGTGCAGTCGTCGCCCTAGCGCCAACGCTGCTTTATCCAGGGTCGCCAGCGTTGCCGAACCGTTATCCATATCAAGCAGTCGGTCCACCGCAGCCCGACTGGTATTCATGCGTCGCGCGAGCTCCGTCTTGGACAGGTTTTGCTCTTTCATCAGCGTGGAAATCTGGAACGCCAGAACGCGCTTGGCTGCGACGGCCTCCGCTTCTGCGAGTCGACCTTCTTCTGTCAGAAAGTCATCAAGACTGCTGCCCAGATGTTCCACTTTCATGCCTTTTATTCCTCATACAACGAGCGAAGCCGCTGCCTTGCCAACGCCAGATCCTGGAGCGGTGTTTTCTGCGACTTCTTGACAAAGCCATGCAACAGAATCATCACGTCACCTTCAACAGTAAGAATGACGCGTGCAACTCCGTACTGGAGCCTGGAACGCACTTCCCATAAGTTGGCCTCCAGCTTGCGTATAGAG
>DAOUGK010000447.1:0-4023 GCA_034429055.1 Anaerolineae bacterium | reverse complement strand
GCGCGGTGTGCAGCACGTACCGCCGCGACGAATACGGCCCGCTGCGGGACGCGCTCAACGCGGGGCTGCCCACCGACCGCTTCCAGGTGGATTGGTGGCTGTCCTCTGACCGCGTCACCGCGCGCATGCTGGGGCCCCAGCCGCCCGTGCCGAAGCTCGCAGACCTGTTCGCCGCCGGCGCCGGCCTGCTCAATCCCCCGTCGCCGGACGGCACGCCACAGCCGCCCGTGACCGATCTTGCCGCCGCGTTGCCCGATACCGTCCTGGTCGAGATTCCGCCGGACTTGCTGGCACTGAAGGCGGAGGATGCCGGGCTCGCGCTGGCCTGGCGGCTCGGCACGCGAGCCGCGTTCGAGATGCTGTTCGGCCAGGGCTACATCGTGACCGACTTCCTGCGCGAGCAGGACCGTGCGCTGTACGTGCTGACCCGGGAGAGCTGAGATGCACATAGACCACATCACCCTCCACCATCTGCGGATGCCCCTCGTGGCGCCGTTCGAGACTTCGTTTGGCCGCATCACAGAGCGCGAAGGCATCCTGATTGTCGTCCAGTCGGAGGGGTTGACCGGTTACGGCGAGTGCGTGGCCGACCACGACCCCGGCTACGCGTACGAGACCGCGCTGACCGCGTGGCACATCCTGGCTGACTTCCTGGCCCCGGCCATCCTCCGCCGGAAGGTAGCAGACCCGGCGGACTTCCAGCGCCGCGTCGCGCAGGTGCGCGGGCATCCGATGGCGAAGGCCGGGCTCGAGATGGCGCTATGGGATCTGCAGGGGAAGCGCGAGGGCAAGTCGCTGGCTGAGTTACTGGGCGGGACGCGCACGCGAGTGGACGTGGGCGTGTCGGTCGGCTTGCAGGCGTCGCCGGCTGCGCTGACTGAGCGGGTAGGCCGCTATCTGGCGGACGGCTACCGGCGCGTCAAAATCAAGATCAAGCCGGGCCGCGACGTGGTCGATGCGCAAGCCGTGCGCCGGGCCTACCCCGACCTCCGCCTGCAGGTGGATGCCAACTCCGCATATACGCTGGAGACCGCCGACGTGCTGCAGCCGCTCGACGACCTCGGCCTGCTACTCATCGAGCAGCCCCTCTCCGAGGATGACCTGTGGGATCACCGGCTGATCCAGGCGCGCTTTCGCACGCCCATCTGCCTGGACGAGAGCATCCTGTCCGTGCGCCACGCGCGGCAGGCATTGGAGATGGAGTCCTGCCGGGTCATCAACATCAAGGCGGGCCGCGTCGGGGGCCTGAGCGAGGCGGTGGCCATCCACGACCTCTGCCATGCGCAGGGGGTCCCGGTCTGGTGCGGGGGGATGCTGGAGACGGGGGTAGGTCGGGCGAGCAATCTCGCGCTGGCGAGCCTGCCGGGATTCACGCTGCCCGGCGACATCTCGGCCTCCGACCGCTACTACGCGGAGGACATCACGCAGGAGCGGTTCACGCTCAACCCGGACAGCACGATCGACGTGCCCGCGGGCCCGGGCCTCGGCGTGACCCTCGACCCCGCCGCCGTGGATCGTTACACGGTTGCGAGAGAGCAGAGAGAAATAGAACGCTGATGAACGCAGATGATCATGATCTATATGATCTTTTTCAATCAGGTAAATCATGATTATCTGCGTCATCAGCGTTCTATTAATTACTCGTCACCGTAAGCGGGCGGATAGCCTCCCACTGATCCTCGATGCGGGCCTGCACCTGGTTCAGGTGGCGGTACAGGCCGTCGCGCGCCATCAATTCGCGGTGCGTGCCCTGGTCCACGATCTGCTTCCCTTCCAGCACGACAATCTGGTCCGCGTTGCGAATGGTCGAGAGCCGGTGTGCGATGATCAGCGTCGTCCGGCCCACCATCAGCCGCTCCAGCGCCTGCTGGATGAGCAGCTCGGTCTCCGTATCCACCGATGAGGTCGCTTCGTCGAGAATCAGGATAGGCGCATCCTTCAGGACCGCGCGGGCGATGGCGAGCCGCTGCTTCTGCCCGCCGGAGAGCTTCACGCCGCGCTCCCCGATCAGGGTGTCATAACCGTCGGGCAGACGCTCGATGAACTCGGCTGCGTTAGCGACCTCCGCCGCGCGCACCACTTCTTCCTCGGTCGCATCCGGGTTGCCGAACAGGATGTTCTCGCGCACGGTCCCGTGGAACAGGAACACATCCTGCAGCACGATGCTGATCTGCTGGCGCAGGCTGTTCAGCTTGATATCGCGCAGGTCGATCCCATCCAGGGTGATGCGCCCCTCGCAGACATCATAGAACCGCGGAATGAGGCTCGCCAGCGTGGTCTTGCCGACGCCCGTCGGCCCGACCAGCGCCACAACCGTATTTGCCGGTATGGCAAGGTCGATGTGCTCCAATACCGTCTCGCCCTGGCTGTAGGCAAAAGAGACATTCTCGAAGGCCAGCGCGCCCGCGGCGCGCTCCTTCAGCGTGACGGCGTGGCGCGTCTCATCCACCTCCGGCTGCTCCTTGAGCAGCTCCGCCACCCGGTCGCCGCCTGCGAGCGCCTCCTGGATGGCCTCCCACGCGCCGCTCAACGCGCGCACCGGGTTGTAGAACATCTCCAGGTAGAGGAAGAACGCGACCAGGTCCGCGATGGACAGGACCTGCTGGAAGGCCAGCTTGCCGCCGAAGTAGATCACGATGATGGTGCCCAGGGAGGAGGCGAAATCCACGAAGGGCTGGAAGGTCGCCATCAACCGCAGCGCGTTCAGCATGGAATCCCGGTAGCTGTGGATGTGCTTGCGCACGCGCAGCGCCTCGCGTTCCTCCTGCGTGAACGCCTTGATCTCACGGATGCCCGACAGGTTGTCGTTGAGCGTTGCGTTGAGCTGGCCCAGCTCCTTCTGCCGCTCGCGGAACGCGGGCCGCACGTAGCGCGCAAAGCTGCGCATCGCGAGAATGACCAGCGGGATGGGCACGAGGCTCAGCAGCGCCAGCCGCCACTCCATGGCAAACAGGACTGCCGCGACGCCGACCAGCGTCAGTGCGTTGACCACCACATCAGGCACCGCATGGGCGATGAGCCGCTCGAACATATCCGAGTCGTTGACCATGCGGGACATGAGCTGGCCGGTCTGCTTGTCCTCGTAGAAGCGCAGCGAGAGGCGCTGCAGATGCTCGTAAATCTGCTGGCGCACGTCCGAGACGACGCCCCAGCCCGCGACGTGGGCCATGTAGGAGCGCACGAACTGCAACACCCCGCGCAGCACGTAGACCACGAGCAGGACAACCGCCAGCCGGGCGACGAGCGACTGTGACTCCGCATCCCAGACGCCGGCTTCCACCGCCGCGACGAGCGTGCGCACGATCCACGGGCCGAGAAGCTGGACGCCCACCAGCGCAATCATGCTGAAGACGGTCAACGCCAGCGCGAGCCGATAGCCGCGGGCCTTTTGAAAGACGAATAGAAGTGTACGCATGACGAGAATCCACTAACCTTTGATTAGAATAGTTCCTCGAAGGGCACCGCCACCGGCGCGTCCTCCGTGATGACGCGGCACAACATCCGCATCAGCGGCAGGTCGCGCGGGGTGATCTTGCCTTCCCGCTCCCAGGCGGGCAACACCTGGGCCATTTGCTTGATGATATACGCGCCTTCCAGCGTCTCCCCGGCCATCTCCTGCACGGCCTGCGTGTAAGTGCGGCCGCTGCCGAGCAGGCGGCCAAGGCGGATCGTCCGCCCGCCGACGCACGTCACGTACTGGTCGCCGACACCGGGCAGCCACGTAACGTTCGTCGTATTGCCGCCCAGCAGTCCCACGATGCGCGTCATCTCATGCGCGCTGGCGCCGAACAGGGCAGCGGCCAGGTTATGCATCTGCGCGCCTGCCTCATCCGGGCTGGCTTCGCGATCCAACATACCGGCGGCCATGCCGACCGCAACCGTGTACGCGTTCTTGAGCGCCGCGCACACCTCGACGCCGATGATGTCAGTGGAGGCCCAGATATGGTAATACGGCGTCGCGAAGGCCGCTTTGAGCCGCGCGAGCGCATCCGCGTCGCGCGAGGTGAAGACGACGCACGACTG
>DAOUGK010000446.1:0-6061 GCA_034429055.1 Anaerolineae bacterium | reverse complement strand
TCATGTTGTCCTCTGAATGCGAAAGGAGTGACGAGTAATGAGTAACGAGTAAAGAGGAAACAGGAATGAGTAAAGAAGTAATAATTACTCGTTACTGGTTACTCGTTGCTCATCCCTCATTCGTAATTCCCAATTCCTGTCGTCACACCGGCATCACGCCGTGCTTCTTCGCCGGGTTGCTGGCGACCTTCGAACGCAGGATCTCCATCGCGTTGACGAGGCGCAGCCGGGTCGAACTCGGCTCGATGACCTCGTCGATCTGGCCCATGTCCGCCGCGGAGTAGGGATTGTGGAAGCGGTCCACGTAATCCTGCAGCAGCTCCTTGCGCCGCGCCGCCGGATCCGCCGCCTTCCGGATCTCGTCGCGATACAGGATGTTGATCGCGCCCTCCGGCCCCATCACGGCAATCTCCGCGCTCGGCCACGCATAAGCGAGGTCGGTGCGCATCTGCTTGCTGCTCATCGCGATGTACGCGCCGCCCATCGCCTTGCGCACGACCACGCTGATCTTCGGGACGGTCGCCTCGCAGTAGGAGTAGATGACCTTCGCACCGTGGCGGATGATGCCGCCGTGTTCCTGCGCGACGCCGGGCATGTAGCCGGGCGTGTCCACGAACGTGATGATGGGCAGGTTGAACGCGTCGCAGAAGCGGACGAAGCGCGCAATCTTGTCCGACGAGTCGATGTCCAGCACGCCTGCCAGGAACATCGGCTGGTTGGCGACCACGCCGACCGGGAAGCCGTCCAGCCGGGCCAGGCCGACCAGCGCATTGGGCGCGTAGTGCGCGTGCACTTCGAGAAAGCTGCCGCGGTCGAACACGCTGCTGATGACCTGGCGCATGTCATACGGCTGGCTCGAATCTTCGGGCACGAGGTGGTCGAGCGACGCATCGTGGCGTGCGGGGTCATCGTAAGGGGTGACGCGGGGCGGGTCTTCGCTGTTGTTCTGCGGCAGATAGGAGAGCAGCTCCTTGACGAGGCGGAACGCGGCCGTCTCGTCATCCGCAGCAAAGTGGGCCACGCCGCTGTTGACGTTGTGCGCGACCGCGCCGCCCAGGGTGTCGAAGTCGACCTGTTCGCCGGTCACGGCCTTGATGACATCCGGCCCGGTGATGAACATATAGCTGGTCTTGCGCACCATCACGATGAAGTCGGTCAGCGCGGGGGAGTAGACCGCGCCGCCCGCGCACGGCCCCATCTGGACGGAAATCTGCGGGATGACGCCGGACGCCATGACGTTGCGCACGAACAGCTCACCGTAGGCTGCCAGCGACCGCACGCCCTCCTGGATGCGCGCGCCGCCGGAGTCGAGCAGCCCGACGACCGGGATGCCGCTCTCCATCGCCAGTTCCATGATCTTGCAGACCTTGTGCGACTGGACCTCGGAGAAGGAGCCGCCCAGGATGGTGAAGTCCTGCGCGTACACCGCGACCCGGCGGCCGTCGATCTTGCCGAAGCCGGTCACGACGCCGTCGCCGGGGAACTTCTTCTCGGCCATCCCGAAGTCGCTCTGGTTGTGGGTGGCGAGGCGGCCGAGTTCCTGGAAGGTGCCCTTGTCGAGCAGGAGGTCGATGCGCTCGCGCGCGGTGAGCTTGCCCTTGGCGTGCTGGTCATCGATACGCGACTGCCCGCCGCCGAGCTTGGCCTTCGCCCGCATTTCCCGCAGTTCAGCGAGTTTATCTTTCATCTTCCCTCTTCAATCTTACATCGGTCTTCTTTTTTGCTGCTTGTCGTCCCTGATGCTATAATAGACGCCTGTCAGGGAGAGGTCGCATAGTTGGCCTAGTGCGCGCGTCTCGAAAACGCGTATCCAGAAATGGATCGTGGGTTCGAATCCCACCCTCTCCGCCTGCAAGAATGAAGAACCCCACCGAGCGTGGGGTTTTTCGTTTGCGCGTGAGCACCATGTCGATTGAGCCGGGCGACCGCATTGTCACGGCCATTGTAGCTGGAAGCGGCGGATGGGGCTATGACGAGGGTCATACGGGGCGCGTTTCACGCTGGGCGACAGAAGGGAAGCACCCTGAGCGGAGGGCGTCGGCAACGCCCGTAGTCGAAGGGTGGCCTCGTAAGGGTGCATCCTTCGACTGGCCGCATGCCGTCCTCAGAGGCAGGCCGTGCACCCGCTCAGGATGCTGGCGTGTCCGTACTTTCGGAATTGCTGCGGGGAAACCCTGGTTATTTTTGCTCACCCGCGGGGGCCATGCTATAATGTTTTGGTTCCTGGAGAGGTCGCATAGTTCGGTCTAGTGCGCACGATTGGAAATCGTGTATCCCGCAAGGGATCGAGGGTTCAAATCCCTCCCTCTCCGCCAGAGACAGGCCGGTGGTCAACCCTGACCGCCGGCCTTTGTTATGCGGATCGGAGCCGCGCCAGTTGATCTTCTGGCCGTCTGACTTCGAGCTCGTCAGGTCTCCGCTTACATAACTCCACGTCCAGTGTGACCAGCGGCGCGCCAAGTTGTTGCGCCAACGCCAGATAGATAGAGTCATAACCCCTTAGGCGATACTCTGCGGCCAGATTGGCGGCTCGCAGAGACAACAGCGAATCGATTGCCATCCACTGATAATGCGGAGTGGTTTGCAGCAACCGGATCACCCTGTAGGCCAAAGCGGTTCTGCCTGTTCCTCGTGCTATCGCGCCCGCAACCTCCGCCAGAGCAATCGCCGGCAAGCTGACCGGCATCTCCCGCTCGCGCACAAAGTCCAGCAAGCCGGCTGCTTCGCGGTGATAAGGCTCTGAAGGCCGCAGATCTGCAACTAACACGCTGGCATCAATGATTAGCATGCTACCGTCGCCCCTCTTTCACCAACTGCGCGCCGGACTTTTTCTGCCGCCAGGCGCGGTCAATGTCGGCACGAAGCGCCTCTAGCTCGTTCAAGGTTTTCGCCTGGGGCTGGGCAGCATCCAGCGCGGCCTGCTCTCCGGCTTCAATCAGCGCACGATCAATGGGCAGCAGCACGGCGACCGCTTCACCGTGGTACGTGATGATGTATTCTGCCTGCTCCTCGCGCACGCTGCGCACAATCTCGTTCGCCTGGTTCTTCAGTTCCCGCACTCCTATGTTTGGCATGATCGGCTCCTTTTCACGCTACATTTGTAGCGTCATTATAAGTATTTGAGCGAGCGTGTCAAGCTCTTGCATTGACGGCGGACCCCTCATATCCTGCTTCGCCAATGCGCACAGTCGTGCTATAATGCGGCGACCCGACAACGCTCTGCAAGGATGCGGCCCATGAACACCCTCTATTACGGCGACAACCTCGACATCCTCAAGCGGTACATCAAGGATGCAGCCGTGGACCTGATTTACCTGGACCCGCCGTTCAACTCGAACGCGTCCTACAACGTCCTGTTCAGCGACCGCAAGGGCGAGAAGTCCGCGGCGCAGCTTCAGGCGTTCAAGGATACGTGGGTTTGGGCGGAGGCCGCGCTGACCTATGAGGAACTCACCCTGGAGTCCGGCCCGATGGGGGACGCGCTGCGCGCGTTCGGCCAACTGCTGCCGCGCGGGGGGATGCTGGCGTATCTCACGATGATGGCCCCCCGGCTGCGCGAGCTGCACCGGGTGTTGAAGCCGACGGGGAGCATCTATCTGCACTGTGACCCGACCGCCAGCCACTATCTCAAGGTGTTGATGGACGCAATTTTCGGGGTGCGGTATTATCGCAATGAGATTATCTGGAAGCGAACGTCGGCTCATAGTTCTGCCAAGCGATATGGACCAGTACATGATGTCGTGCTGTTCTATTCAAAGAGTGATTCGTTTGTATGGAATCCTCAATATGAAGATTTTAACGCAAGCTATTTATCCAGCCACTATCGCAATCAGGACGAGCACGGACGTTCTTATACTTTGTCGGACTTGACCGCAGCAGGTGTACGTCACGGTGAGTCGGGCAAGATCTGGCGGGGATTCGATCCGACTGCAAAAGGAAATCACTGGAAATACACGGTTGGTCGGCTGGATGAACTGGATGCTGAGGGGCGAATATACTGGCCTGCAAAGGGCGGCTGGCCCCGTTACCGACGCTATTTGGATGAAGTGCGAGGCGTGCCGATACAGGATGTGTGGACCAATATCGACCCAGTGAACGCGCAGGCCAAAGAGCGACAGGGCTACCCCACTCAAAAACCCGAGGCGTTGCTGGAGCGCATCATCCGGGCGTCGAGCAACGAGGGCGATGTCGTGCTCGACCCGTTCTGCGGCTGCGGTACGGCCATCGCGGTCAGCCAGCGGCTCAACCGCCAGTGGCTCGGTATCGACATCACCTATGCGGCCATCCAAACGATCAAGATGCGACTTGCGGCATTTGATGGCATCAAGTACGAGACCAGGGGCGAACCGGTCTCCCTGTCCGATGCACAGAAGCTGGCGCAGGAAGACCCCTACCAGTTCCAGTGGTGGAGCCTGGGCCTCGTCGGCGCGCGGCCCGATGCGCAGAAGAAGGGCGCGGACAAGGGCATCGACGGCAAGCTCTACTTCCAGGACGGCACAGCGAAGGAAATCATCATCTCCGTCAAGGGCGGCCGCATTCACTCCAACGTCGTGAGCGAGCTGGTGGGCGTGGTCCAGCGGGAGAACGCGGCGATCGGCGTGCTCATCACCATGTACGAGCCGACCGCGCCCATGCGTGCGGAGGCGGCCAGCGCGGGCTTCTACCAGTCGCAATGGGGGCGGCATCCACGGATCCAAATCCTCACGGTGGCGGAGCTGCTGCAGGGGAAGGGCATCGACTACCCGAACGTGACCGGCGGCAACATCACCTATAAACAGGCGCCCCGGGTGAAAGGCGATGCCTGGCAGCAGCCCAAGCTGACCGGGGAATCGTAGGGACGAACTGCGGTCGCTGTTACTCCGGGCAAATGGAGTCGAGGCTTCAGCCGGTTTGGCCGCATACGAGCGTTCGCAACCTGACCGGCTAAAGCCTCGACTCCGATGCTGCGTCTCGCTCTGGCCGGTCTCCGACCGAGCCAGGGGGCGAGCGTTCACAACCTGACCGGCTAAAGCCTCGACTCCAATATCTCCTGTTCTCCTGTTCCCCCGTTCTCCCGTTCCCCTCTTCACCCCGTCACCCTGTCACGTCATCGTCAGCCAGACATCAGCCTCCCGGCAGGCAGCGCCATGAATATCGTGTATAATGGTGCAAGATGCGGTAGAAGGAGGCTTCCATGCTGATACGTAGCCGCTCGTTGGTCCTGCCACTGCTGCTGTTGTTTGGCGGCGTGCTCTCGGGGTGCGCCGGCCCGCCGGTGCTCGATGATCCCTCCGGTGTGGCCTACCTGGATCGCGTGCTCGCGTTCCTCGCCAACCCCAACGTGGCCTACCTGCTGCTCGTGCTGGGCCTGCTCGCGCTGATTGCGGAGTTTGCGACGCCGGGTGCGACCGTGCCGGGCGCTATGGGCGCCATCATGCTGGCGCTGTCGCTCTACGGCCTGCTCCGGCTGCCGACCAACTGGCTCGGCCCGGTCCTGATCATCACCGGCGTGATCCTGCTGCTGGTCGATATCAAGGTCACGGGAGTTGCGTTGAGCGTGGGCGGCATCGTCGCCTTCCTGCTCGGCTCGCTGCTGATCTTTACGCCGCCGTGGGTCGCCGTGCCGTCCGCGGCTGCGCCGGTGGCCCGGCTGAGCCCGCTGCTCATCATCGGCACAACAGTGGGCGTGGGGGCGTTCTTCTTCCTGGGCATTGCGGCTGCGGTGCGTGCGCAGTTTCATCCGGTCGCGATGGGCCGTGAAACGCTCGTCGGCAAAACCGGCGTCGTGCGCCAGCCGCTCCAGCCCGGCGGCATCGTCCACATCGAGGGCGAGGAATGGACGGCTGAGACGGCGACCGGCGAGGTGCTGCTCCCCGGCACGTCCGTGCGTGTGGTCAGCGTCGATGGCCTGCGGCTCCTGGTCGAGAAGACCGGGTGATGACCGGGCCGTAGTGTAGTGCTGTAGTGTAGTCCCTTGTGGGCGTCCGGGCGGGCACAAGGCCCTGAGCAACCCACCCTAACCACCGGGTGCGATAGCAGTTTGAGAGGAGTATCCTATGTTAGAGGCAGCGATTGTCATCCT
>DAOUGK010000445.1:0-1714 GCA_034429055.1 Anaerolineae bacterium | reverse complement strand
CGATACCCATCGCGCCCCCCTATGCCAGGCGAATCAGCAGTTCGCCGTACGCGACGGTCTGCCCGGCCTGCACGGCAATTTCGGTCACAGTCCCGGCCGCGTGCGCGCGAATCGGGTTCTTCATCTTCATGGCTTCGAGCACGCAGACGACCTGCCCACTCTCGACCGCCTGTCCAACCTTGACCTCCACGGTGAGGATCGTGCCGGGCATCGGCGCGTTGATCTGGTGGCCGGCGGACGCGGCAGCGGGCGCGGCCGGCCGCGGGGTCGCGACCTGGGGCAACGGCGGCAGCGGCGTGGGCTGCGGCGCGGGCGGAGGCGGCTGGGCGAGCGGCGTGGCCGGGGCCGCGCTGATCTCGGTGCCCGCGATGGTCACGTCGAACGGCTGGCCGTCGACGATGACCTGGAGCGGCATCGCGCCGGGGTTCGGAATGTCGACGCGGTAGCTCTTGCCCTGGATGATGATGTCGAATGATGGCACGAAAACAGACCTCCCTAGCCTTTGGTGTCTATCCGAAGAAGCCGTTGGGGCTCGGTCGGAGACCGGCCAGAACAATTCTCGGATGACGTCTTGGCAACAGTAGCTTGCGCGCCTGTCTCCCAATCGTCACGGCTCAACCGGAAAAAACCGATCTGCGCATCCGGCTGAACGAAGCCGAGCCGGTGGAGCAGCCGGACCGAACGCGCATGTTCGACGGGCGTGCCGCTCACGACCTCCGCGGCGCCCAGGTCGCGGAACGCGTGGGACAGCATGGCCCGGCACGCCTCGCCCGCATACCCGTGCCCCTGGTACTCGCTGTCGAAGATATAGCCCAGGTTATAGGTGCGCACGCCGGCAGACTCGTCCGGGTTCAGGCACACGAAACCGAGATACAGTCCAGTGTCGCGGCGGCAGACGGCCAGGTATTGATCGGCACTGGCAAACCAGGCGACCACGCCTGCAATCTCCGCCTCAGAAGTCGGCCAGGGATGGTCGTACGCGGCATAGGGCGTCGCCTGATAGCGCAGCACGGACTGACGCAGCGCGGGCGCATCCTCGGGCCGGAAGTTGCGGAGCAGCAGGCGTTCGGTTTGCAGGGTGACGGTCATCGTGATGCTCCGGGGAGCTGAAGCCCCTACTACAAACCCCTGATCCCACTTCAATCCCCCGGTTCGCTCCGGCGGGCAGGCTGCCAGGTGGGCAGGGCGCGCGCCCGATTGGCCGCGACCCACAGCGGCGCCGTGCGGCCATGCTCGAACACCGGGCCGGTCGGCACGTCGAACAGCAGCGGCAGCGCATTGGCAAGCAGCGCGCCCGCGGCAATCGCGGCCACGCGCGCGCGCTCTGCGGACAGCGCATCGACTACACCGGACGGAGCGGCACTCGCGGCGACCGTTTCGCTCAAGGGCGGTGCGCCTGGCGCGAGCGAGATGCTGACAGAGGGCTCGGTCGCTTCCTGCGCCTCGCGCTCCTCGCGCGTCAGCCGGGCCTGCGAGAGCGCGCCCATCAGCGCGAGCACGCCCCACAGCAGCGCCAGCCCCGCAAACACCAGCCCCATGCCCAGCGCCGTGATGATGAGGCCCTGGCGGATTAGCTCACTCATGTTGTCCTCTGAATGCGAAAGGAGTGACGAGTAATGAGTAACGAGTAAAGAGGAAACAGGAATGAGTAAAGAAGTAATAATTACTCGTTACTGGTTACTCGTTGCTCATCCCTCATTCGTAATTCCCAATT
>DAOUGK010000444.1:0-3761 GCA_034429055.1 Anaerolineae bacterium | reverse complement strand
GCATCGTCAGCACCACGGACTTCAACTATCGGCGCAAGCACAACAACGTGGCGTTGCGCGCGTATGAAACCCTGTTCCTGAAGTCATTCTTCGGCAAGAAGGACGAAGTCCGGCTGTCAGACTTGAAGAACAAGTTCCACGCTTCGCTGGCGGGCCTGCGCTCCGCGCTCTACCAGGAAGTCGTCAGGGAAGGGCTGTTCAAGGAAAGTCCGGACGCCGTCCGCAGCCGCTACGGCTGCCTGGGCATGGGCGCACTGGCCGCGACATTCTTCGCCGGCATGTTCCTGCTCGGCATCACCGGCAGCCTATCGCCGTTCGCCATCTGCGTGCCGCTCGGCCTGGGCGTGATCGCCATCGGCATCATCATCCTCGCCCGCTACATGCCAGTGCGGACGGAGCGTGGGGCTGAAGAACAGGCCCGCTGGCTGGCCTTCAAGCGTTACCTGCAGAACCTGGAGAAATACACGAAGGTCGAAGAGGCGACGGACATCTTCAGCCAATACCTGCCATATGCCGTGGCGTTCGGCCTGGAGCAGAGCTTCATCCGCAAGTTCGAGGCGGTCGAGGCTCCGCCGCCGACCTGGTGGATTCCTTACGGCTACCCGCGGCCCTACTATGAAGGCCGCGATTGGGGCGGAGGCGGCGGCACGCGCTCGACGCGCGGCGGCCCGGTTATCGGCGGCGGCGGCATGTCCGGCGGCTTCCCCGGTGGCGGTGAGGGCGGGCGGCCCTCGATGGGCGATATGTCCCGCGGCATGGGCCAGAGCCTGGCCGGCATGAGCATGGGCCTGGGCACGATGCTCTCGCAGGCTTCCCGCACGCTGACCAGCGTGCCGCAATCCTCGGGTGGCAGCCGCGGTTGGTCGAGCGGCGGAGGCGGCTTCTCCGGCGGAGGTTTCTCAGGCGGCGGCGGCGGGGGCGGCGGGGGCGGCGGTGGCGGCGGCAGCAGCTTCGGATGATATCGGAAGATGCAATGCTGTGGTCCGGTTGGCTGTGGCCGGTCTCTGACCGGGCCATGACAGGCTTGCGAACAAACGTCAGTCAGGGAGGGACATGATGGGTCAAGGACGGACAATCGGTGCGATTCTGATTGCGATTGCCATCATCGTGCTGATCGTGGCAGTGGTGTGGCTGGTCGTCGAGCCGCTGCAGCAGCCGGAAGGCGGCGTCGGCGGCGCGGTGCTCGGGCTCTTCATCGTGCTGCTGGTCTTCGTGCTGCCGCTGGCAGGCGGCGGCATCTACCTGATGACGCGCGGCCGGCAGGAAGCCAGCGAATTTGCCGAAGTCGCCAAGCAGAAGAAAATATTGAACATGGTGCTGGCCCAGGGCAAGGTGCAGCTCTCCGACGTGGCGCTGGAGCTCAACACGCCCGTTGACAACGTCGAGGACATGGTCCATGACCTCGTGGGCAAAAACCTGTTCAGCGGCGCGATCAACTGGGAGGACGGCATCCTGTACTCCAAGCAGGCGTCGCAAATGAAGGCCGACCGCAAGTGTCCTAACTGCGGCGGACAGGTGGAGCTGGTGGGCAAGGGCGTCATCAAGTGCCCGTTCTGCGGCTCGGAGGTGTTCCTCGCGACCTGAAACGTCGTCTGGCTTGAGGAGGCTGCATCCTCAGATGCGGCTGCGGGCCAGATGAATGGATAGTGGTGGGAAGGAAGTATAAATGGAGAAATCGGCAAAGACGTACTTCAGCACGGATAGCGGCTTCCCGTTCATCATCCGCGTGCTGTGGTTCTTCCTGGTCGGCTGGCACGTAACGCTCTGGTGGATCCTGATTGCGTGGCTGCTCAACCTGACCATCGTCGGGATGCCGTTCGGCGTCTGGATGCTGAACCGTGTGCCACTTGTATTGACTTTGCGGACACAGCGCGGTTACAATGTCGGACAGGTGCACGATGGCGGACAGGTCACCTGGGCGCACGAAACCCAGCCGCAGGCCCCGTTCCTGATCCGGCTGATCTATTTCGTCCTGATCGGCTGGTGGTTCAGCCTGATCTGGTCGCTGCTGGCCTGGCTGCTGTCCATCAGCATTGTCGGCCTGCCGTTTGGCGTGTGGATGTTCAACCGGTTGCCCGGCGTCACCACACTGATGCGACACTAAGAATCTATCCGAGCATTGCTCTGGCCGGTCTCGGCTGTGGCTTCGTCACAGCACACCGAGCCAGGGGGGCACGGTCGGAGACCGGCCCCAGCAGTTCTTGGATCGATACTGAGAGCGCGTGCTTTCACTCACCGATGGAGGAGGCGTATAAGCTATGAGTGCAATGAGCGATTTTGACGACCTGGACAGGGCCAAGGACGAAATGGGAGGCATCGAGCGCTTCCTGTCGAAGCTGCCCGGCATCAAAGGCTACCGCGAGAAGGAGATGCGCCGCGATGCTGACAAGCAATTGCGCGATACGCTCGCGCGGCGGCTGGAGACCCGGCGGCGCAAGCTCACGGGAATGCAGGGCGACCTGCTGACCTCCGGCGGCATCCAATGGATGGATGACGTGGAGCGTGTTGTGGGCCGCCTGCAACTGCTGATCGACCGCATCAAGACCGCGGCCTATGGCTATGCGCCGCTGTGGGCGCTGAACCGCGTGCGCGAGGATGACCTCCAGCGCATTGTGGACTTCGACCAATCCCTGTTCGATGAGGTCGAGCGCCTCGACGAAGCCATCGGCGACCTGGAGAAGGCCGTGCAGGTGAACGATGGCATCAAGGAAGCCTTGCAGTTTCTCGGCGATCTGCTCAACGGGCTGAACGACACCTTCAGCCGGCGCGCCGACGTGATCCAGAACATCTCGGAATGACCGGCTCAGGTTCGACGGCACCCGTATAGGAGGGACACAAGATGGCTCGGATTTTCGATGTCGTAGAGGCCCCGGATCAGGGACTCAACCAGATGGTCTACCGCGTGCCCAACAGCGGCAGCGGCGACTTCCGCCTCGGCTCGCAGGTCATCGTGCGCGAGAACCAGGTCGCGGTCTTCTTCCGCGACGGCAAGGCGCTCGACACCTTCGGCCCCGGCCGCCACACCATTACCACGGCCAACATTCCGCTGCTCATCAACATCCTGGGCATGGCCTTCGGCGGCCGCAGCCCCTTCACTGCGGAAGTCTACTTCGTCAACATGCGCGACTTCATCGACATGAAGTGGGGCACGCCGGAGCCGATTTCCCTGCGCGACCCGGACCTGGGGCTGGCGCGGCTGCGGGCCAATGGCCGCTACTCGATGGCCGTCGGCGATGCGCAGATGTTCGTCGCTAAGATTGTCGGCACGCAGGGCCTCTATACGACCAACCAGATCGAGGACTACCTGCGCGGCATCATCATCAGCCGGCTGACGGACCTGCTCGGCGAACTGAAGACCGGCTTGTTCGACCTGCCCGCGATGTTCGACGAGCTGAGCGCCGCGATCCGCGTGAAGGTGGCCGAGGACTTCCTGGCACTCGGCATCGTGCTCAAGGCGATGTACTTGGGCTCGGTCAGCCCGACCGAAGAAACCCAGAAGGCCATCGACGAGCGGGCCTCAATGGGCGCCATCGGCGACATGCAGAAGTACATGCAGTTCAAGGCCGCGCGCGCGATGGGCGATGCATCCGCCGCGGGCGGTGAGGCGGGCAGCGCCGCAGGCACCGGGGTGGGCTTGGGCGCAGGCATGGGCCTGGGCGCGGGCATGGCCGGCATGATCAGCCAGGCGATGCAGGGCGCGGGCCAGCAGCAGGGCCAGCAGGGCGGCGCGGCCGCCGTGCCGGATGTGATGACGCTGGCCG
>DAOUGK010000443.1:0-8345 GCA_034429055.1 Anaerolineae bacterium | reverse complement strand
CGGATCCCGCCAGCAACAACGGCGTGATCATCCGCCTGCAGAACGAGACGAGCGTGACCCTCTATCGCCTGGGCAGCAAGGAATACTGGGACAAGAGCCAGCGCCCCGGCCTTGAGGTGAAGTACCTTAAGCCGTAACCTGCGGCAGGGGCCGGGCGGCGCGCGGCGTCGTCCGGCCCCGTCAGCGGCGGGCCGGGGTGGGCAAGCTTGCCCACCCCGGCCCGCTTTTTCTTTGGAACTGTTCACCGCTACAAACCCGGTTTCTGTGCGAAGCTGTGCTTCGCCGCGAAGCTGCGCTTCGCACAGAAACCGGGTTTGTGGGCTTGCTGACCCTGTGTGACAAGGTAACGCTGAACAGTTACTTTCTTCGCAAGGATTGACACGCCTGCCCCTTCGGCCTATAATACGCGCGCTCACTAGTCACGCGCGCTCACTCAGCGCGTGCGCTTAGGAAGCACGTCGCCCGCATGTGCTAACTCTTGGCGGGCCCCCGCCTGATGTGAAGTTGAAACCGCCTTTACGCCGGAAGAACGCAAGACAGGTCCTTTTCGACGTACCGGGACTCGCGGAAAGGAGGTGATCGGCCACCGATATCATCTCACGGCTCCAGGATCGCATAGTTGCCTTGTTGTTCAGCCGATATAGGAGTAACCCACATGTCCCTGAAATCGCGCAAGTTATTGATGCTTCTGGTGATCCTCACCCTGGCACTCCCTCTTAACCTGTTGCCAGCCAGCGCAGCACCGGCCGCAGAGGCAGGCGTCGGAACCGTCACCACGGCCAGCGATGCCTATTCAAGCAAGATTTACTCTCAATTGAAAGCGACGATGGCTGCGGCCGCGTTGACCGATGAGATCAACCTGCTGGTGTATGCCAGGCAGGGCGCCGACCTCAGCCGCTATCTCGATAATTATCTGGTGCGGCCGCAGGCGCTCCCGAACGGCACCACCGCCCATTATGGCCGCGCCAAAGTCGCGCAGATCGGCAAGCTCGCCGCCCAGCCCGACGTGGCCTTCATCCAGGAGATGAAGTTCCCCGGCGACCTGCCCAAGCTGCCCGAAGGCCCCGCGCCGCGCGTCAACACCGACCTCGGCGTGCTGAAGGCCCGCCTGGCCGCGTTGAAGGCCGGCGCACAGATTGCGACGGTCACCCGCCCCGCCGCTGACCCGGCCCGAATTGCCGACTGGTTCGATGTCCTGGACGTCCACAAGTCGAAGGCCGCGTGGGACCTGGGCTATACCGGTGACGGCGTCAAGGTCATGGTCAATGACTCCGGCATCGACTTCGCCCATCCCGACCTGCAGGGCACGATGGCCCGTGACACCGACCCGGCCTCCCCGTACTATGGCTGGCCCATTGCGTTCGACTCGGCCTCCATGCTGAGCCTGGCGTACGACTACTATCTCGGCTACACCTTCATCAAGGACGGCATGGGCATCGTCGGCGCCGCACCGGACTATGCCGACACCAGCGCCACCCGCTCCGGCGATGAACTGACGACCAACCCGGACGGCACGCTGAGCGCCACCTTCGCCCCGCTTGGCGGCGGCGACCACACCTACACCTTCCCGGCCACCAGCAAGAGCGGCGTCTACCACTTCGGCTCGCACGTGGATAGCGTGCTGGAAGTCCTGCTCGAAGAGCGCGCTGCCGTCCTCGTCGTGGACGAGAACGAAGCCGGTGTGTATGACACCGTCTACGTGGACCTGGACGCCGACTACTCCTTCGTCGGTGAGAAGGCCGCGCGCAAGGGCAGCGAGGAAGTCTACAAGGACCTGGACGGCGACGGCTACGCCGACCTGTCCGGCGGCTCCATCTACTGGATCAGCGACGGCGTCAACCCGCTGCCGGCCTCCGACTGGCTGTGGGGCATCGGCGCGGACGTGGCCGGCCCCGGCGACCTGGTCGCCTTCACGGTCATGGACTGGTCCGAAGGCGGCGGTGACCACGGCCAGCTCTGCGCTTCGGCAGTAGCCGCGCAGGGCATCATCGACGGCGGCTCCCCCGACTGGAAGCCGGTCGGTGACGGCACGCCCTTCACCGGCATGATCCAGGGCGCGGGCAAGAACGTCGGCCTGGTCGCCTCCGGCAACTACTATGTGGCCCCGGATGCCACCGAAGGCTACCTCTTTGCCGCCCTCGGTTATGACGGCTATGCCGACACCGAGGATGACATCCAGATTATCAGCAACAGCTGGGGCTACTCGGGCACGGACAATGATAGCTGGGATTGGCTCTCCCGCACGGTGGACACCATCCTCCGCTATGTCAACCCGACCCTCTCCGACATGAACTCGACGGGCAACGGCGCGCCGGGCTACGGCACCGTTACCTCGCCGGGCGACACCTTGGGCATCTCCGTCGGTGCATCGACGCTGTACGATTCGACGGGCGAGTGGGACAGCATCACAACGGTTGACCAATTCGTCTACAACGACCTGATGAGCTGGTCAAACCGCGGCCCGACGGCCATGGGCGACAACGGCGTGACAGTGCTGGCCGAAGGCGCGTGGGGCGCGGGCGCCATGCCGCTGACCGCCATCCTGGATGGCTGGAACGCCTGGTATAGCTGGGGCGGCACGAGCAAGTCCACCCCGACTGCTGCGGGCAACGTCGCGCTCATCTACGAGGCCTTCAAGGCCAAGCACGGCCGCTGGCCGACCAACCTCGAAGCCCGCGCCATCCTGATGGCCGGTGCAGACAAGGCCTACAACGACGGCTTCTCCGAGGGCGCAGGCACGGTCAACGCGCTCGAATCGGTCAAGATTGCGGCGGGCATGGCCGGTGCATACGCGGCGCCCGATAGCTGGACCTTCGGCGACTTCCGCGGCACCGAGTACGAAGCCTTCGCCAAGATCATGCACCCCGGCCAGACCTCAATCAAAGCGTTCACAGTCTTCAACCCGGGTGCAGCCGATGTGACCCTGCAGGTCAAGGATGAATGGCTCGTCCGCACGGGTCAGCGAACGATCGACTTCACCAGCAAGGATCGCACTCTCGAAGAGGGTGATCACTATCGGGCCGACTACCTGTTCGATCTGACCGGCATGATCCCCGCGGGCACCGACATCATCGACGTCCGCCTGACCTTCCCGTTCGAGCAGTTTGAGCCGCAGGACGACTACAACGTCAACAACAACTCCCAGTGGCGCCTGAATGTGCTCGACTGGACCGACGTGAACGGCGACGGCAACCTGTTCGAAGACCTGAACGGCAACGGCGTGGTCAACTGCCCCGGCAGTTGGGGCTCTGTCGGCTGCGAGATCGATGGCGGTGAGTATGTGCGCTTCGGCTACGGCTACAACTCCGGCAATGCAGTTGCGCAGCGCGTGAAGCAGCCGCTGGACCGGATGCACGACGGCATCTTCGCGGCCCTGCGCCATCGCAACCGCACTGCGGCTGTGCCCATCACCGACCTGAAGATCACCGTCACCTTCTACAAGATGGCGGACTTCCCCTGGCTGACCACGGACGCCAGCGTCACCGTGCCTGCGGGCGGCAGCGCCACCTTCAACGCGACGATGGCCGTGCCTGCGCTGGCGAACGTCGGCCTGTATAACGCCTTCCTGCGCCTGACCGACGAAACGACTGAGATCAGCATTCCGGTTGTCGCCAATGTCGCGGCCTTCAGCACCGACTTCCTGTTCGGCGGCCTGCCCAAGAGCACCGCGCCGTATGACAACGGCGAGGTCTACGGTCATTTCGACTGGACGTGGCGCAACGAATCGGGCGACTGGCGCTTCTTCTTTGTGGACGTGCCGGATAGCACCCCGGCCGGCACCAACTTCCTGATCGACACGAAGTGGACCGGCGACAAATCCGACATCGACACCATCGTCATGGGCCCCGCTGAGGATTGCTTCAGCAACGGCGTGGGCTGCGAGTTCCCGTTCTCGACGTTCCCCGGCGACCCGGATGTCTACGGCCCGTACACGCTGGCCCCGGTCGGCGGCAGCAACCGCAACTATATGGGCTCCGGCAAGTGGCTGTGGGACACCTCCACCGGCGGCGCACGCGAGATCGTGGCGGCCCCGGCCGAGCCGGGCCTCAACCTCATCGCCCTGCAGAATGTGCTCTTCGATGGCTCGGAGGCCCAGGAACGCTTCCAGGGCCAGGTGGGCACCATCTCCGCCACCCCAAGCATGCCTGAGTTCTTTGTCGGCAACGCCACTTCCGGCAGCTTCCCCATGACCGTCAAGTCATCGCTGCCGCTGGTCGGCCTGGTCGCAGAAGGCTTCGGCATGAGCGACACGACGAAGGACACCCAGCCGCAGGTGCAGGACGACCCGAACGACCCCAGCACCGCAACCTACAAGTACCCGTTCACGCTGGAACATGCGGCCCGGCTGGATGTGAAGACCTCCGGCGCAGCGGGCGACATGGACCTGTTCGTGCTATACGACTTCAACGGTGACGGCGCATTCAACTTCAACAGCGAGGTTGTCGGCTCCTCGACCACCTCGACCGCAAACGAATTCGTCAGCATCGTGATGCCGCCGGACGGCAACTACATCGCGGCGGTGCACGGCTGGAACGCGGCCAACACCACCTTCGACATCGCCATCACTGCGGTCCAGGGCTATGACCTGAACGTGACCAACCTGCCGGCCGGCCCGTACCAGCCCAACACGCCCATCAACTTTACCGTTGAGTGGCAGTTGGACGCGCCGCTCGCGCCGGGCGAGGTTGCTGAGGGCCTGATCCTGGCGGGGCCTCCTGGTGCGGAGGCTGCGCTGCAGATTCCGGTGCGCCTGCACAACATCACCACCGGCGTTGAGACCGTGACCCTGGCAGCCACGGACGACACCTACATCCAGGCCGGTATGGCAAACCTTAACTTCGGCGCCTGGGCCTATCTCTATGTCGGCGGCAGCGATGTGCTGCGGTCGCTGGTCAAGTTCGACACTGCGGCCATCGATGCCATGTACCCCGTCAAGTCGGCCAAGCTCCAGGTGTGGGTGGACGGCTACGGCAGCACCGGTCAGCCGCACACGCTGATGGCGCACAACGTCCTCACCCCCTGGACCGAGATGACCGCCACCTGGAAGACGCCCTGGGCGACCCCCGGCGGCGATGTGAATGTGACCCCCGCAGGCCAGGCATCCATCAGCAAGACGGATGTCGGCAAGTGGGTCGAGGTCGATGTCACCCCGCTGGTTGCTCAGTGGGTTGCCGATCCTGCCAGCAACAACGGCGTGCTGCTGCGCGCGGTCATGGGCGCGGCCTACTCGACGTTCCGCCTGGCCTCCAGCGAGTACTACTCGCCTGACAAGGCCCCGCGGCTCGTCGTCGAGTACGCCATCCCGTAACCGAACCGTCGGTCGAGACGGCCCAGTGGGCCGTCTCGACCCTTCCACCAAACATACCAACCGTCAGCGGAGTCGAGGCTTCAGCCAGTCAGCCTGACTATAGGGGCACACAACCAAACCGGCTAAAGCCTCGACTCCAACCTCACCTTGTCACCCCGTCACCCCGTCACCTTGTCACGCCCCATCCCGCGCGGTATACTACGTGCGTGCCTGAATTGTCGCAATGGAATGAGGTTGACGCATGATGTTGCATGAGACCGCGCGCCGGGGGATGCGCGGTAAGCTGACTGTTCTCCTGCTTTGCAGCAGTTTGCTGCTCGCCGCCACCCTGCTGCTTGGCCTGGGTGCAGTAACGCACACAGCGGCAGCGCACGCAGCCGCCCTGCCCGCGGCAGCCCTGCCGCCCGAACCTGACGTCGCTGCGGCTGCGCCCGGCCATTTGGTCATCGGCGTGCCGCCCGGTCTCGACACGGCCGCGGTGCAGCGCCTCGCCGCGCGCCACGGCGCGACCGTCGAACGGTGGCTGCCGCGGCTGGGGCTGGCCCTCCTGGCTGTGCCCGCCGGCACGGAGACCGCAGCCCAGGCAGCACTCGCGGCGGAAGACTCAGTGGACTTCGTGGGCGAGCACCGCCCGCTCGCCCGCATCGCAGACACACCCGGCGATGACTATTGGGATCAGCAGTGGGGGCCGGTCAAGGTGCAGGCGCCGGCCGCCTGGGACCTCGCCTGGGGACATCCCTCCGTCGTCATTGCGGTCATCGACACCGGCGTCAACTACCTGCACGCCGACCTCGAGGGCCAGATGTGGTACAACCCGGGGGAAAGCGCACCCGATCCGCTAACCGGCCGGTGGACCTGCGACACACCGCTGGCGTTCAACAGGGAAGATGACGACGGCAACGGCTATGTGGATGACTGTCGCGGCTATGACTTCGTGATTCCTGACAACGCCCCCCTGGACGAGCACTCTTCTGGGCACGGCACGTTCGTCGCGGGCATCGCGGCCGCAGCCGTCAACAACCCGGACACGCAAGCGCCCGGCGGCTTAGAGGGTGTGGCGGGCATGGGGCGGAACTCGCGCCTCATGGCGCTGCGCGCGCTCAACCAGAACGGTGCGGGCTACACGCTGGATATCGCAGAAGCCATCGATTATGCTGCGACTAACGGCGCGCAGGTCATCAACCTGAGCCTGACCTACCCGCCCACCCTCTCCGACAGCTCAAACGATGCCAACATGCTCCGGCGCGCGATTGCGTCTGCGCAGGCGCAGGGTGCGCTGGTGGTTGCGGCATCGGGCAACGAGAACTATCCCGGCGTCAGCTATCCGGCGAAAATCGCCGGTGTCCTGGCCGTCGGCGCCAGCACGACCGGCGACAACCGCGCCTACTTCTCCAACTACGGTGCGCGGCTGGACCTCGTCGCGCCCGGCGTCGGCATCTACGGCGTGCTCAGGCAGCCGGGCACCCGCACCTACGGTTATTACGGCGGCGACCCGGCCTCCAGCAGCGGGACCTCGTTCGCCGCACCCCACACAGCCGGCGTTGCCGCGCTCGTGCGGGCGCTCCGTCCCGACCTGTCCGAGGCCGCAGTATATGACCTGCTCCGGCAGACCGCGGACGATGTCGGCGCGGCGGGCTTCGACACGCTGACCGGCTGGGGCCGGCTCAATGCGGCGCGGGCCATCTCGGCATCCATCCCTGGCCTTACGCTCGTGGTGAGCACAGACACCGGCGTGGGCATCAACGGCCAGACCGGCTTGCAGGTGCGCATCACCGATCCGGAGGGCCGCGCGGCGGGGCTGGGCGCGCGCGTCGCGCTAACCGGCACGCTCGGCACGCTCACACCGGCCACGGTCACGCTCGACGGCCAGGGCGCCGCGACCGCGCAATTCACCGCCGGCTCTGTGCCCGGCGCCGCGCACATCATTGCCACGCTTGGCGTGTTGAGCGCGACCGCGCCGCTCACCATCACATCGGGCGTGCCCGTCACCCTCACGCTCGACGCCGCGCCTACGCCCGTTATCACCAACGGCGCGGCCACAATCACCGCCACCGTGCGCGACGAAGGCGGCAACCCGGTGATGGGCAGCCTGCCCGTCAGCTTCACCGCCACGCTCGGCACGCTCGATCCTGTGTCGGCCATGACCGCGGCGGGGCAGGCGACCACCGTGTTCACGGCGGGCATGACCTCCGGCAGCGCGCTCATCGAGGCACAGGCGGCCGGCTTCACGGCCACGCTGTCGCTGCCGGTCATCGGGCCGGGCGAGCCGTTCGCCGTCACGCTCAACGCCGCCCCAGCCGCAACCTCGGTCGGTGGAGCCGCGGTGCGCATCACGGCGATGGTGGTGGATGCGTTTGGCGACCCGGTCAGCGATGGGATCGCGGTCTACTTTGCCACCGACCTGGGCGGGTTATCCGCGCCGAGCGCCCTGACGCTCAACGGCCGGGCCGAGACGCTCCTGACGCCCGGCACGCAGGCAGGCGATGCCCATATCAGCGCGCAGGCGGGAAATGTCGAGGGCCGGCTCACCGTGCCGATCCTGGCCGGCCCGGCCGCGACCCTGGCGCTCAGCGCGCAACCGGCGGAGCTGACCGCAGGGTATAACCAGATCGCGCGGCTGACTGCGACCGCAGCCGACCAATACGGCAACCCGGTGGCGGATGGGACGCCGATACAGTATACGACGACGCTGGGCCAACTGGCTGTCGCCTCGGTCGCCACCAGCGGGGGCAAGGCCGAGGTGAACCTCATCGGCGGGCTGGTCGCAGGTCAGGCGCAAGTAACAGCCACCGCGCCCGGCGGTGCGCAGGGGCAGGCGACCGTTACGATCCGACCGGCTGCGCCGGACGCGGTTGGGCTGACCGCGACACCCGACGAAGTCACGGTCGGCGGCGGAGTCAGCCGGCTGCGAGCCACGGTGCGCGACGCGTATGCGAACCTGGTGGGCGACGGCACAGTTGTTACATTCACTGTCGATCTCGGCGGGCTCCGACCGGTCACGGATGAAAATGCAGCGCCCGTGCAGGTGCTGGCCGTG
>DAOUGK010000442.1:0-6051 GCA_034429055.1 Anaerolineae bacterium | reverse complement strand
CTGCGGTGATGCCCGGCGGCAGAGCAACCGCCAGCGGGGCGTGGACAACCGTGACGTCTGCCCCGAGGTCGCGCGCGGCCTAGGCCAGCGCCAGGCCCATCTTGCCGGACGATGCGTTGGTCAGGTAGCGGACGGGGTCGAGCGGCTCCTGCGTGCCGCCGGCGGTCACGAGCACCCGCCGGCCGGCCAGCGGGCCGCGCCGTGCCAGCGCGAGCCGCGCGGCCGCGATGATCTCCAGCGGCTCGGCCATGCGCCCCGCGCCCGATGCGCCCGAGGCCAGCCGCCCGCTGCCCGGCCCGACCTGCACCGCGCCCCGCGCAACGAGCGCAGCCATGTGCGCCTGTGTCAGCGGATTGGCCCACATATGCGATTCCATCGCCGGGGCCAGAACCCACAGCGCGCCCTCGGGCGGAGGACGAAAGACGAAGGACGAAGGATGATCCTCGTCCTTCGACTGGCGGCTTGCCGCGGACAGGGGTGAGGCGTCCACCCGCTCAGGATGCACGCGCGCGTCCTCCGTCCTCCGTCCTTCGTCCCGTATTGGTGTCGCCAGCAGCGTGGCGGTCAGCAGGTTGTCGGCCAGGCCCAGGGCCAGCTTCGCCAGCGTGTTCGCGCTGAGCGGCGCGACGATGACCAGGTCGGTGTTCGCCGCCATTCGGACATGCGGGATGGGATCGCCGCCCGGCTCGCTCCACATCTCGACGCGCGCAGAGCGGCCGCTGAGCGCGCTGAACGTGAGCGGCGCAACGAAGCGGGTCGCGGCCTCTGTAAGGATGACGTCCACATGCGCACCGGCCTGGACGAGCTTGCTGCACAGGTCTGCCGCCTTGTACGCAGCAATCCCGCCTGTCACCCCTAACAGCACGCGCTGACCGCTCAACAATCGATCCGGCATATAGCCCCCTGATGACGGTTAATAGAACGCTGATGTGCCAACCCGAGGTTGGCCCTGATCGAACTGATTGACTTAATGATCCAACTCGGAATTCTAGCAGCAAGCGACTCCCCGCGCCAGATCGGGAATGTGATATAATCCGGGACCTGAGACGAACTGCCGGAGCGTACTGAATGCAAAGAGGAATGTGACGATGGAACAGGATACACCGACCACAGGCCGTGCTGTGCTGCATGACTTGGAGGCCGCCCGGCACGCGGCTGCGTTCAGCGAGCTGACCGGCTATGGCTGGCTGCGATTGACGGGCCGCGACCGCCTGGATCTGCTGAACCGGCTCTCGACAAACGATCTGCGCAAGCTGGCCGCAGGGGAGGGTCTGCCGAGCGTGCTCACCAGCCCGGTGGGCCGGGTCATGGCGCTGATGCTGGTCTACGCGGCTGCGGAGACCGTGTACGTACGGCTCATGCCGGAGCAGGCGCAGCGCATCACGCGTTACCTGTCCAGCATGATCTTCTTCCAGGACGAGGTCGAGGTGGCCGACCTGACCGGGACGTTCGCGCAGTTTGCGCTGTACGGCCCGCAGTCCGGCGACCTGCTGGGCCGCCTGACCGGGCTCGCGCGCGACCCCGTGCCGGAGTACAGCTGGCGCGACGGCAAGCTAGCGGGCGCGGACGTCAGCATTCATCGCGGCGGGCCGCTCGAAGCCTGGCACTGGACGGTCGTCACGGAGCTGTCCCAACAGCGCGCAGTGCAGGCTGCGCTGGGCGGCGGTGCAGTGAAGCTCAACCCAGATACAGCCGAGTTGCTGCGCGTTCAGGCAGGCATCCCGGCCTGGGGCCGCGAGCTGAGCGACCAGGTGACGCCGCTGGAGACGGGCCTGCTGCCCGCCGTCAGCTTCCGCAAGGGCTGCTACACGGGCCAGGAAGTCATCGCGCGGCAGACGAACTACGACAAGGTGACGCGCAACCTCGTCGGGCTAGTCTTCGACGCCGCGCCGCCCGGCGCACTGGTCGGCGGGGAGACGTGGCAGGTGCACGGGCCAGGCCGCGGCGGGTTTGTCGGCAGCGCGGCGTACGCGCCCGACCTGGACCGGACGATTGCGCTGGCCGTCGTGCCGCGCGAGCTGGCCCAGCCGGGCACCGTCGTCGAAGTCACCCACGGCGAGCAGACCTATCGCGCGACGGTGAACGGGCTGCCGTTTGTACGCGAGGATGTGGACCACGAAGGCGCGAAGTGAAGCGAAGCGCACGAAGCACGAAGAACACGAAGGGTTAGGCCGCACATGATAGTTGATGATCTTCAATCTTCAATCTTCAATCGTCAATCGTCATGGCGGCTCCTGCGGCACGGGCACGCGACCGGCGCGGAGAACATGGCGGTGGATGAGGCGATTGCCCAGGGCATCGCGCAGGGCGTTTCGCCGCCCACGCTGCGCTTCTACGGTTGGGCGCCGCCTTGCGTGTCGCTGGGACGCAACCAGCAGGTGCACGGCATCGACCTGGCGGCCTGCGCCGAGCGCGGATATGATATCGTCCGGCGGCCCACGGGCGGCCGCGCGATCCTGCACACCGATGAGCTGACCTACAGCATCTCGGCCTCGCCCGACCACCCGCTGATGGCGGGGCTGGTGCTCGACGCGTACCTGCGCATCAGCCGCGGGCTGGTCGCGGGCTTGCGCCGGCTGGGCATCGCAGCCGAGGAAGCGCCGGGCAGCAACCGCGCGGGGCCGGATGTGTCCGCGGCTTGCTTCGAGGTGCCCTCTGCGTACGAGATTACCGCGGGCGGGCGCAAGATCCTGGGCAGCGCACAGGCGCGGCGCGCGAAATCGGTCCTGCAGCACGGCTCGCTCCCGCTGGTGGGCGACGTGACGCGCGTCGTGGATTGCCTGGCGTTCGCCGATTCAGCCGAGCGCGAGGCGCTCCACCGCTCGCTGACCGAGCACGCGGCCACCGTCGAGCAGGTCACCGGACGTCAGGTCGGCTACGAGGAAGCGATGGAGGCTCTCATCGCTGGGGTGTCCGAGACGCTGGAGCTGGATCTCGTGCCCGGCGAGCTGACCGAGCAGGAGCGGGCGTGGACGGCGGACCTGCTGCGCGAGAAGTACTGCAGCGACGCGTGGACCCGGCGCGTCTAGTCACAAGAAAGACAAAGACCAGGTTACCATGGGATACACGGACCACGCGTAAAAGTGAATCTCCGCGCTTCCGCGTGCTCCGCGTGTTCCGCGGTCAAGAACTACATCGAGGGAGTATGCAGCCAACACGCGAATATCGGGCGGCCGGCGGGATCGTTCTCGACGAGGCCGGGCAGGTGCTGTTGATCGAACGCTGGGTCACGCGCAATGGCAGCCTCGTGTTCGAGGTGCGCCTGCCGAAGGGCCATGTTGAGCCGGGCGAGACGGACGCGGAGGCGGCCCTGCGTGAGACGTGCGAGGAGACAGGCTACTGCGGACTGGAAATCACGGCTGACCTGGGCGAGGCCCTGACCGAGTGGACGAACGAGCGCGAGCACGTGCGCCGCACCGAGCACTACTATCTGATGCGCCTGACCGACCCACTGCGCGGGCAGCCGCAGTTCGTGGCTGAGAATCCGGAGGAAGCGAGCTTCACGCCCCGCTGGGCGCCCGACCTGCCGACCGCTGCGACCGAGTTGACCTTTCACTCCGAACGGGAGTTCGCGCGTCGCGCCTGCAATATCGAAAGTTGAAAGTTCGCAGGTTCCAGGTTGCCCCCTTCCCGCTCGTAACCTGCAACCTGTAACATTCAAACCTGCCACCGGAGAATCATGGCAAGCGTCGGCTTACTCACCCTCGAAATCTACATCCCCGGCATCGGCTCGCTGAAGGAGAAGCGCGGGCTCATCAAGCCCATCATCGCGCGCATCCGGCACGAGTTCACCGTCTCGGTCGCGGAGATCGAGGACATGGACCAGCTCGGCCACATGGTCATCGGCGTGGCTGCGGTGTCGGTCAGCGCGGATTATGTCCACGGACTGCTCGAGCGCGTGGCCGACAGCATCGCCGCGTGGCGGCTGGACGCGGAGCTGGTGGATTACACGATTGAGATGCTGTGAGTGAGGCATGGCCTAATGTCTATCCCAAGAATCCGCTCCGGCCGGTCTCTGACCGTGCCGGGGGCTCGGTCGGAGACCGGCCCCATCAGATTTCGGATAGGTTTTTGACTCACAGCAGAATCATCAACGCCACCCCGGACATCGCGACCAGCGTCCCCAGGACCGCGCGCGGGGAGACACGCTCCTTGAAGACCAGCGGCACGAGCGGCAGCGAGATCACCGGCGTCATCGCAATCAGGGTGGACGCGATGCCGACGCGCGCGGCCTGCACCGCAATCAGCGACAGCCAGACACCCAAAAATGGGCCGACAAAGGACCCGACCAGGATGGCCTGCGCCGCGCGGGGGTCGGCCCGCACCCGGCGGATCGTCTGCCCTGCCGCGCCCGTCGCCGCGGCAATCAGCCACATCGCGACCATGCCGGTGAACATGCGGATCATGGTGGCGGATAGCGCGGGGAAACCGTTCGCCAGCCCCGGCTTGGAGAGCACCAACCCGACCGCCTGGCAGATGGCCGAGCCGATCCCGAACAGGATGCCGCGGCCGTAGCCTGAGCCATGCCCTTCCCTGGGAGCCTGGGGCGTCCCCCTGCCCCGCTCCAGCACCACCCACGTCACTCCGGCCAGCGCCAGCGCCATCGCGCCCAGCTCCGGCGGCGTCAGCGTCTCGTGCAGGAAGAGCCAGGCCAGCAGCGCACTGAAGACCGGCGCGAGCGACAGCAGCAGAACGCCGATGCGCGCGCCCACCAGCACATAGCTCTGGAACAACATGCTGTCACCGATCACCAACCCGATGAACCCGGAGAGGCTCAGCCAGAAGAACGGCTGCGGTCCGGCATCCCACGGGAAGGGCCGGCCGTAGAGCGCCCAGTGCATTGCGCCGATGAAGAGCACGGCCATCACCAACCGCGTCCGGTTGACGATCACCGAGCCCACGCGACGGCCGCCGAAAGTGAACGCGATGGATGAAAACGACCACAGGGTCGCCGTCGCGAGCGCGGCCAGCTCACCGAGATACGCGGACAAATCAGGCTCCTATGAGAGACTTGGGTGTCTAATTTGACGGGTAAATAGGGGTATGATATAAATAGCGTGTCGGCGGTCACAATGACGTGAGCGGTCAGACAACTGGGGACGTAGTGTAGCGGTTAACATGTCGGCCTGTCAAGCCGAAGATCGCGGGTTCGAACCCCGTCGTCCCCGCTGAGGGCGCAAGCCCTGAGATAACCTCACCGAATCGGTGAGGTTTTTTGTTTCCCTTCGAGTATACTGCGTTCGCGCCATGCATGCGTTACACTTGGCGCCTGAGCGGCGCGGGTATGCACCTGGCGCGGTGCCGCGTCCTGATTTGGAGGGAGACATGAGAGTATCGCGGGTCATTCAGGCAGTGGATGCACATGCCTGCGGAGAGCCGGGGCGGGTGATCGTCGGCGGCGTCCTGGACGTGCCGGGCACAACCATGTTCGACAAGATGCAGCACCTGTGGCAGCACGGCGACGGGCTGCGCAAGCTGATGCTGCGGGAGCCGCGCGGCTACCCGGCCTTGTGCTGCAACGTGATACTGCCCCCCACAAGGCCAGAGGCCGATGCAGGCTTCGTCATCATGGAACAGGTCGAGTATCCGGGCATGTCGGGCACCAACACGATCTGTGTTGCAACCGTGCTGCTCGAGACGGGCATGCTGCCCATGCATGAGCCGGTCACTGAGTTCACCCTCGAAGCTCCGGCCGGCCTCATCCGTATTCGTGCGGACTGTGAAGCCGGAAAGGTGAAGCAGGTGACATTCCGTAATGTGCCCGCCTTCGCGGCCTACCTGGACGCCCAGATCGAAGTGCCCCAGCTCGGCCGCGTCACGGTTGATGTTGCCTACGGCGGCATGTTCTATGTCATCGCAGAAGCCAGTCAGTTTGGCCTGCGCCTGACGCCCGACGAGGGCCGCGACATCGTGCGCGTCAGTGAGATGGTGAAGGCGGCCGCGGCAGAGCAGCTGCCCGTGACCCACCCCTCCCAGCCGGGCTTCACGGGCGTCACGATCGCAGAACTGTGCGCGCCGCCGACCCATCCGGATGCCCATGCCAAGAATGTG
>DAOUGK010000441.1:0-3610 GCA_034429055.1 Anaerolineae bacterium | reverse complement strand
GACCTCTTCAACTTCGAGACGGGCACGAGCTTCCTGCGCGTGCGCCTCTGGCAGGCCGCGTGGCAGATGGCCCTGGACCATCCGCTGCTCGGCGTCGGCCCGGACAACTTCCTCTATGCCTACCGCTCGCACTACGTGCTGCCGAGCGCGTGGGAAGAACTCAACCTGAGCCACCCGCACAACCTGCTGCTGGACCTGTGGACGCGGCTGGGGCTGGTGGGCGTCCTCGCGGGATTGTGGGCGCTGGCAGGGGCATTCCGGTCGGCGTGGCGGTCGTTCCGCCGCGGCAGCGCGTCCGCGTGGCCGCTGGCGCTCGGCCTCCTGGCGGGGCTGGCCGCGACGGTGCTCCACGGGCTCATCGATAACTCGCTGTTCCTGCCCGACCTGATGGGGCTGTTTGTGATAGCGTTGGGTTTATGTGCGCGGGAGGATTAATGCGTATACTGATCACCGGCGGCGCGGGCTTCATCGGCTCGCACCTGTGCGACCGCCTGCTGGCAGACGGCCACGAAGTCATCGCGATGGACAACCTCATCACCGGCTCAACCGACAATATCGCCCACCTGGCCGGCAACCGGCGCTTCAAGTTCATCCACCACGACGTGACCGACTACATCTATGTGCCAGGTCCGCTGGATGCGGTCATGCACCTGGCCTCGCCCGCCAGCCCGGTGGACTTCGACCGCATCCCGATTCAGATTCTCAAGGTCGGCTCGCTCGGCACGCACAACGCGTTGGGCCTGGCGTGGCAGAAGGGCGCGCGGTTCCTGCTGGCCTCCACCTCGGAGGTCTACGGCGACCCGTTGGTCCACCCGCAGCCGGAGAGTTACTGGGGCAACGTCAACCCTATCGGCGTGCGCGGCGTGTACGACGAGGCCAAGCGTTTTGCCGAGGCCATCACCATGGCCTATCACCGCATCCACGACGTGGACACGCGCATCATCCGTATCTTCAATACCTATGGCCCGCGCATGCGGCTGGACGACGGCCGCGTGGTGCCCAACTTCATCGGCCAGGCGCTCCAGGGTGCGCCGCTGACCGTGTACGGCGACGGCAGCCAGACGCGCTCCTTCTGCTATGTGTCCGACCTGGTGGATGGCATGGTGCGGCTGCTCATGTCGGCTGAGAACGACCCGGTGAACGTGGGCAACCCGCTGGAGGTCAGCATTCGCACGTTTGCCGAGACCATCAACCGGCTGACGGGCAATCCGGCGGGCATCGCCTACCACCCGCTGCCGACCGATGATCCGAAGCAGCGCCGCCCGGATATCACCCGCGCCCGCACGCTGCTAGGCTGGGAGCCGCAAGTGATGCTGGAAGAGGGGCTGGCGCGCACGATCGCGTATTTCCGGGCAAGAGTGTAGCTGCCGGGTTCGTGCTGGAAGGAGAGTGCAACAATGGAATACGCTCGTCTGGGTTCAACCGGCATGCAGGTCTCGCGCATCTGCCTGGGCTGCATGGGCTTCGGCGATGCGGAGCGGTGGATCCACAAGTGGGTGCTGGACGAGGAGTACAGCCGGCCGGTCATTCAGAAGGCTCTGGAGCTGGGCATCAACTTCTTCGACACGGCCAACGTCTACTCGCTTGGCCGCAGCGAGGAGATCCTGGGCCGCGCCCTGAAGGACTACGCGCGCCGCGATGAGGTTGTCATCGCCACGAAGGTGCATGGCAAGATGCGCGAGGGGCCGAACGGCGGCGGGCTGTCGCGCAAGGCCATCCTGAGCGAGATCGACCACAGCCTGCGGCGGCTTGGGACGGACTACGTGGACCTCTACATCATCCATCGCTGGGACTACGAGACGCCCATCGAAGAGACGATGGAGGCGCTGAATGACGTGGTGCGGGCGGGCAAGGCGCGCTATATCGGCGCGTCGGCCATGTTCGCCTGGCAGTTCCAGCGCGCGCTGCACGTCGCGGAGCGGCACGGCTGGACCCGTTTTGTCTCGATGCAGAATCACCTGAACCTGATCTACCGCGAAGAAGAGCGAGAGATGCTGCCGCTTTGCCGGGCGGAGGGGATTGGCGTGACGCCGTACAGCCCGCTCGCGTCCGGCAGGCTGACGCGCGACTGGTCCGCGGAGAGCACGCTGCGCTCCGAGACCGACCAGATTCAGAGGATGAAATACGACGCCTCCGCCGAGATGGACCGGCAGATTGTGGAGCGGGTCGCTGAGGTCGCACAGAAGTACGGGGTGCCGCGCACACACATCGCGCTGGCCTGGCTGCTGCAACTGCAACCGGTGGTCGCCCCGATTGTTGGCGCGACGAAGCTTTCGCATCTCGAAGATGCGCTCGGCGCACTCGATGTCCGGCTTGCGCCGGAGGACGTCGCCTACCTCGAAGAGCCGTATGTGCCCCACAGAGTTGTGGGGGCCCTGTAGGGGACCGGAGGAAGGGTGACATAACGCAGAAGCGCCGACTCGGTAACAATACGGAAGTCTCGGCCCCCGGGTTGCGCTGCATGCGCAATGACGTTGGATGACGCACCCATCGGCGACAGGGAGGTCAAGCACTTCGGCCTGTCGGAGGCCAGCGCGGACCTGATCCGCCGCGTGTGGTCCAGCCCGTCACTGCGTTGCAGAGCGAATACTCGCTGTGGTACCGCTGTCCCGCGCTTCGAGTGCGTTCCCCCTACGATACCCAGAGCATCTTGCTGTCTACAATGGACCACTGGCCGCTCGGCGTGCGACGCAGCGTGTACTCGTAGCCCGAACCCCAGAGCGGGCCGATCATGGAATCCATCTGCACCCGCGCCTCTTGACGGTCATCTGCGATGAAGTCGATGCTGAAGGAGAAACGGGCGACCGGATACTGCCTGGCATCCGGATCGGCCTCCTCTATCAGTTTGTCGGCCTTCGCGATAGCGGCCTGCATGTCTGCCTGTTCGACCCACCCGCTCGCCTGGCACCACCACACCTTCAGGGGACCTTTCGCGTCCTCTGCCCCGGAGTCGTTTGGCCCTGAATTCCAGACCGCGATGGCTTCGCCCTGGCAGCCCGCCAGGTCCAGCAGCATTGTGACGATCTCGGCCTCGGCCGCCCTGGCGTCGACCGGTGGCAAGACAGCGGTCGGTTCCGGAGCTGTCACCGCAGGATCCAGAGCGTAGAAGTGCAGCCGGCCCCCATGGACGATGGCTATACCATCGTCTGCACTCAGGACCGGTTCGCTCGGTGCTCCGCCATAGTATGGCGAGCGCGACCAGACCTGCTCTCCGCTGCTATCGAACGCAGCCAGGTCTCCAGCCGAGCCGACTGCAAAGACGCTGCCGTCTGGCCCGGCCAGGAGATACTGGCCAAGGTCCTGGTCCAGTGTCTTGAGCCAGCGCAGCTTGCCCGCCGCATCCAGCGCATGAAGCTCCCCGTTAGCCCGGGACGCAAATACCGCCCCATCCGGTGCCGGTGCGACCGAGCGCCAGCCCCAGCCGGTCTCCGGCGTACTGCTGGCGGTGTAACGCCAAAGCTCCTGGCATTCAGGGTTTACGGCAACCAGGTCTCCCTCCAAATCACCGTAGACGAAGCCCTCATCCGGCAGGCCGACGATTATCTGACTGAAGCCAAAGATCTTTGCCTCGCATGCACGTTCTTTCTCCCCCTGCGCCGAGTATACCCAG
>DAOUGK010000440.1:0-29623 GCA_034429055.1 Anaerolineae bacterium | reverse complement strand
GGTTTCTTCGGAAATGGTGAAGCTCGACATAGCTGAATCCATCCTCATAACCCCAGAAGCCTACGAGCGATTGGCGAACACATTCCCTGGCGTCAGCGACGAACACATGATACAACTATTTGCGCGTTACATTTGGAAATCCTGATTTACGCACTTATTAGTCATCGGATCCGCGAATGAGGCCGTATCCGCTTGTCTGGCACAGCCTGATTCGAACCCATCGTCCTCGCACTCGAAGCGCAATCCGTAAGGGCGGCGTTTCTTGCTTGACGAATCGCTATATTCGCGCAACCCCATGCCGCAACACCGTCTTCAGCTTCGCCGGGTCGGCGCGGCGCGGGTCGCCCAGGTAGATTTCGTGGTGCTTGCCGGCCAGGCGATACCCCTGCGCAGAGGCCCAATCGTGCATCCGCTGCATGGTCGCCGGTTCGGTGGCATAGGGGCCGATGTGCATGGTCTGGACGGAAAGGCCCTCGCGGAACGTGTCCAGCCGCAGCCGGGCGAGCTCGGGATTCGGCCGCTTCTTTGCCGCCTGCACCACTGCCTCGGCAAACATCCCAGGCGTGATGTGGTCGGGCTGCACGATCATCAGCGTGTAGACCCATTTGTCCGTGAAAGTCTCCCAGCTCACGCTGATGTCGAACGCTTCGCCCTCCACCCACCATAGGCCTTCCAAAGCCATCACCGGGTAGTCAATCGGGTCCTCGCGGCGCAGCTTGGACATGAACTTGAGCGTGTAGGCCGCGCTGTACAGGGCGCCCACCGCCTGCTCGAAGCCGGACGACGTGCCTGGCGCCGCCCCCGGCTCGATCCGGCCGTCGATCATTATGAACTTGAGCTCCGGCACATCCACCAGTTCGATTTTCTTGGCGGACGGCGCATAGAGGTGTTTCCATTGCTTGCGCAGGTCGAGCGTCGTCATCGGGGCAACCTCCTGAGCGGGACTTTGGTCCCATTATACCCTGAAATTCGGTCATACGGTTGGACTAACTGACACGCCGTGCTATACTACCCTCACGCTGACAGACGGCCGGCAGCCCCGCGTCCCGGCAGAGTGCAGCCGTCGCGCAGCAGGGGCGACCATGGAATTCGTTCTCACCACGTCTATCGAGAGTCCGCCGGCAGAGGTCTTCTGCTTCCTCCGCGATGTGTACCTACTCCCGTTTGACACGCACCCGGTCGTCCCAATCTACGAAAAGTTGACAGCCGGCCCGGTGGCCGTCGGGACGCGTTCTCGGGAAGTGGTGCGCACCTCGCCCTTCACCGGCCTGGAAATCTTCAGCGAGGTCATTGACCTGCAACCGGACACCTGTCTCGCCTATCGCTGGCAGGGCTCCGGAATGCACGGCGAGCTGGTCTACGAGCTCAGCGCCGAGAGCGGCAGCACGCGACTGGTGCAGCGCCAAACGCTGCTCCTGGCCGGCGCGCTCCAGTTATTCGGACCGTTCGTGCGGCGCGCGTTTGCCGCGCGCCTCGCCGCTCGCCTGGCTGGAATCAAGGCGCTCCTGGAAGGACGCACTCAGTCCGGTGAGGTAGAGTAGGCGAACACTGAACGCCGGTGCCGACGACGGTCCAGGCATCCCGACCTGGAGGGCGCGACCCGTCTCAACGCCGTCCGCAAAGGAGCAGCGTATGTCCTGGCATGCGCAACTGAAGGGCGATCCCCTGCCCTGGCTGCTGGATGCCGGCGGGCCGGGGGTGCGCTATCTCGCGCTGCGCGATCTGCTGGATCTGCCGCGGGAGGACCGCGCGCTGGCAGCGGCCCGCCGTGCGGCACATCACGACGGCCCCATCGCCGTCATACTCGAACAGATGGATCCCGCCGGTTTTTGGGTCGAACCCGGCCCCGGCTACAACCCCAAGTATCGCGCCACCGTCTGGTCAGTCATTCTCCTCGCGCAGCTTGGCGCAGACGCCACAGAAGACCCGCGCATCGCCATCGCGTGCGAATACGTCCTGGATCATGCGCTGGCCCCCGGCGGGCAGTTCACCACCAACGGCGCACCCTCGGGCACCGCCGACTGCCTGCAGGGCAACCTCTGCTGGGCGCTGCTCACGCTGGGCTGCGAGGACGCTCGGCTCGATGCCGCGTTCGACTGGCTCGCCCGGAGCGTCACCGGAGAGGGCATCGCGCCGATGACCGAACGCGACGCGCCCGTGCGTTACTATGCGGGCAAGTGCGGGCCGGATTTCGCATGTGGAGCCAACAACAAGCTGCCCTGCGCGTGGGGTGCGGTCAAGGTGATGCTTGCCCTCGGCAGATGGCCTGCCGCCCGCCGCACGCCCGCTATGGCGCAGGCGATCGAACGCGGCATTGCCTTCCTGCTGGGCACAGATCCGGCGCTGGCCGGCTATCCCAACGGCTGGGCTGACAAGCCGAGCGGCAACTGGTGGAAATTCGGCTTTCCGGTTTTCTATATCACCGATCTGCTTCAAAACGTCGAGGCGCTGGTCGCGCTGGGCTGCGGCAGTGACGCGCGGCTGGCCCATGCGCTCCAGGTCATCTGCGAAAAACAGGACGCGGCAGGCCGCTGGCCGCTGGAGTATGATTACGCCGGCAAGACCTGGGGCGATTTCGGCGCCAGGAAGCAACCCAACCCGTGGGTCACGCTCCGCGCGTTGCGCGTGCTGAAGGCAGCCGGTTGAGGAGGCAAACACCATGTTCGAGCTACCCGAATTCATCACCCTGGCCCGCCAGCTCACCGAGACGGTGACCGGCAAGACGGTCGAGCGGGGCAGCCTCGGCAACTCGCCCCACAAGTTCGTCTGGTACAACCGCACGCCCGAGGAATTCGCGGCCCTCACCGCCGGCAAGGTGGTCGGCCCGGCCCGCACGCGGGGCAAGTTCCTGTTTGTGCCCCTGGAACCGGGCTACAGACTGCTCTTCGGCGACTGCGGCGGCCGGCTGCTCTACCACCCGCCCGGCGCGCGGCTGCCGGACAAGTACCACCTGTGGCTGGCGTTCGACGACGGCTCCAGCCTGACCGAGATGACGCAGATGTGGGGCGCCATCGAGCTGCACGAGGCGGGCCGGGAGCGGGAACGCCCATACCTCAAGGATATGCGGCCGACCCCGGTCGAGCCGGAGTTCACGTTCGCCTACTTCTCAGGATTGATCGACAGCCTGCTCACCGGCGAGAAGCGCAGCGCGAAGGGCCTTCTCACGCAGGAACAGTTCATCCCGGGCCTGGGCAACTCGCTGGCCCAGGACATCCTCTTCCGCGCGGGCCTGCACCCCAGGCATCCGTTGGGCGACCTGAACACGGAGCAGCGCCGGGCCCTGTACGATGCCATCCTCTCCACCCTGCGCAAGGCCACGGAGAAAGGCGGCCGCAACGATGAGTTCGACCTCTATAACCGGCCCGGCGGATATGGGCGCGTGATGGACAGCCGCGCCGTCGGACAGCCCTGTCCCGCCTGCGGCACAGCCGTCGAAAAGATCCAATACCTGGGCGGCGCATGCTACTTCTGCCCGCGCTGCCAGATTTGAAACAGGAAGAGCCGCAATGGACGTTCTGATTCGCAGGGCAGAGGCGGCGGACGCGCCGGGCATTGCCGACCTGTTGCGCTCGCCGGGGCTGTCGCCGCGCATCCAGGCGGAAGCACGCGAGGTCACGTTGGAGCGCGTCGCCACCAATCTCGCGCGCTGCGCCGAGGATGACAGCCATCTTGTCCTGGTGGCCGAGGCCCCGGACGGCGTCATCGCGGGCTACGGCGCGGTCCATTGGCTTCCCTATCTCATCCTGACCGGCGGCGAAGGCTACGTCTCCGAGCTATTCATCCGCGACGGGTTCAGGGGCCAGGGCATCGGCGGGCAACTGCTGGACTCAATCACAGAGGAGGCACGCCAGCGCGGCTGCGCCCGGCTCATGCTGCTCAACATCCGCGACCGCGAATCATATCAGCGCCGGTTCTACGCCAAGCGGGGCTGGGTCGAGCGCACAGACGCCGCCAACTTCGTCATCCAGCTTGCACCGCGGCCCTGAGCATACGAGAGGGTGAGCATGGCGATATCCCATCCGGTCCTGCACCGCCGGCCCAGCTCAGGCGTCGCGGACCTGCCCGCGCTGGCCGGGCTGTGGCCCGCGTGCCGTTCGCCCGCCTGGCAGACGGACTTCCCCACGCCCGGCGACCTGGCCGAGCTGCTGGCCGCGCCCGGGGCGGCAGCTCGCGCATGGCTCTGGCAGGATGCCGGGGGCCGGACGCTGGCCTACGCGCTGGTAGACGACTACGACAACCTGTGGTTCGACCGGGTGCCGGACCTCATGGGCAGCGCGGCGGAAGACGAGCTGATCGCGCAGGGCATCGCCTGCGCACGCAGCCTCGCTGCGCAGTCCGGCGAACCGGCCACGCTCGACACAGCCTGCCGTGCAGACGATGACTGGCGCGTCGCCCTGCTGCGCCGCCACGGCTTTGCAGAGCAGGGGGTCTGCACGCTGCGCCTGGTGCGTCAGCTGACAGGCCTGCTGCCGGACCCGGCGCTGCCCGCGGGCTACACGATCCGGCCCGTCTCAGGGGAGAGTGAGGTTGCGACCCTGGTGGACCTCCATCGCGCCGCGTTCGGCACGGAGCACATGACGGTTGATGAGCGGCTGGGCTGGATGCACACCCCCGACTACGACCCGGCGCTGGACCTGGTGGCGGTGACGCCCGACGGCAGCCTCGCTGCCTATTGCTTCTGCGCCATCCATCGCGAAGAGAACCGGTTGAGCGGCCGCAACGATGGCGTCACCGATCCGGTGGCAACCCACCCGGCGCACCAGGGCCGCGGCCTGGCGCGGGCCTTACTGTGTGCCGGGATACGCCTGCTGGCGGCACGCGGCGCGACGCGCGCCGTGCTGGGCACGAGCAGCGAAAACCTGCCCATGCAGGCTGCGGCACGGGGCGCCGGATACTGCGTGGAGTCGGAACGAGTCTGGTTCCGCTGGAATTCCTGAAATCACGCAAAAACCCCTATTGACAAACGCCCGGCGGTCTGCTATCATCGGAAAGGATACCGGAAACGATTCCGGAACTGCAAAATCCGATTGCAGGCTAACCCTGCGGAGCCATTCTCATGGCACGAACCAGGAACGTCACCATCCAGGATGTCGCACGCGCGGCCGGCGTGGGCGTTACGACGGTCTCGCGCGTGCTCAACGACAAAGATGACGTATCGCCCGAGACGTACCAGAGGGTGCGCAAGGTCATCGCCGAGTTGGGCTACACATCCAGCCTGGCGGCCCGCAGCCTGCGCAGCCACCGCACCGGCGTCATCGGGCTCATCATGCCCGAGTTGGAAGACTCCTTCTGCATCCAGGTCATCAAGGGCATCAACCAGGCCATCATCACGTTCGACTATGACCTGCTGGCCTATACCAGCGGCAGCAGCAAACGGCCCTCCAAGGCCGAGCGCGAACAACACTACGTCTCCCTGCTCAATGGCACCATCACCGATGGCGTCATCCTCGTGACCCCCGCGGCAACCCGCTTCTCCACGGCTGCACCGGTCGTGGCCGTCGATCCGAACCACGACTGCGGCGGCTGCGTCTCGGTCATCGCAACCAACCATGCGGGTGCCATATCTGCGATGGAATATCTGATCAGCCTGGGACACACGCGCATCGGCTTCATCACCGGACGGGCCGACCTGTTGAGCGGTGAGCAGCGCCTGGCCGGCTATCGGATGGCGTTGGAACAGGCGGGGCTGCCGCTGGACCCGAACCTCATTGCTACTGGCGATTTCACGCGTGCAGCCGGTTATGAGTGTACGAAGCGACTCCTGTCGCTGGCACAGCCGCCCACTGCGATCTTTGCGGCGAACGACCAGTCGGCCTTCGGGGCCATCGATGCGGCGCACGAGCTGGGCCGGCGCGTGCCCGATGACCTCTCAATCATCGGGTTTGACAACATCCCCGAGGCCACCTACTCCAACCCGCCTCTTACTACCATCGACCAGTTTGTCGACCGCATGGGCTATGCCGCAACCGAGCTGCTCATCAGGTTGATTCGCGGGCAGCCGTCTGCGGAAAGTGTCTGCGAAATGCCCACCGAACTGGTAATACGGGAGTCGTGCCGGCCTGTGGCTAATCACAGGGGTGAAGGGAGGTGACGCGCGCCCAAACTCGCATCTGCCAGTCTGTCTACCTACCATCAATGAGGAATCGGAGGACAAGATGATGAAGAAGCTTTTGCCCCTGTTGGCAGTGCTCGCACTGTTCACCGCCTGTGTCGCGCCTGTAACACAGCCCCAGGCGCCGGTCGAAGTCACGAGAATCGTGAAGGAGACCCAAATCGTCGAGGGCGCGGCCGTCGAGGTCACTCGCGTCGTCCAGGAGGAGGTCGTCGTTACAGCGACCCCGCCTCCCGTAGAAAAGGAAGAGGCGCCTGCCGTCTTGGGTGTCCTGCCCCGCAGCGAGACGCTGATCGTGGATATCCTGACAGGACGCGTCGGCTCCCCCGGTAACTTCAACGACTGGGTGGGCTGGAAGTGGCGGGATCGCGGCACGCAGCCGCTCGCCAATGAACCGCTGTGGTCGGTCGACTTCGCCACGGGCGAGATCATCAACGGGCTTGCTGCGGGCGACCCGATCTACAATGAGGACTTTACCCGCCTGGAAATTCCGCTCCGTGAGGGCGTCGCGTGGGATGACGGCACGCCGTTCACCTCGGCCGACGTCGTCTTCACGGTCGAGACGCTCATCAAGTATGAGGGCTTTAACGCTCATCCCCTCTTCGTTGACAACGTCGCATCCGTCTCTGCGCCCGACGACTATACGGTCGTGTTCGAGTTGACCAAGCCGAACTCGCGGTTCCATACCACGTTCCTCGATCGCTGGGGCTGCACCTGGATCATGCCGAAGCATATCTTCGAAGGCGTGGAGGACCCGGTCACTTTCGAGTTCAACCCCTTCGTCGGCACAGGGCCCTACAAGCTACACAGTTACGACGAGGCCGGGTTCTGGACCATCTGGGAGAAACGGGCCGACTGGGACAAGAGCCCGACGGGCATCATGTATGGCGAACCGAAGCCCAAGTACATCGTCATGCAGTACTTTGCCAACGAAGGCGCCAAGATCCTCGCCCAACTGACCCACCAGGCCGACGTGGTGAATGTTTCGTCCGACGGGCTCAAGGCCGTGTTGGCGCAGTCCGACACATCGCGGGCCTATCAGCCGGCCTATCCCTGGGTTGTGAACAACGACCCGGCCATCACCGGGATTGCCTTCAATGTCACGGTGCCCCCGTACGACAACCGCGAGGTTCGCTGGGCGCTCGTCCTGGCGATTGACATTGCCGAGTACCTTGGCATGGCGGTTGATGGCAGCGGGGCCATGAGCCCGGTCCACATCCCATCGCTCGGTTCCTACCCCGAGAATTTCATCGCACCGATGGAAGCGTGGTTGTCCGAGTTCACTCTCGACCTCGGCAATGGCGAGACCTTCAAACCGTATGACCCGGACGCACCCATGCGCGTGGTCGAATACGCCAAGGGCCGGGGTTATGTCTTCCCCGAGGACCAGGAATACCTCGATAAGGCCTTCGGCCTGGGGTGGTACAAGTACGCGCCTGACGTGGCCGAAAAGCTGCTCGTGAAGAACGGCTTCTCGAAGAATGCGGAAGGCAAATGGCTGCTGCCGGATGGCACGCCCTGGAAGATCGAAATCCTGACCGACACCGATCTGACCACCGACATGGGATCGCGTAATGCTGTCGCGGCGGCCCAACAGTGGCAGGAATTCGGCATCGACGCACAGCCCTATCCCACCGAATCGCGCGCCGACCTGTATAATACCGGCAACTTCCAGCTCTCGAGCGACTGGCCTGCCCAGGAACCCTGGGGCGCGGGGCCTGACCTGTATCGGGTACTTGACCACTGGAACTCGGCGTACATCCGCCCGATCGGCGAAGTGCCTGCGGGGCACCCGGGGCGCTGGTCAAGCCCGGAGATGGATGCTGTCATCCAGAAACTGCGCGAGACTGATCCCGCCGATAGCGAAGCCGTAATCGCGGTCGGCATCGAAGGCCTCAAGATTGCGGTGACGGAAATGCCCGGCATCCCGACCTTCGGTTACATCGGTTTCGTGGCCTGGGACCAACACTACTGGACCAACTGGCCCGGCAGCGAAAACCCCTACACCCAGCCCTACACGCACTGGGGGCCTTTCAAGTATATGACGCCCTTCCTGGAACCGACCGGGAAGTAGGACTCTGAGGTGGTGGCTCGGTGCGCTGTGACGAATCCACAGCCGAGACCGGCCGCAGCCACCAGGAATATCGTACCCGCCCGTCCCCCTCTCCTGCTCGTACAGGAGAGGGGGACCACAGGGGGTGAGGACACCATGCCGTTTATCAAACGCTACCTGATTCCACGGCTCGTGCAGTATGTCCTGGTGATCTTCGTGGGGATCACGGCCGTCTTCTTCATTCCCCGTCTCCTGCCCAACGACCCCGTTGTCAGGACGATCGCGGAACTGCAGGCGCGCGGCTCGAGCCTCGATCCGGGTTCGATAGACCAGATCGTCGCGGACCTGACGGAGATGTACGGTCTCGAGGGTTCGATGCTCCAGCAGTACGGCGCATTCTGGCGGCGATTCTTCCGCTTCGACTTCGGGGTGTCATTCTTCCAGTTCCCCACTCCGGTGAGCAAGCTGATCGGTGCAGCCCTGCCATGGACGACGGGTCTGTTGCTCGTGACCACATTCATCTCGTGGACCGCCGGCAACATCGTGGGCGGGTTGGCCGGATACTACTCACGCCGACGCTGGTCGCGCGCCTTCGATACCGTCGCCATGATCATCCGGCCGTTGCCCTACTACATTTTTGCCTTTGCCCTGCTCTTGCTGCTGGCCTATTTCATCCGGTGGTTTCCGGTCTCCGGCGGCGCCGGCATCGGGCGCCGGGCCGCGTTCGACTGGCCCTTCATTAAGGACGTGCTCTGGCATTCGGCTCTCCCCGCGCTGTCGCTCACGATCCTCGGCGGCGCGATCTGGTTCCAGACCATGAAACTCATCGTGCAAAACGTCAATGCCGAGGATTTCGTGCAATACGCCAAGCTCGGCGGCGTCACGGAAAACCGAATTGTCTCGAAGTACGTCATCCGGAATGCCATGCTGCCCCAGATCACCGCCCTGGCGCTGGCCCTGGGCCAGATTTTCAGCGGGGCCCTGATCACCGAGATCGTTTTCTCTTACCCTGGGCTCGGCGGGCTGCTCTACAATGCTATCGTCACCGGCGACTACAACCTGATCATGGGCATCACCGCGCTGTCGATTGTGGCCATTACAACCGCGATCCTCATCCTCGACCTGATCTATCCGCTCGTGGATCCCAGGGTGAGGCATTCATAGGGAGAATAGTGGCGTGAGAATACTCCGAGACCTCTTCAGGGACTACAGGTTCGCAGTCAGCTTCTGCGTCCTCTGCGCGCTGCTCATCTTCGCGTGCCTCTCGTTTGTCTCGCCCTATGATCCGGGCAAGTGGGGCGCGGTGCCCAGAGACCTGCGGCCCTCCAGCGAACACCTGCTGGGGACCGATTCCAACGGGCAGGATATCTTCTGGAATGCGACGTTTGCCGTGCGCAACTCGCTGATTATCGCGGTGATTGCGGGCATCGTGTCACGCATCTTCGCCGTCCTCGTCGGAATGATCGCCGGTTACAAGGGCGGGACCACGGACCGGGTTCTGATGTTTTTCAGCGACACCCTGCTGGTGATACCCCTGTTCCTGATCATCATCTTGATGGCGATGCTTGTCCGCACCAACTTGAATCTCGCCACCCTGGGATTGCTGCTGGCAACATTCGGCTGGGCCTGGGATGCCCGCGTGATTCGCTCGCAGATCCTGAGCCTTAGGGAGCGGGAATTCACGCAGACCGCCATTCTCTCCGGCACGGGTACGTTGAAGCTCGTCCTCAAGGAGTACATGCCCTTTGCGACGCCGCTGATATTCTCCACTCTGATCAACAATATGGCCTGGGCGATCGGGCTGGAGATCACGCTGGCGATCCTCGGCCTGGTGAACGTGTTCGTGCCGACCCTCGGCACCATGCTCTACTGGGCCATCAGTTTCCATGCGATCCTGCTGGGCCGCTGGTATTGGGTGCTGACGCCGGTCGTCCTGTCTGTCTTTCTGTTTATCGCCCTGTACTGGCTCTCGGTCAGCATCAGCGAGTACCTCGATCCAAGGACTCGCATCCAACGCGTCGGGGCAAACTGAGGCAGCCATGAATGACACGATCCTGCGCACTGAAAAGCTCAAGGCTTTTTATCTGCTTGACGTCTACGGGGCCCAGAAAGTCGTCAAGGCGGTCAACGAGGTGGACCTGGATATCCGGGAGAACGAGGTCTACGGGATTGCGGGCGAGAGCGGCTGCGGCAAGACGACGCTACTGAAGACTCTGGCCGGCTCGATCGAGCCCCCGTTGCGGCTGGTTGGCGGGCGCATCCTCTACAACATGAGCGGCGTCGAAGTCGATGTCGCCACGCTCGGCGACGAGGAGAAACGCCGGTTGCGCTGGGAATTCGTCTCCTACGTGCCCCAGGGCTCGATGAGCGTCCTTAACCCCGTGCGCAAGCTGAAGGACACCTACGGGGACTTCATCGAAAGTCACATGGACCGCCGGTCGCATGAACAGGCCTTCCAGATGGCGCGGGAACATATCGCGGAGCTGGGGCTGCCGGCGAACATCCTGGACAGTTATCCGCACCAGCTCTCCGGCGGGATGCGCCAGCGGGTGACCATCGCGCTGGCCGCGCTGCTCAAGCCGCGGCTCATCATCGCGGATGAGCCGACCACGGCGCTGGATGTGGTCGTGCAGCGCGGCGTTGTCCAACTGCTCAAGGACATCCAGCGAAAGCTCGCCAACACGATCGTCATCGTGACCCATGACATGGGCGTGCAGGCGAACATTGCGGACCGGGTGGGCATCATGTATGCGGGCCGGATGGTCGAGGAAGCGCCGACCCGCACGATTTATGGCGCGCCGTTCCACCCGTACACGCAGTACCTGATCAACTCGCTGCCGCGCTTCGGCGACAAGGCCATGCGCGTGGGGGTGCCCGGCGCGCCGCCATCGCTGGCGAACCTGCCGAGCGGCTGCCCCTTCCACCCGCGCTGTCCGCACGCCTGGGAGCGCTGTGTGGCCGAGATGCCGCCCCAGCGCCACGTCGCGCTCGACCACAAAGTTGCCTGCTGGCTGGCCGGAGAATAATCGCGATGGACAAACTCCTCCAAGTCAACAACCTGACCAAGATGTTCTCCATGGGGAGCCTGATATCCAGGGTTCGCATCACAGCCGTCGACAACGTGTCGTTCTACATCAAGCCGGCGGAGATCTTTGCGCTGGCCGGTGAAAGCGGCTGCGGCAAGACCACGACCGCCCGGATGATCCTGGGATTCGAGGAGCCTACGTCAGGCACGATCATCCACAAGGGCCGGTCGAGCACCGCCAACGAGAAAGTGTGGTTCACGCAGGGCATCCAGGCCATCTTCCAGAATCCCTTCGGAACCTTCAACCCGCTGCGGACGGTGGACAGCTACTTCTTCGAGACGGTCGAGAACTACAAGCTGGCGGCGGGCCGGTCGGAAGCCATCCCAGTCATCGACCGCAAGCTGAAGGCGGTCGGCCTATCGTATGAGGAGTTCGCCGGCAAATATCCCAGCGAATTCTCCGGCGGGCAGCTCCAGCGGATGTCGACGGCCCGCGCCCTGCTGACCGACCCCACCCTCCTGATTGCCGACGAGCCGGTCTCGATGGTCGACGCTTCGCTGCGGATGTCCATCGTGAATCTGTTCAAGCAGCTCAGGGACGACCTGGGCGTCAGCGTACTCTACATCACGCACGACCTGGCGACGGCCTACTACGTCTGCGACCGCATCGCCGTGATGTTCCGGGGCAACATCGTCGAAATGGGAACGGTCGAACAGGTCCTGATGGAGCCGAAGCACCCCTACACGAAGCTGCTGCGCGAGTCAATCCCCGAGGCCGATCCTGAGCGGCAGTGGAGCGGCACGGTCAGGCTGGCCGACGTCGACCGCGAGGAATATCTCAAGCAGGGCTGCCGCTTTGCCGGGCGCTGCCCGCTGGTCATGGACGTCTGCCGCCGCGAGGCGCCGGCGGACCTGGACGTGGATGGGGTGTTGGTCAAGTGCCACCTGTATGGGTGACCGATTGAAGATTGAAGATTGAAGATTGAAAATGTGCGGACGGAACGCCGTGGCGGCTTCGCCTACCGCAGATGTTGTTGGGGCACGCGGGCGTAGGTCCGGCGAAGGAAGCTCACCAACCAGACGACCACAAACAGCATGTAGCCGCCAAACAGCCACCAGAACGCATCGCCCAGGGTACCGCCGCCGGTAAGGTTCGCCCCGACGGTCAGTTGCGTGATGCCAAGCATCAGGAGGAGCGTCGCGGCGGCGAGCCACTCCATCTGACGGGCCATGTAGTCCAGGGTGGCGGCCCGGCGCTCGGGCGCGAGCCAGTATGCCTTGTTGGGGAGATTGATCGCGGCATCCGGGACTCTGCCCACCCACCAGGTCACACCCAGAAAGAGCAGCCCCATGCCGATGGTCATGGCAATGGTCGTCCAGTAGAACTCCGCCCTGGACGACCAGCCATCGGCCACACCTCTGCCGTCGAAGTGCATGGCAATGCGCTCCGGCATCTGCGGGCCGAAGTGGCCCAGTTGCAGGAGCGCCAGCATCATCAGCAGCCAGATACACAGGCGCGATACCCGCATGGATTCGCCCCGCTCGGACGGCCCTTGTGCGACTCAGTTGCCGTGCGCGGCCGCGATGGCCGCGGCCAGGTTATCCCACGAAGTATCGCCCGGCACCGTGCAGTCCGCAGCCAGGATGAAGCGGTCCGGTGCGTCCGCCAGGACGGCCTGCGCGGCGCGACGGACCTCTGCGGGCGTGCCCGTTGCCAGGATGCCCTTGCGTTCCAGGCCGCCCATGAATGGCCGGCCGAACAGCGCAGCGGCATCCTTGGGCGTCATGTGCCGGCCACCTACCTCCAGACTGCAATTAACGACATTGCCCGGATAATCGAGGAACGGAGCGAGGTCGTCATAGGAGCCTTCGTAGTCGCAGATGTGCAGGATATTGAAACGGCACGAAGCCATCTCATCCCACACGGCCAGATCGGTCGGCTTGACCAGCTTCTCAAACAAGTCCGTGCCCCCAAAACGAAAGGCCTCGCCGCCTTGCGTCGACGCATAGAAGCCGTCCACCCCCGCCCGCTTGCACGCGCGCACCAGAGTCAGCACGTTCTCTGTGCTGATTTCGAGGCCCTTGACGACCTCCGCCGGGTGCTCGCGCAGGTGCGCGTGCAGCACGTCCGCGCCTGCCAGATGCCGCGCCCACATGAAGGGCGAGTAGAGGGTCAGGACGACGAGCGCTTCGCAGCCTGCGGCCTCGACCAACCCGCGCACGACGTTTACCGTCGGCGCGAAGTCATCCTCGGTCAGCCGCGGGGCACGCGCCCAGTCGGCGGGTGAGGCGATGGGATAGGTGCTCATCCCCTGCTCGTACTGAATCTTGACAAAGTCCATGCCCGTGTGGCGGAAGAACTGGAGGTGGCGGCCGATCGCGGCCTGGCCCGTGTGATACTCAGGGCCGAAGTGCAGGAAGAAGGCGGCGGGGGTGTAGCCGGCAGGCGCGCGGCCTTCGATCACGTCCAGCATCAGCTCGCGCTTGTTCAAGGTATGGCTCCTCTCGGCCCGTAATGCAGCGGGCAGTGCGATTTTGACCACAGTATACCGCAGCCCGGCGGATGACGTCTACTGCGTGCAGGCGCGGGGCAGGGCTATTCAGTTCTCGCCGCCCGGCGACTGCAAGTCGCGGCCACCATTGCGAAGTCGGCCTACGCCGACTAAACCGATTCCAGAGTGAGTACCGCGGTCAGAACTGAGACCGGATTGACGGGATTACTCCTGTAAATCCTGTCAATCCTGTCCAGAATCGCCGCTGGTTTTCACATTGGACTGAGTATAGTAAGTAGCCTGCGCAGGCAGGCTTGGCAGGGTTGCTACGCAACACGGTGGCAGCGGTTTCCCACCGCCCGCGGCCGGAGAACTGAATGACCCTGGGCGCGGGCGGTCGTGGGTTGAAGGTTGGTAGGCGGTTACATGGGTGACTCACACCGGACCCGGCTCCACGCGGCCCAGGTCGCCCTCGATTACCACGCGGTACGTTCGTAACGGTTCGCTGGCCGGGCCGTCCAGCACCGCACCGGTGAGGACATCGAAGCGCGATGCATGCCACGGGCAGATGATGTGCTGCCCATCGAGCTGTCCCTCGCTCAACGGCCCGTCGGCATGGGTACACGCATCCTGCACCGCATAGAAATGGCCTGCGACATTGCATACGGCCACGGCCTGCCCTGCCACCTCGACCCGCCTGACCTGTCCCGGCTGCAAATCTGCGACGCTGAACTGGTCCGGTCCCACGGCAGTGGTTGCGGCAACGCGCGCAGCCACCCCGAACAAACTTTCCAGCGAGACGTCCGGCTGCTCGCGACGATAGACGGGAACCCGCACGGTCACACGGCCATTGCGCACCCCCACCGGGTAGGTGGGAAGGGCCGTGGTGCGGTCCAGCAGCATTTGGCCGGTCGGCAGGTCGTACTGGTAGCCATGCCAGGGGCAGGTCAGCGTGTTGTCCGCCAGCTCACCGGTACACACCGGCCCGCCGCGATGCAGGCAGCTATTCTGCAGCGCATACCACTGTCCGTTGCGGCGGAAGACGCCAATGGATAGCCCCTCAGCTTCGATAATCTTGCGCGCCCCTTCCGGGATCTCATCGACCGTGCCGACGTAGACCTCGCGAACTTCGACCGAACGCGCAATGCCCAGGCTCTTCTCGTAGATCTCTACCGCAAGGTCGTGTACGGATTCCTCGGTGATGTCCTCAGCCGGCAAGTAAGATTCCGGCTCACGGCCTTCGCCGTACGGTCGCGAGAGGAGCTCGAGCAGCACCATGAGCAGGGCGTGCCACGCAGCCAGGCTGCGCGCCTCGAGATCGGGGTCCTGCTCGTGCAGCTCCGCGGCCAGCGCGGCGGCCACCTGCCCGCCCACGAAGCCGATCATGCCCAGGACGTAACGCTCCGGGATGTAAATCTTGGGGTCGGCGCCGAGCGAGGTATGCGCGCGGCCCACATAGTCCACGAAACGCGCGTAATCCTCGTCGTACTGGCCGGACGCGGTGCGCCGCCAGAAGCTGACCTGGTGCTGCATCCGGAGCTCCAGGTAGTCCTGGTCCAGCGTGCCGTCGGCCTTTAGAAAGTGCTTGCGGGTGGCCGGAAAGCTGAGCAACTGCGCATAAAACTCACCCACGATGCGGGGGATGTGCTTTTCGATGATGAGATGGGTCCCGCGGATGGTTTCGGCATGTGCGTCCGTGAAGCCGACGAAATCGGCCATGAAGCGAAAGTAGCGGCCTGCGTCCGCCGCACCGCGCTTGAAGCGTTCCTGGGTGGATAGTTCGGACATGGCGCGGATGTCTCCAATCCGGTATGGCAACTTGGCTGGACAAACTTGATGTATATCACAACGCGAAGCGGAACGACGTGGGTAAGCTCACGTTTGCGCGGTTTTTGAGCAGCGGCACAACCGCTAGCCGGGAGATGGTGCCCGATCTGCAGTGATACTAAGGGCTCGTAAAAGAATAAGTTCCGCCGCTGGCACGGTCGGAGACCGGCCAGAGCAGGAAGTAATACTTTTACAGACCCTAAGCGTCAGCAGACGATAGCCCTCCCGCAGAAATGAATCCGTCCCCACGGCTTGCCACAGGACAGGCTCCTGCCCGGCCCGTTCCGCCAGACAGCGCCCCCAGCCCAGAGCCTGGAGCGAGAGGTGCCGGGAGCCTTTCAGATGCTTCCCACGACCGCTGTTGATCGGCAACTGGAGGGGTTGGGCAACGAAATCGTCGACCCTGATGGCGTATGCGGAGGCAGGCGCCCGCGTGGGCGTGGCGCTCGCGGTTGGCGTGGGCGAAGGTGTGGCGCTGGCCCTCGGTGTTGGCGTCAGGGTGTGTGTGGTGACCACTCGCAATCTCAGCGTGCCTCCGCAGCCGGCCAGCAGCAAAACCACGAGCAAGCTGAGGCTGGCACAACGCAGTCTGTTCTGCATCATCGCCTCCTGTGGGAAGAAGTGGGGTCAGGTCCCTGCCATCGATGGCGGGAACCTGGCCCCACGCAGCGCCAGAAGTGGACAGGACGTTTACAGTCGCCGCCCGTGCCAGGGGGTCAGGCAATCATCCTTCGCTCGGGGCCGGAGCCTCCTCCACGACAATCGTCAGGCGATACTCCTGTGTTGCTCCGCCGGTCCTGACGACGCGCAGGACATAGGTGGTAGTCTGCATCGGACATACCTCAACCGTGCCCTGGCCTGTGACTCCTTGATCGTTGAGGTAGGCCTCCTGGGCATTCGTGACTGACCAGTGGAGCGTCGTACACTCGCCAGGTTGCAGGCTATCGCGAGCTGCCCAGAAGGAATCGGGGGCAGCAGAGCGGGCAAAGACAAGAGGCAGATAGAGTGAACCAGGCTGGCGAACGGCGAGCCAGTTCAGCACTCGCGCCATCACGGCCTGGCGATCAGCCGCGCTGTTGATTGCTTCGAACCCAAAGGCGAGGTAGACAGCCCTGTACTTGCCAGCATCTACACGCACGCCTGCCGTACCCGAGCCGACATTGCCGGCCGGCGCGGCAGGGGCGTCGGGCTCAGGCGCAGCCAAGGACTGTGGGCTGCCCGGCGCATCCGCCTCCGGGCGGAACGGTTAGACCAGCATGGCGCTTACACCGGCCTGGTAGGTGAAGACGACCTCCGCCAGTGTGATGGGATCTACTTCATCCAGGGAATACTGGTTGTTGGCGCCGTCGCCACCTGAGATGTTCAGCGCCAGCCCGTTGCCGATCGGGTCGCCGGCCGCGCCGGCCAGAGCATACAGCCCTGCATGTTCTTGCCTCAAGGTGACGTGCAGATAGTCGTTAAGGAAGGTTCGACCGTCATACCACGAATACTGGAGGGCCTGGGCAATGTTCTGGCCGCTGATGAGCAAATTGCCGCCGCCCGCATTGAGGTATGACTTCAGCGCACTGATGCTGGCCGAACCGTTTTCGGTGACGTAACCCCAATAGGGGACGGCCCAGATGACCACACCGTTCGTGTATTGGTTCAGGATTGCGCTGGTCGGTTCGCCGCGCGTTGCCGTATCCCAGGTGTCATAACGGTAGCCCAATGCGTCCAGGGCCGCCGTGTAGTAAGGCCGGAACCAGGCAGTGTCAGCAGGGGTGTTGTTGCCGCCGGCATCTGCCACGAAGAGGATCGGGGCGGTCTTGGCGAACCGAGGCAACACCGTGAAGGAACCCTGGCCGGGGTAGCGATACCGGTTGCCGGCTGCATCCGTGGCGATGACAAGATACGTCACCCGGCTGCCCTCCGCCAACGGCGCGTGGTTGGCGCCCCACACACCATCACCTGCCGAGCCGTCCCCATGCGTACCGTCGTCGTACATCGGCATTTCCATGATGATACCCGGCTGGCCAGCGCGTTCAATCACTACAACCGCATAAACGCCGACCACGGCGGCCTCATCCACTGCCCATGCGCGGAACGTAATGGCGTCGTCGCTGTCCGGGTTGGGCTGCGGCTGATGTTCGATGGCCGACACATAAGGCGGCGGGTTGATATCGTCCCGCCCGCCAGGGCTGCCATACCAGATATCCGGGTTGCTGCTGCGCTCCGATGTCCAGGCTAGGCCGATGCCACCCGACGCGAGCGCGGCCGCTGCCGGCGCCGAGTCTGGCCCGACGAAACGCGTGAAACGCTGTTCAGGCGGCCAGGTGTCGCCACCGTCTGGGCTGGTGCGATACCAGATATCGCCCTCCTTCTCATAGACCAGCCATAGGTCCTGGCCGGCCGCCGCGAGGCCGGGCCTGGCGCACCCCCAATCGGCGATCTGGCGTTCTTCCGACCAGGTGGCGCCGCCGTCAGCGCTGCTGCGCTGTCGTAACCCATTGTACGTCCGCCAGACCACCACAACCCGGCCATCGGGCATCGCTGCGGCGGCAGGCGCATAGTTCTCGTAGTCGGAGCTGAGCTTGGTATCGGCTGACCAGGTGGCGCCGTTGTTCGCGCTGGTCTTATACCAGATGGAGTAGTATTCAGCACGACTGGATTGCCACACGACCCATAGCTTGCCATCGGCTGCCTGGAAGACCACTGGATCATAGTCGCCGGCGCCATGAGTGGTGAGTGGTTTCTCCGCCAGCCAGGAGTTGCCGCCATTGGCACTCGTCCGGTACCAGATATCGCCATCCCGGTCATACGCCAGCCACAAGGTTCCGTCTGTTGCGCGCGCCAGGCTGGGATTGTAGCTGCAGCAGCCGGCGGCGATTTGCTTTTCAGCCTCCCACGTCGCGCCGCCATCCGTGCTCGCGCGTGACCCCAACTGCCCTTTGCGCACGAACACACTCAGCAGGTTGCCAGCGGCCGTCTCCGCCAGCGCGGGCGTGGTATCATCTGCTCGATCCGTCGTTACCTGTGTCACGGTTGCGGAGACGGAGAAGGGCCAGTGGAACGTCCAGGCCCCCTCGGGATCCTCAGCCCGTACGCGCCAGTAGTGCATGCCGAGAGTTGTGAAGCTGTGGGTATAGCTCGTGCCGACCACCATCTTATCAATGAGCCTTGGGGAGTCGAAGGTCGCCACGGTATCGATTTGGATGCGGTAGTTCTGCGCACCGAGCACGCTGATCCAGGAGAAACTGATGTCACCCGTCTGGACCGTTTGGTCGTACGCAGGCATCAATTGGGCAGGCCGCGCTGGCCTGCCTGCAAGCCAGGCCACTGCGCGCTCCATCGCGGCGGCACGATAGGCTGCGCTGTTGATGCCCTCGAAGCCAAATGCGAGGTAGACCACCCGGTAGGTACCGGTATCGACGCGTACTGCCGCATTCGCTTGCGCAGGCGGCGCTGGTGTGACTGTAGGGGGAACAGGTGTGACCGGCACGACCGTAGGTGGAAGAGGTGTTGCCGGCACAGCAGTCGGCTCGCTGGTCGCAGGCAAAGCCGACCTGTCAGGCGCGATCCCTAAGCGATTGGTGTCCTGAAGACTGGGTGGCGGCATCTCGGCAGGCCTCAGTGGTTCAGCGAGCATACCAGCGCCACGCGACTGATACGTGAAGATGGCTTGAGCTGGGGAAACCGGGCTAATCACGTCCTTTGAATACTGGTTGTTCGCGCCGTCGCCGCCCGAGATGTTGAGGGTCAGCCCATCGCCGATGGGATCGCCGGGCGTGCCAACCAGGTCGTACAGCCCGGAATCGTCTTGCCAGTAGGCCGCGTGCAGATAATCATTGAGAAAGCCAGCGCCATCGTACCTGGAAAGATAACGGGCGATGTTCTGCCCGGTGATGAGCAGTTTGCCTCCATTGTCCAGATAAGCTTGCAGCGCGGCGCGCGCAGTACTATCCCAAGTCACATAGCCGTCGCTCGGCACGCTCCAGATGACTATGCCCTCTGCATACTGGTCCAAGATCGCGCTGCCTGGCGCGGAGCGCAATCCCGTATCCCAGATGTCATATTTGTAGCCCTGGGCATCCAGGGCATCAGTATAGTATGATCGGAAGCCATCGGTGTTGGAACCGCCGGCGTCCGGCACGAACAGGATGTCGGCGGTCTTGATGAACGGTGGCAGCACCGTGAAGGAACCCCAGCCCGGATGGCAGTAGCGGTTGCCATCCGTATCCGTGGCACAGGCGCTGTATGTTACCTGGCGGAGGGCGGGCAGCGGCTCGTGCTGGATGCTCCATTCGCCATCGCCAGCCACCGTATCGCCGTGCATGCCGTCGTCGAACATCGGCAGGTCCGGCTGCGCGACGCCGTCCAGCGTCCAGAGCAGGCTGACGTTCGCCACGCCGGTCTCGTCCAAAGCGAAGGCAGCAAACGTGATAACATCATCGCTGTCCGGGTTACGCTGCGGCCGGTGCGCGATCCATTCGACGTAGGGAGGCGGATTTGGGTCCTCGCTGCCGAACCAGATGTCCCAGTTGCTGCTACGAAAAGAGTGCCAGACGAGACGCAACGTGCCGTCTGTCAACACCGCTAACGCTGGCGCGCCGTCGCCGGCTACGAAGCGCGTGAATTGGGTCGCCGCGGACCAGTTGACTCCCTGATTTGCGCTGGTGCGGTACCATACATCGCCCTCCAGCTCATACGCCAGCCACAGACTTCCACCGGCCGCGGCCAGGCTGGAAGTATGACCCCGCGTCACGATCTGTCTTTCGGACGACCAGGTGATGCCGTCGGTGCTGGTGCGCTGCCAGAGCGTATCCCATCGGCTCCACACCACCACCATGCGGCCATCGGGGGCCTGTGTCATGGTCGGTGAATGGTCGTCCTCACCGCTCGTAGTGAGCCGGGCATCGGCAGACCAGGTAACGCCGCCGTCCGGGCTGGTCTTGTACCAGAGGTCCAGATTGCCACCGCGACGGGATTGCCATACGACCCACAACTTGCCATCGGTTGCGGTGTACACGGTTGGATTGGACTCGCGGTCTGAATCAGTTGCGTCGGTGAGGAACTTGCTTTCGGCCGACCAGGTGACGCCGCCATCGGAACTGGTGCGATACCAGATTTCGTTCTTGATCAGAAGCTCGATGCCTCCCGATGGATCTGGAATCTCGATGAGTTTCTCGACGTCATAGGCCAGCCACAAGGTCACACCGACGCGGGCCAGACTGTAGTTGTAGACACAACAGCCCGTGATCTGCCTCTCATCCGTCCAGGTCGCACCGCCGTCCATGCTGCTGCGCGACCACAGACCACCATAACGTGCGAACACGGTCAACAGCTTGCCGTCGGCCGTCTGCACCAGGGCAGGCCGCTCATCGTTCGCAGGGTCGGTCGTCACCTGGACCGGCGGCGACCCGGGAGGTATCAGAACGCTCGTCGAGGCTGCCTCGTCCGGCGCGCCGGTCTGGGCCATTGCGTCGTGCGTCGTGGTCAGACCGCCGCCGGCAACCAGCAAGGTCATCAGGACGACGGCCACACACTGTGAAAAAGCTCGGGGTTTCATGGCTCCCTCCGTGGTGCATTCGCAACTGCCTGACACCCATGTGCCACGCTCATCGCTAGTGTAGCAGTTCACTATTTCAGCCGTATCGCGGCCCTGTCATAATCTCGCAACAGCGTGTAACAGTTTCGAAACATGCCGTCCATCACCCGCTGCGCGCGATATGACGGCAGCAGAGAAGGCGGAGGATCGGTTGCTGGGCGCGCGGGAGATCAGTAGTCGATGAACCAGGAGTCATCCGCGTACGTCGTGGTTGACCACCGGCCGCCGGTCAGCCAGATGCGGTCGAGCTGCAGCATAGCGGCTGCCGCCTGCGCCCTGGGCTGCGGGAGTTGGCCGGCCAGAAGCCACCGGTCTGCCGCGGGATCGTAGCATTCGATCTCCGGGACAAACGACCCATCCGTCCAGCAGCAATCCCAGTCACGCGCGCCGGCCAGGACTAACACCTGACCGTCGGAGAGCAGCACAAGGAAATGCGAATAGCGCGGCTGCTGCATGGACGCAGCCTCAGTCCAGGTATGCGATGCGGGGTCGTATATCTCCACGCTGGAGGAGAGCTTGTTCAACGGCATATCGTCCAGCGTCATGCCGCCGGCCACCAGCACGCGGCCGTCCTGGAGCCTCACCGACTCGGCCCACAGGCGCGGCGCGACCATCGGCCCGGTGACAGCCCAGGCGTTCGCCTGCGGGTCGTAAAGGAGGGCATCGCCCACAACGCCATACTGGTTGGTCTGGCCGCCGGCCACCAGCACCTGGCCGTCCGCCAGCAGTTGCGCAGTATGGGTCGCGCGGACATCGGGCAGCGACCGTACTTGGCTCCAGGAGTTGGTTGGTGGATCGAAGATCTCGACCTGGTCGGTGAAACGACCGCTGCCGGTGTTGCCCCCCACCACCAGGACACGACCATCCGCCAGCACCGTGGCGGTGTGATTGACGCCATGCGAGGACTGTGGCGGCACCACCGTCCAGGTATCTGCAACAGGGTCATACACCTCGGCATCATCAAGCCACTGCCACGGAAGGGCATAGCCGCCGATTACCAGCACGCGGCCATCCGGCAGCAGCGTTGCGCTGTGGGCGTGGCGCGGCCTGTGCAGCGACGCAACCTGGAGGGTTCGCCCGGTGGTGGGGTCGAAGATGTCCGCATCGGCCAGGAAATCATTCACGGTCCGGCTGCCGCCGACCAACAGGACCCGGCCATCAGCCAGGCGCGTGGCCGTATGCCACATGCGAGGCACCCGGAGGTCCGGCCCACGCGTGACGGCAACAGACGATATAGGCCGCGTGGCGCTGGCTGTGGGTGTAGCTGTCGACGCAGGGGTTGCCGTCGGGGTGGGTGTCCTCGTGGGCGTCCGGCTCGGCGTCGAAGTGGGCCTGACGCTGGCCGTCGGGGTCACGCTCGAGGTGCGCGTGGCGGAGGGCGAAGGGGTGGGTGTCATTGTGGGCGAGACGCTCGCCGCGGCCGTGGCTGTGGCGCTCGGCGTCGGGCCAGGTGTCTCGGTCGGCGTGGCGGTCTCTGTGAGAGCATGACTGGCGCCAAATGGTAAACTCCCCGGCAGCGCAGGTGTTGGCGTCGTGATGATGACTCCGGTGGTCGCAACGCTTGCCATCGGGCTGACCGGCGATAGCAGCGCGACGATCGGTGCTGCGGCAGGATCAGATGGGACAGGAGTGGACATACTGCTGGCAGGCGCGGCGGAAGGGGTGAACGTAGGGCTCGCGCCAGCCACGGATGTCGCAGCAAGCAGGGTGCGCGAGATCATGGGGACAGACCTCGACATCGCCACAGCAACCGCTGACCGTGTCGACCGGGTGACCACTATGACGCTCCCCGGGTCCCTAACCAGCACGGTGGCGCGGGCCCGCCGTGCCGTCGTAGGCGTAGAGTCGCGCAGGTTCACCACCTGCAGCTGCAAGGTGCCGCCACAGCCGGCCAACAGCAAGCCGACCAGCAACATGAACAGGATCCCGCGCGCTGTACGTTCCATTGGCCCCCCTTGACGACCCCGTGGAAATACACTCATAGCTCGAGGGCTGACTTACGATGGGCCTGTCGGAAGCCGCAGCGTAAACACACTCCCGCATCCACTCCGGCTGCGTATCGCGACCGTGCCTCCATGCCGCTCGACCACCGCCTTAACTAACGCAAGCCCCAATCCACTGCCCCCGATCCCGCGGGCCTCCTGTCCACGATAGAGCTCCTCGAAGATATGGGGCAGCTCGTCTTCCGGCACGCCCAATCCAGTGTCAGCGACCTCCACGACTACCGCCGCGCCATCCTCTGACGCCCGCATCTCAATGGTGTCGCCGGGGCGGGTAAACTTGAGCGCGTTGTCCAGCAGATTGTAGACGGCCAGGAAGATCAAGTCCCGATCGCCGGGCACCGAAGGCAGGGGCCACGGCGCTCGGGGCACGTTCAGCGTGATGCGGCGCTCGTCCGAGGCAGGCAGTGTCTGGGCCAGCTCCACAATTTCCTCCAACATTGGGCCGATCTCGATCAGGGCGCGTTCCAGCGGCCGGGCTTCCAGATCGGCCAGCTTGCGCAGATCGGCCGCCAGCCGACCCAGCCGCTCCACCTGTGCCACCACGCCATCGACCGTTTCGACCTGCGCGGGCTTCAGCGGCGCGGAACGCAAGTCCGCCAGCCCGATCCTGATGGCCGTCAGTGGATTCTTCAGCTCATGGTCCAGCCGTTGTACGAACCGGCGATGCGCCTCTGCGGCTCCAGTGCGTTCTTCCTCCACCGCGCGCCGCAGCTCGCGCTGGGCAACTTCCCAGACGACTAACAAGCTGACGGCCACCAGAGAGATCAGCAACCCCAAGAGCAGAAAGGCGTTGCCCAGGTCCACCTCGGAACGCAAAACCGGATCGTATCCCCAACTCCCGCTTTGGAGCAGCAAGGCCAAACCGAAGCCCGCGAGTGCAGGAAGCAGTGCCGTTAGCCAGCCCAGCCAACGCCTCATCGGGCCGTCTCCACCTGTCCGACAAATAAGTAACCCTGCCCGGGGACCGTCTCGATGTAGCACGGGGCACAGGCATCATCGTGCAACTGCTTTCGCAGCTCGGCGATGCGCATATCCACGACCCGCGTGCCCACCGGGTAATCCCAACCCCAAACCGCATCCAGCAACCTTTCGCGGCTCAACAGCTCGCCGGGGTGGGTCATCAGGTAGTCGAGCAAAGCCACCGCGCGCGGCGTCAGCGTGATCTCCTGTTCCGCGCATGTCACCTTGCGGGCAGCCCGATCGAGCAGAAACGGGGGGCAGGCGAGCCGCTGCGCGGCCGCCAGGGGCGGCGCGCCGGGTCGGGCGCGGCGCAGCACGGCACGCATGCGCGCAACGAGTTCCTGGGGATCGAAGGGCTTGTTCAGGTAATCGTCGGCCCCCTCTTCCAATGCCATCGCCCGTTCCGTGGCCTCGCCTACCTGCGTGAGCATGATGATGGGAACCCAATTACCGCCAGCGCGCAGCCGCCGGCAGACCTCCCGCCCGTCCAGCCGGGGCATCAATACGTCGAGAACCAGAAGATCGGGGGCAACACTTGCCGCGCGCAGCAGCGCGACTTCACCGTCACCGGCCACATCCACGGCAAATCCGGCCCGTTCGAGGAACGGAGCCAGTTTGGATGTGATCGCTTCCTCATCATCCACCAACAAGACCCGGGGGTTCTTTTCCATCACGGGTCACCTCCTGTGAGTTGGCAGGCCGACATGCAGCCCACGCGCCGGTGACGATTAAGCGAACGGGGTCCATGGGGAGGCGGGCCACCATGGAGCTCACCCGCAAATATAAGATTTGTTCAAGTGGAGACACCAAGAGGTTGCGGCGCGGGTACGATGGTCAAACACGCAGCCCAATAAGTATAGCAGAGCACAAACTGCCTGGCAAAGGAACGGGTTTCTGGTGTCTCCCGTGGCATCACACACCTTGACAGCCTCCGTACCCTAAGTTACGATATAGTCACCATGCACCCCGACCTTCACACACAACTAGAGCGCCTGGAAGCCGACCTGGCAGCCGGCGCCATCGACCCGGCCGGCCTGTTTTGGCTGGTAGTGTTTGCTGACGAGGCCGCCAGTGCGGACGGCAGCGTTCGCTCCGATCGATGGGTGGACGCGGGCCTGGCATCCGCGAAGCCGGGGCTCGCCGCCACCACAATCGAGCCGCGACGGCAGCTCGTAACGGATTACGACCTGTTCGTGCTTACCCGGCTCAAGGACCAGGCGCAGTTCAGCGGCGCAGCCCTCCACGACCTCAACTGGCAGCAGAAGTATGTAGTCCGGCTCCTGCCCGCGTTCAGCGGCGACCTGCCCGCGCTGCAAGCCTGGACGCACGAACGCTGGGCCGTATACGGCAACGGCAATCCCCAGGCTGCGGCGCTGGAGCAGATTCTGGCGGAGTATGCGCCGCGCGGCCGCACCGTCCTGCTCGAAGCCCTGCACGACGCGCAGGCGATTTACGATGGCTGGCTGCCCGCGGCAGTGCTGGCGCGCATCGCGCATGCACTCCGTGTGCCGCTGGCCGATGTGTACGGCGTCACCGAGTTCTATGACATGTTTCACACGCACCCGGTCGGCCATGAGATCATACGCGTCTGCCAGGATGGGCCGTGTATGCTGGCGGGTGGGGATGATCTGCTCGCCGGGCTGGCGCAAGGGCTGGGCATCCGGCCCGGAGAGACCACGCCCGACGGCCGCTACACGGTGGAGCCGGTGCGCTGCCTGGGCCTGTGCGACCGTGCGCCCGCCGCGTTGGTCAACCACCGCCGCCACGCGCCGGCCGATGCCACGCTGCTGGATGGACTCGACGGCGGCCAGCCCGGCGCATCGCGCGCGAGGACTGGCGGCCTGGTCAAGATTGCGCTGGCCAACGTTGGCATCGTGGACCCTACCAGCCTGGAAGATTATCTGGCGCAGGGCGGCATGGCCGCTCTACGGAAGGCGCTGCGCGAGATGTCGCCCGACGATGTCATCCGCGAGGTCAGGGCCAGCAAGCTGGTCGGCCGCGGCGGCGCGGCCTTTGCCACCGGGCTGAAGTGGCAGTTCGCGGCGGCCAATCCCGGCCCGCGCTATGTCATCTGCAACGCGGATGAGAGCGAGCCGGGCGCATTCAAGGATCGCGTGCTCATGGAGGGCGACCCGTACCGCGTGCTCGAGGGCCTGCTGCTGGCGTGCTACGCAGTGGGCGCGGAGCGGGCCTTTGTCTACGTGCGCGGGGAGTACCGGCTGGGCTACGAGCGTTTCACCCACGCGGTGCGCCAACTGGACGACGCCGGCTACCTGTGCGGCGAGTCGCGCGGGGGCAATTTCGCGTGCAGCATCGAGGTGCGCCGCGGCGCGGGCGCGTACGTCTGCGGCGAAGAGACCGCGCTGATGGAGAGCATCGAGGGCAAGCGCGGCTTCCCCCGGCTGCGACCGCCCTTCCCCACCGATGCCGGGCTGTGGGGCCGGCCAACCGTCATCAACAACGTGGAGACCCTGGCGAAGGTGGCGCCGATCATCATGCATGGCGCGCGCTGGTACAACGCGCTGGGCACGCCGGATTCCGCGGGCACGAAGCTCTTCGCGGTGAGCGGGGCCGTCATGCGGCCCGGCGTCTACGAGGTGCCCTTCGGTGTGCCGCTGCGCCACCTCATCTTCGACCTCGCAGGCGGGCTGCACCCGGGCCGCAGCATCCAGGCCATCCTGACCGGCGGCGCGGCAGGTTCGTTCCTCACACCGGAACACCTGGACACCCCACTCACCTTCGAAGATTACCGGAAGGTCGGCGGCACGATCGGCGCGGGGACGGTCATTGTGCTCGATGACACCTCCGACCTGCGGCTGGTCCTCGCGCGCATCGGCAGCTTCTTTGCACACGAGAGCTGCGGCAAATGTTATCCCTGCCAGATGGGCACGCAGCGCCAGGCGGAACTGCTGGCCCGCGTGGCGCGGGGCGAAGCGCGGCCCACGGACGCCGCAGACCTGGTCGAGTTGGCGGGCGTCATGGCCGACACGAGCATCTGCGGCCTGGGTCAGGCCGCGCCGATGGCGGCCCTGAATGCCTACCAGCACTGGCCGGAGCTCTTCAGGCCATGAAAGGAGCGCGCATGCCGGTGACACCTGCCGCCGACCTGGTGGCCCTGACCCTCAACGGGCAGACCGTCCGTGTGCCCGCAGGCACAACCATCCTGGCCGCGGCCCGCCTGGCCGGTGTGGAGATTCCCACGCTGTGCTACCATCCCGAGTTGACCGCCAACGGGGTGTGCCGGCTCTGCGCGGTGGAGGTGGTCGGCGCACGGACGCTGCTGCCGGCCTGCGTTGCGCCGGTCGCGGCGGGCATGGTGGTCAACACCGAGACCGAGCGCGTCAACACGGCCCGCCGCGTGATCCTGGAACTGCTGGCGTCGACCGTCGACCTGCATGACGCGCCGGATGTCCAGCGTTACATGGAAAAGTACGGCGCGAATCCCGCCCATTACGACGGCGGCGTGCGGCGCACCTTCGCGGTCAAGGTCGATAACCCGTTCTACGTGCGCGATTACAGCCAGTGCGTCATGTGCTGGCGCTGCATCCAGGTCTGCGCGGACGACGTGCAGAACACCTTTGCGCTGACCTGGGGCGGCCGCGGCATCGCCAGCCATGTCACGACGGCCTTCGACGCACCCATGCCCGACACGACATGCGTCTTCTGCGGGAATTGCGTGGGCGTCTGTCCGACCGGCGCGCTGAAGGGCAAGATCGAGGCCGACCTGGAGGTCGGGACGATGGGGAGCGCGAACCATGAAGCCTGACCGAGTGGTGCGATCGACCTGCCCCTACTGCGGCGTGGGCTGCCAGGTGCTGCTCAACATCAAGGACGAACATATCTTCCGGGTTGACGCGCCCTTCGATGCCGCGCCCAACTACGGCCGGCTGTGCGTCAAGGGACGCTTCGGCGCGGACTTCGTCCACCACCCCACCCGCCTGACCCGGCCGCTGGTCCGCCGCGACCCGCAGACGCCGGACCACCGCACAGCCGCACGCGGCCCCGACGACTGGCAGGCGGTGAGTTGGGACGAGGCGCTGGAACTCGTCGCGAGCCGCCTGCTGGACCTGCGCCGGCGCTACGGGCCGGACAGCATCACGGCCAATGCGTGCGCCAAGGCCACCAACGAGGACAACTACCTGCTCCAGAAGTACATCCGCGCGCTGATCGGCACGAACAACATCGACCATTGCGCGCGCCTGTGCCACGCGGGCAGCGTGGCGGGGCTGCAACTGGCTATCGGGTCGAGCGCGATGAGCAACTCCATCGCGGAGATGGCCGGGCTGGAGTGCTTCATGGTCGTCGGCTCGAACACGGCCGAGACCCACCCGGTGATTGCCACCTTCCTCAAACAGGCGGTGCAACGGAATGGCGCACGGCTCATCGTCGTGGACCCGCGGCAGACCGAGATGACGCAGTTCGCAGAACTGTGGCTGCGCCACCGCCCGGGCTCAGACATTGCGCTGTTCAACGCGATGGCGCACGTCATCGTGGCCGAGGGGCTTTATAACCGGGAGTTCGTCGCCGCGCGCACCGAGGGCTTCGACGCCTATCGCGAGAGCCTGACGGATAAGACGCCCGAATGGGCTGCAGAACTCACCGGCGTGCCAGCGGCGGACATTCGTACAGCCGCGCGCATCTACGCGTCGGCGGGCGCGGCAGCCATCTACTGGGGCATGGGCATCAGCCAGAGCACGCACGGCACCGCCAACACGCTCACCCTCACCAACCTCGCGCTGCTCTGCGGGCACGTCGGGCGGCCGGGCACGGGGCTGAACCCGCTGCGCGGACAGAACAACGTCCAGGGATGTTCCGACTCCGGCGGGCTGCCGAACGTCTACACGGCCTACCAGCCGGTCACCGATCCCGTCGTGCGGGGCAAGTTCGAGGCCGCGTGGGGTGTGCCCCTGCCTGCCACGCCGGGCCTGACCGTCACCGAGATGGTGGACGGGATCCTGACCGGCCGCGTTAAAGGTTGGTACGTCATGGGCGAGAACCCGCTGATGAGCGAACCCAACCTGCATCACGCGCAGCACGCGCTGGAGCAGCTCGAGTTCTTCGTCGCCCAGGACATCTTCTTCAACGAGACGAACGTCTACGCAGACGTGATCCTGCCCGCAGCCAGCTTTGCCGAGAAGGACGGCACTTTCACGAACTCCGACCGCCGCGTCCAGCGCGTGCACCGCGCGATCGCCGCACCGGGCGAGGCGCGGGCAGACTGGGATATCGTCGCGGACCTGGCCCGGCGCACCATCCGGCAGATGGCTGCGGAGGACGCGCTGCTGGCCGGATGGTCGTATGCCGGCCCGGACGAAATCTGGGAGGAGATGCGCCGCGTCACGCCCGACTTCGGCGGCATCACCTACGCTCGGCTCGCCGCCGAAGGGGGTGTCCACTGGCCGTGTCCCACGGGTGAGCACCCCGGCACGCCGTATCTCTTTGCCGAAACATTCCCGAGCGGCCGCGGCAAGCTCTGGTCCGTCCCTTACGAGACCGAAAGCGAGCTGCCGGACGCGGATTACCCCTTCGTGCTCAGCACCGGCCGCGTGCTCTATCACTGGCACGGC
>DAOUGK010000439.1:0-4112 GCA_034429055.1 Anaerolineae bacterium | reverse complement strand
CCCAGCCCGGTCCCGCCATGCCGCCGCCGCGTCCCGCCATCCACCTGGTTGAACTCCTCGAAGACCCGCTCCGCCTGCTCCGGCGGGATACCCACACCCGTGTCGCTCACTGCGAAGTGCACCTCGTCGCCGCCGCGCGCTACGCGCACGGTGATGCCCCCGCGCTCGGTGAAGCGGGTGGCATTGTTGAGCAGGTTGAGCAATACCTGGCGGATGCGGGTCGGGTCGATGTGCAGGGTGGGCAGGTCCGGCTCGATTTCTACGGTGAGCGACAGACCCGCGGACTCGACCAGGCTGCGCGCAGTCTCGACGGTCTCCCGGACAAGCTGCGCGGGGTCGACCGGCTCGCGTGTCACGCTGACCTGCGCCGTGTCCAGCCGGGCCAGGTCGAGCACGTCGTTGACCATCGTCTGGAGGTGCTGCGCGTTGCGGTAAACAATGGTGAGGTCGCGCAGGTAGGCGGGTGCGAGGGGCCTCCCATAGTACTCAGGTGAGCGGGTCATCAACTCGGTGAAACCGATGATCAGGTTGAGCGGCGTGCGCAGCTCGTGGCTGATGTTCTGGACGAACTGCTGCTTGAGCCGCCGCGCTTCCTCCGCCTGGTCGCGTGCGAGGGCCAGCATGTAGTTCGAGCGTTCAATGCGGTAGGTGGCCTCGTCGAGCGCCTTGAGCGCGCGCTGCAGCTCCGCGGCGCGGGTCTGGGCAATCTCCTCGTTCTCCTGGGCCTGGTCGTAGCCCCGCCACACCCAGGCCAGCGCGGTCCGCAGGTTGTTGACGGAGAGCGCCGTCGTGCCGGTAATCAGCGCGAGGAGCGCGGTGCTCAGCCATGCTTCGACTCCCATCCCTGTGCCCTGCAACCGGAAGATGAGCAGGTTGCCCGCCATTGCAGCCAGGGCAAGCGCCGCGAACCCCCGCCCACCCAACAGCACGCCCGCGACGGTGATCGGGATGATCAGCACGTAGTGGATGCCCGGCGCTTCGAACGCCGAGGCAGCCAGCAGCGCGGCTGCCAGGATGCCCCAGGCCAGCACGTAGCGCGCAAGATTGGGCCGGCGTCCCAGCACGTAGACGGCCAGCGCAGCCAGGAGCAGGACGAGCGCCCCGGCCCACGACGGCCGCGAGACGAGTGCAGACCGGCCGCTGGCGATGTAGTCGGCCCAGATGTTGAAGGCCAGCCACAGATAGGCGACGACGGAGCTCCAGAGCGCCAGCACGCGCACCGAATCGGATTGCAGTTCGGCGGTGGTCTGGCGGATGCTGTCCTCGGCCGCGTCCGGACGAGAGGTGAGGATCGTGTCGGTCATGGGGGAAGTATAGCACGAGGCGGGGAATTGGGAATTAGGAATGAAGAATTAGGGATTAGGAAATGGCCGGTTTGTATGCAGCGGGTAGCTGGAACGAATACGTCAGTTGCAGGACCGCCGATCCCCAGATCGGCGGTCCGCACACGAGTCAGCTTCCAGTTTCCAGCTTCCAGCCGTCACCGGCCAAACACATCCCGGATGGCTTCGAGGTAACCCATGCCGTGCTGCGTGTCCGGTTCGAGGTAGCTGCTCTCGGTCCACTCGTTCCACGCATTAATGGTGAGAATCCGGTCCTTGGGCGCGCGGGCGGCCAGGCGTTCCTTCGTCAGCGCGAGCGTCTCGCGGAACCGCGCCGGCGTGTTGTTCGCCAGCACCGCGGTGAACGGGTAATTCCACGGCAGATACGCGTCCGACTGGATAGTGCGCGGGCTCGAATCCCAGCCCATTGTGACGTTCGGGTGATAGGGCAGGGTGAACTGCGCCTCGGCCTGGTCCCAGTAGGCCAGGTAGCGGTCGCGGGCGACCACGTAGTCCGTCTGCGGGAACTCGCGCAGCACCCCGTGATGCACCCAGACGTACGAAGTGATGCTGTCGAAGCCGAGATGGGCCAGCAGCTCGTTGGGGTCCTTGACCATCGTTTCGCCGGGGAGCAGGCTGGCGCTCCACACGACCGCGTTGAGGTGCAGGTCGGGGAAGCCCGCCTCGCGGACGCGGCGGCGGAAGTGGGCCAGCGCGTCGCGCGTCGCATCGACCCCGCCCAGCCCCTCGCGCAGCTTCATCAGCTCGTAGATGGAGAAATAGGGGCAGCCGTCCACCAGCCAGTAGGACGGGTGGCGGAAATAGCGCCCGATGACGTGCTCGACCACGCGGTCGAACGTCTCGCGCGTCACCCGGCCGCCGTAGAGCAGCGGCGGCCTGCGGACGGTGGACAGCCCGATCGGGTGGATATCGACCCAGTCGTGATTGGCCCACATCAGGCCAAACTTGAGCCGGTCGTTGTTGGGAGCGTTGAGGAAGCCCTCGTCCAGGCTGCGTTCGAGGAACGGGCCGTCATCGTACCAGTACCAGTCGAAGATAACGGCATCGACGCCGTGGTCTGCGGCCGCGGCAATCTTGCGGGCCATGGCCTGCGGGTCGGCCTCGTCCTCGTAGCCCCACAGCGGGACGTGCGGCTGGACGTGGCCGGGGAAGCGCGGCTCTGCGCGCTTGACCAGTTCCCACTCGGTCCAGCCCGGCCCGTGGACCAGGGCATTGCGCCCATCCTGATGGTAGTTACCAAAGTAGTAGGTTGCTACGGTGTAGTCGTTGGGCATGGAATTCTCCGAGAGAAACGAGTGACGAGTGACCAGTAACGAGTAAGGAGTGACGAGTAAGAGAGGGTTCACGCAAAGCCGCCAAGTACGCAAAGTAACTACAAAAAAATCTTTGCGTTCTTTGCGTCTTTGCGTGAGCTATTCCGCACAGATTACCTGTTACTCCTTACTCGTTACTGGTCACTCGTCACTTTAAGCCTCGTCGGCCGCCCGATACAGCGCAATCACCTTCTCGGGCGGGATCTCGGCCAGGATGTTGTGGATGTTGCAGAAGACATAACCGCCGTCCCGGCTGAGGTAGCTGACGACCTCGCGCGCCTCGCGGGCTACGTCCTCGACGGTGCCGAGCGGCAGGGTGGCCTGCGCGTTGACGCCGCCGCCCCACAGCGCGATGCGGCCGCGGGCGCGGTCCTTCCACTCGCGGTAGGATCGCTTCCCCGCGGACCACTGCACCGGGTTGAGGATGTCGAACCCGCTTTCGATGACCAGGTCGATCAGGTCGTACACCGCACCGCAACAATGCAGGAAGGTCTTGACGCCGGGCGCCACCGTGTGCACGATGGCGTTGACGCGGCGGTAGTAGGGCAGGAACAGGTTGCGGTAGACCTTGGGCGAGGCAATCAGCGTGTTCTGCGTGCCCCAGTCGTCCGCAGCCATCATGATGACGTCCACGTAGGGCGCGATCTCCGGCAGCAGCGCGCGGAACCAGCCCTCGCGGTGGCTTGTCAGCAGCTCGTGGTACTCCGCAACCATGTCCGGCTCGGTGATGCAGAGGATGGGAAAGATCGCCAGCCCGGCGAAGCCGCCGATGCCGATGGGCAGTTGCGCCGCGCCGTTGTTGAAGAAGACGGCCCGGTCCGACGATTCGCGCACGCGACGCGTGTGCTCGCGAATGGCCTTGATGCGCCGGTCCGTCAGGGGCCGCCGCTTGAGATATGCGGCCAGCTTCTTCAGGTCGGGCTTGGGCAGCTCCTCATTGAGGTTGAGCGGCTGGCCGCCGTGGGGCGCGTCGAAGACATAGGACGACGGCGGCATAATCGAGTCGCCGCGCCGGATGGTGCCGTCCTCCTCCGTGTGGAAGCGCGACGGGTGGCGCACCGCGGCGTCCAGCCGGCCGTTGAAGTTGTAGGGCCGCCACTTGTGCGGCTCGACGAACGCGCTGGTCACGCCGTCGCAGATGGTGACGACGTCGATGCCGAGCGCGTCCAGCACGTCCGGGTCGGGCATCGCGAGCATCTGGCCGGTGTCCTCGACGCGCGTGCGCCGCGGGGGCAGGCCGAGCGCCTGCACGAGCTTTGGGTATGCGAAGGCGCTGATGCCCGTCGAGCGCATCCCGGCGAGGTCTTTGGGCACGCGGTCCGGCTGCCGGTGTTCCAGCGCAGCCATCACGCGATCACGTGAGTTCATGGATGTCACCTTTGGCCCCGCCCCCGCTCAGCGGGAGCGGGGAAGCTTTTGTGTGGGGGTTTTGGGCCGCGTTGCGGCCCCAAACCCC
>DAOUGK010000438.1:0-7045 GCA_034429055.1 Anaerolineae bacterium | reverse complement strand
TTGATGGCCTCTACGACCAGGTCCGGGCGCTCATGGTGAAACGCGTGACTGAGACCGGCGAGTTTCACATGGGCGCCCTGAGCCAGGAGCGCAAGGGCTTGCCGCACCTCCGCATCGCCCATGACGGCTCCGGCTGTAGGGTCGGCTTGCAGCAATAGCACTGGACAGCGAATGGCGGGCAGCAGTATCCGCATGTCGTAGCCTGCCGCAAACCCTTCGAAATCCTCCATTATCCCGGAAAGCACGTCGGGGTCCTGCGCATGGAGGCTTTCCGCCAACGCGGGGAACATCGGGTGATCCTCGCCCAGCAGCTCACGCATCCGGGGCGTATTCGGATCGCCGGCCCATGCTGCCGCATCCTTGAGTTCCTCGATGATCCCGGCCAGCGGCACGCGACCGCCGGAAAGCGCTCGCCAGGCCAGCAGATCAGTCCGCTGGGCGTGGAGTGCAGCTTCCCATGTCACCTTGTCCAACGGCACATCACCGACGACGACGCCCACGACTCTGTCAGGACATTGCGCCGCAGCCATGAGAGCGACGCCGCCACCGAGCGAATGGCCGAACAGGATGGCCGGCTCGGTGACACGGGCGGCCAGAAACGCGCAGAGGTCGGTTCAGTAAAACCGTCACGCCATTCCGTAATCGAGCTTACACACATTTTGCTGGATCGGCTGTATATTAGTTGCTTGTTGTCTGCTCCCAAACGGGGAGCCTGGGCTGAGAGTGCGACTTGGCTCATAGTACAGCCAAGGAGATTCTCAGTGACCTTTTCAGTGTTCAACCTGTCCCCGCGCCTGACGGCCGGGGTCCATGCAGCCGGCTATCAAGAGCCGACCCCCATCCAGCGCGACGCGATTCCGCCCATCATGGCCGGTCGCGACGTGGTTGGCCTCGCCCAGACCGGAACGGGCAAGACTGCGGCCTTTGCCCTGCCCATCCTGCAACGCCTGGAGAACGGCCCGCGCAAGCAGGTGCGGGCGCTGGTCGTCGCGCCCACGCGCGAGCTGGCGGAACAGATTCACCAGTCGTTCGTTGGACTGGGCCGGCAGACGCGACTGCGCAGCACCGCCATCTACGGCGGCGTCGGCATGATGCCGCAGATTAACGCGCTGCGCAGCGGCGTCGAGATTGTCGTCGCGTGCCCCGGTCGCCTGCTCGACCTGATGCGCCAGGGCCATGTGGACCTGTCTCACGTCGAGGTGCTCGTGCTCGACGAAGCGGACCATATGTTTGACATGGGCTTCCTGCCCGACGTGCGGCGCATCGTCGCCGCGACGCCTGTGCAGCGTCAGACCCTGCTCTTCTCAGCCACCATGCCCGCCGACATCCGCAAGCTGGCCGACGAGGTGTTGCGCAACCCGGTGTCGATCCAGGTCGGCCAGAGCCGGCCGGTCGAAACCGTATCTCATGCCGTCTACCCGGTGCCGCAACATCTCAAGACGCCGCTGCTCATGGAGCTGCTGGCGCAGACCGGCGACAAACCAGTGCTCGTCTTCACCCGCACGAAGCATCGGGCCAAGCGCGTCGCAGAGCAACTGCTGAAGGCGGGCTTCCGCGCGACCTCGCTGCAGGGCAATCTATCGCAGACGCGGCGGCAAGAGGCGCTGGATGGCTTCCGGACCGGCAGTTACCGCATTCTGGTCGCGACGGATATCGCCGCTCGCGGCATTGACGTGACGGGCATCTCGCACGTCATCAACTACGACATGCCGGACACAACCGATGCATACACGCATCGCATCGGACGCACGGGCCGCGCAGAGCGAACCGGCGAGGCGTTCACGCTGATCACCAGCGATGATACCTTTGCCGTCCGCGACGTGGAGAAGGTCCTCGGGTATAAGATCGAACGCCGGAAGCTGGCCGAGTTCGATTACGCGACGCCCGCACCCGTGCGCGACCATGAATTCGACCGCGCCCCCCGGCCCCAGCCCGTCCGCCGTGCGGAGACGCCGCGGCCAGCAACGAATCCGGCCACGAATAAACGAATCCCGGTACGGAACGACTCTGCGCGGATTCGCTCCGGTATACGTTAACGACAAAGCAACCGGGTTAGCGCGCGGCCGTCAACGAATATCCGACCGAATGAACGAATGGTCGTTCCCAACCACGATTCGTTCATTCGTGTGAATTCGTTGACGGCATTCCGCTATTCGTTGACGGCCGCCCCGCTCCCTTGCGCATGCCGGAATTGCGTCTCGTATAACTGTGCGTACAGCCCGCCGCGCGCGAGCAGTTCGGCATGCGTCCCGCGCTCCACAAGCTGTCCCCGGTCGATCACCAGAATCACATCTGCCGCGAGGACCGTGCTCAACCGGTGTGCAATGACCAGCGATGTGCGGCCCTGCATGATGCGCTCCAACGCCTGCTGGATCAGCGCCTCCGACTGGCTGTCGAGCGATGAAGTCGCCTCATCCAGCACCAGGATGCGCGGATCCTTGAGAATGACGCGCGCAATCGCAACCCGCTGCTTCTCCCCGCCGGACAGCCGGTAGCCGCGGTTGCCGACAACCGTATCGTAGCCCTCAGGCAGCCCCACGATGAAGTGATGGATGTTGGCCGCGCGGCATGCGGCCTCGAGCTGCGCATCCGTGGCATCCGGCCGCGCATAGAGCAGGTTCGCCCGGATCGTGTCGTTGAACAGATAGGTCTCCTGCGTCACCATCCCGATCTGTGACGACAGGGTGTCCAGCGTCAGGTCGCGCAGGTCGTAACCGTCTATCGCAATACGTCCGCTCGTCGGATCGTAGAGGCGGGGCAGCAGATAGGTGACCGTGGTCTTGCCTGCGCCGCTCGGCCCAACCAGCGCAGCCAACTGGCCCGGCTGCACGTCGAACGAGATATTGCGCAACGCCCAGCGCGGGCCGGCGCCAGCCGCAGGCTCATCCGCGGCGCTGTCCCCGTTGTCGGAACGGGCAGCCGCAGCGCCCTTCCTTTCCAGCTTGCCCGCTTCCTGGGACAGGGGCACATTCGCATCGCGGCCACCCCAGCCGAAGCGCTCGACCTCGCTCAGCCCCGACGCAGTCCCACCGGGTGCGCTCTCGCCCGGCTCATAGCTGAACGACACATCTTCAAAGCGCACTGCGCCCTGCACAGACTCAAGTTGCACGGCGCCGGGCCGTTCCCTGATCTCGACCGGCAGGTCGAGCACTTCGAAAACACGCTCGAAGCTGACCAGCGAGGTCGCCAGGTCCATGCGCGCGTTGGTGAGGGCAGAGAGCGGGCCGTAGAGCATCCCCAGGTAGGCCGTAAACGCGACGATGGTGCCGATGGTGAACCCCTGCTCACGCAAGACAAGCAGCCCGCCCACATAGAAAACGATGACGGTGCCGATGGCGCTGATCAGACTGACGGTCAGCCAGAACCAGCGCATCATGAACGCCACGCGGATGCCCGCCCCGCGCACCCGCTGCGCGCGCGTGCGAAAACGCCCGACCTCCGTCCCTGACCGGCCAAACAGCTTGACGAGCAGCGCGCCGCTGACGTTGAGCGTCTCATTCATCATGGCGTTCATCTCGGCGTTGAGCGTCATCTGCTCCCGCACGATCGCGCGCAGCCGCCGGCCGAGCAGCCGCGCCGGGATCAGGAACAGGGGCAGCACGGCCATCGCCAGGAGCGTCAGCCGCCATTCCAACCGCAGCATGATCGCCAGGGCACTGACGAGCGTGACCACATTGGTGAACAGGTCAGGAATCGTTCCTGCGACGGCCCGCTGCGCGCCGACGACGTCGTTGTTGAGACGGGAAATCAGCTCACCGGTCTTGGTGTTCGTGAAGAAGCGTAGCGACATGCGGTGCAGGTGCGCAAAGAGCGCGGTGCGCAGATCCGCAATAACGCCTTCGCCCACCGACGACCCAAGATAACGATGCACCACGCCCAACAGGCCGTTGACCAGCGGCACCGCCAGCATCCCAAGTGCCAGCATTCCCAGCCGGTGGAAGTCGCGCTGCGGCAGCGCCCGGTCGATCAGGTCACGCGTAAGGAGCGGCGGCACCAATCCCAGAAGTGTCGTTAACAGGATCAGAGCCAGCATCCCGGCAATCTGCCCGGTATAGGGCCGCGCATATTCGAACGCGCGCTTGATGAGCGCCCAGCTTACAGCCGGGCGGTCCTGTTTTTCGTCGTAGCGAATCAGCGTCCACCAGCCACCATCGTGCATTGTCAGCCCCCACTCCCTCACAGATTCGACGCCTATCATACCACTGCCCACTCAAATCGCGATTTCTATGACCCAGCTTCTTGTCATGCCTTGAGCTTTGGAGTATCATAGAGCCGAAAAGCGCGGGCCTTCACAACAGGCCCCACCCATACCTATCGTCCATCCATCCAAAGGAGAACGTGGCGATGCACAAAAAGCTGTTCATCCCGGGCCCAACCGAAGTCAGCGACGAAATCCTGCAGGCCATGGCCACCCCGATGATCGGCCACCGTTCGTCGGCCTATGCCGAATTGCACCAGGCCGTTGAAACCAAACTCAAAAAGCTGCTAAACGCCGAGCGCCGGGTCTTTCTCTTCAGTTCCTCGTCCACCGGCGTCATGGAAGGCGCGATCCGCAATGCCGTCGGCAAAAAGGTGCTCAACACCCTCAACGGAGAATTCTCCCGGCGCTGGTGGGAGATCGCGAAGAGCTGCGGCGTGGAGACCGAGACTATTGAGGTCGAACCGGGCAAGGCCATCACGCCTGAATTGGTCGACGCGGCCCTGGCGCAGGGCGGATTCGACACCCTCTGCCTCACCTACAATGAGACCTCCACGGGCATTCTCGGGCCCCTCGAGGAAACAGCCCGCCTCGTGCGCGCGAAGTACCCCAATGTCGTGATCCTGGTCGATGCCGTGAGCTGCATGGCGGGCACGCCCATTGACTTCGACGGCTGGGGGCTGGACGTCTGCCTCGCGGGCGTGCAGAAATGCTTTGCCCTGCCGCCCGGGCTCACTGTCTGCGCGGTGAGCGAACGTGCGCTCCAGCGAGCGACTACCATCCCGCATCGCGGCTACTACTTCGACTTCCTCGACAATGAGAAGTTCGCGGCCAAGTTCAACACCCCGGCCACGCCCGCCATCAGCCTCCTCTTTGCGCTCGATAAGCAGATGGATCGCATGTTTGAGGAAGGGCTGGAGAACCGCTACGCGCGGCACCTCGCCATGGCCGACCACTGTCGCACCTGGGGCCGCTCTCGCTTCAGCCTCTACGGCGACGAGCGCTACCTGTCGCCCACCATTACCCACATCACCAACCCAGGCTTCGACTTCGGCGCATTGAATAAGGAGCTGGGCAGACGCGGCGCGCAGATCTCTGACGGCTACGGCCCCTTCAAGGGCAAGACCTTCCGCATCGGCCACATGGGCGACCTGACGCTGGCCGACGTGCAGTGGTTGACCGCGCAGATTGACGACATCGTAAAAGCCGATTGAAGATGAAAGATTGCAGATTGAAGATTGAGATGGGTGTAACCCCGGTGAGGCATCGCTCTACTGCGATCTTCATTCATTAGGAAGGGACTGTGCTCATGAAGGTACTCGTCTGTGATTCAATTTCATCGCGCGCGGTCGAGCGCATGCAGAAGGCCTGCCTCGTAGTTGATGTGCGCGACAAGATTACGCCGGAGGAACTGCTCGTCGCCATCGCTGAATACGACGCCATGGTGGTGCGCAGCCGCACGAAAGTGCGGAAGCCGGTGCTGGATGCCGCAACCAATCTGAAAGTCATCGTGCGCGGCGGTGTCGGCGTGGACAACATCGACGTCGATTATGCGCAAGCCAGGGGCGTCAAGGTCCTCAACACCCCTGGGGCCAGCACGCACTCCGTCGCCGAGCTTGCCATCGCCTATGTCTTTGCGCTGGCCCGTCCCATCGTGCAGGCGACCGCATCGCTGCGCGACGGGCTGTGGGAGAAGTCGAAATTCGAAGGCATCGAGGTTGCAGGCAAGGTCATCGGCGTCATTGGTATGGGCCGCATCGGCACTGCCGTCGCACAGCGCGCGGCCGCGCTCGGCATGTTGGTCCTCGGGTATGACAGCCAGACCGTCGGCCCCGCGCCCTACTTGCACATGGTCGAGTTGGAGGAACTCTACGCCCGGTCGGACTTCATCAGCCTGCACATTCCCCTCACCGAGCACTCCAAGCACCTGATCGGTGCAGCCGCGTTTGCCAAGATGAAGAAAGGTGTGCGCATCGTCGATTGCGCGCGCGGCGGCGTCCTGGATGAGATGGCGCTCTACGACGCAATCGTCTCGGGCCAGGTCGCGGGCGCAGCCCTCGACGTCTTCGAGACCGAGCCGCTCAACGACCGCCGGTTGTTCGAGCTGCCCCAGGTTATCGGTTCGCCCCATATCGGCGCGAGCACGCATGAAGCCACCGCGCGCATCGGAGATGAGGTTGCCGACCTGCTGATCGGCGCCAGCCAGGAAACGTGCGAATGACCCGTCGCTCCATCGGCGCAATCCTTCCCAAGGTGTTGCTGCCGCGTCCCGGCGTGGACCTGCACAAGTGGGCCGTCATCGCCTGCGATCAGTTCACCTCCGAGCCGGAGTACTGGCAGGCGGTCGCTGACGAGGTCGGTGACGCGCCTTCCACCCTGCACCTGATTCTGCCCGAAGTCTACCTGGACACGCCGGAGGAAGCACGCCGCGTGCGCTCCATCAACGCCGCCATGCACGACTACCTGCGACAAGGCCTCTTCGTCGAGCATGAGGGGCTGATCGTGGTCGAACGGGAGGTCGGTGGTAAAACCCGCCACGGCATCATGCTGGCGCTGGACCTCGACGCGTATGACTATAGCCGGGGCGCGGCCAGCCTGATCCGGGCCACCGAAGGCACGATCCTGGAGCGCATTCCCCCGCGCGTGCGCATACGGGCCGGCGCGCCGCTGGAGCTGCCCCATATCCTCGTCCTGATCGATGACCCGGACCGCGCTGTCATCGAGCCGCTCGTTGCAGCGCGCGACCGGCTGCGGCCCCTGTACGACACCGAACTGATGCTCGGCAGCGGTCACCTGCGGGGGTTCCTGGCCGCCGACCCCGCCCTGACCGAGCGGGCGCTCGATGCA
>DAOUGK010000437.1:0-2157 GCA_034429055.1 Anaerolineae bacterium | reverse complement strand
GTCCGTGACATAGCTCAACGCGAGGGCCTCCGGCTGCGTGCCGAAGATGGCTGTGTCCCGCGGCGGGTCGTCGGCCAGGATGGCCCAGGCCGGAGCGAGGCCCGTGTCCTCCGCCCGGTCGCGGGCATCCGCGCGCGGGTAGGACAGCAGCCCGCGGTACGCTGCGAGCGCGACGAGTGCGACGAGGATGGCCGCGCGCCAGAGGTGGGCGATTTGTACATGCGGCGCATCCTTCGACTGCGTGCGCCGCATGGCGGCGCCCATCCGCTCAGGATGCTTCGACTGCGTGTGCTGCGGCGCATCCTGAGCGGGTGGGCGCCGCGGTGCGACGCCTGGAGTCGAAGGACGCCGCAGTTGCGCCACCGGGACTCTCTCCCACAGCCACGCCGCGCCTGCGGCGATTCCCACGGCCAGCAGCGCGTACGCGGGCATGATGACCTGGAACCAGTTCCCCAGCCGGTCGATCCAGCAGAACACGAGGTAGATCGCGAGGATGGCGTAGAGCGTGACCGCCCGGCGCCGCGGCAGCGCGGCCAGGCCGATCAGACCGGCGAGCAGGCCGGGCCAGGTCATCTCGCGCCAGATGAGCGCGGGGAATTCGGCGGTCAGGAAGGGCTGCAGCGCCCAGGTCAGCTCGGAGCGGCCCTGGCCCGTGGAGAGGAAGCTGAGGAACCACTGCCAGTTGCTCGCCCAGACGCCCACCCCGCGCCATTCGGGATGCTGGCTGCCGCGGACGTAGACGTAGGCGTAGCTCAACAGCGGCAGGAGCGCGAGGCCCAGCGCCGCGGCGATCAGCCGCGGGCGGCGCAGCAGGCCGGGCTCGCGGCTGAGCACGAACCAGAGCAGCGGCGGCACGGCGAACAACACCGTGACCTGGTGCGCGAGGCCGATGCCCGCGAGGAACGCGAGCGCCAGGAGGTAGCGGTCGGCGCGGGAGGCGGGAGCGCGTCCTTGATTGGCGAGCATCCTGAGCGGAGGCGCATCGCGGCGCGATGCCCGCAGTCGAAGGATGCGAGGGCGTGGGGCATCCTTCGACTGGTCGTCCGTCCTCTGCTGGGTTGAGCCGTGCACCCGCTCAGGATGCTCGCCCGATCTTTCCCACTTGAAGGTGAGCAGGCAGACGGCCAATGTCCACGCGACGGACGAGGTGTACTGCTCGGTCGTGACAGCGTAGTACCAGAAGAAGTAGGTCAGCCCATAGAAGGCGGATACGACGAACGCGATGGGCCAGCGCCGCGCGGTGCCCAGGCATTCGATGATCAGCGTGTACATTAGCGCCAGGCTGACGAGCGCCCAGAGCGTCGAATAGCCGGACAGGATGGGGATGGGGTTGTGATCTGCGCCGAGCAGGCCGCGGCCCGCGCGGAACCAGAGCCAGCCGCCCATCGTGTAGAGCGGATAGCCGGGCGCGTTGCTGGGCCGGCCCTGCACCTGCGCATACTGGTGGGTGATGAGGTCGCCGCCCGCGAGTTCCTCGGGCCGCAGCCCGTTGTCGAGGGTCAGCAGGTAGAGCACGGCGAACAGGGCCACCAGGACTATGCCTGCGGCCCGCGCTGCGGTGCGCTGCGTGCCAGGTGTGGGGTGCGAGAGGAGGGCCATCGGGGGGAATATAGCGCAGCCGCCGCGGGCTGTCAAAGGCGCGGCGCGCGGAGGCTGTGTTTCACGCTGGGGCAGAAACAAGTGGAGCACCCTGAGCGGAGGGCGGCCCGCCCTGCGGGCTGCACGCAGTCGAAGGGGCGGCCCGGTGAGAGTGCATCCTTCGACTAGCTGTGAGTGGTTGTCGGCAATGAGCCGTCCACCCGCTCAGGATGCGCGCGTCAATAAGCCGAGACGCGCCTGCGCGTGGAGCGCCCGGACCTCCGCGGCGGTGAGCGTCCGCCACTCGCCCGGCGCCAGACCCTCCAGCGTCAGCGGACCGAACGCCACGCGTACCACGCGCAGCGCCGGATAACCCACGGCGGCGGTCATGTGGCGGAGCTGGCGCTTCTTCCCCTCGGTGAGAACGATGCGCAGCCAGGCAGCCGGCGCGCCGCGAGCGAGCTGCACCGGCACGGCGCGCGGGGGTAGCTCCGGCTCGGCGGGCAGCAGCTCGACGGACGCGGCAGCCAGCCGCGCGCCTCGGAAGATGACCCCTGCTCTCAGCGCGGCCAGCGCCGC
>DAOUGK010000436.1:0-12776 GCA_034429055.1 Anaerolineae bacterium | reverse complement strand
CCATGTTCCTGCCAGAAGCGCGCGTAGTCCTCCGGCTTCTCGTCGGCCAGCTCGCGCAGCGTTTTGACGACCCGGCCGGCCAGCACCTTCTGCATCTGGCGCAACACCCGGTTCGACTGTACCGTCTCCCGCGAGATGTTCAGCGGCAGGTCCTCCGAATCCACCACACCCTCGACGAAGCGCAGGTGTTCGGGCAGCAGGTCCTTGTTGTGCTCCTGGATGAGTATCTTCCGGGAATAAAGCCGCAGCCCGTGGTCGCTGCGCAGGTTGAGCGCGTTGCGGTCCAGCTTGGCGGGCACGTAGAGGATGCTGCGGATGTCCACCGGCGCGTCGGTGACGATGTGAACGTGCAGCAGCGGCGCGTCCAGGTCGAACGTCAGTTGGCGGTAGAACTCGTCGTACTCCTCCGGCGTGACGTCCTTCGTCGGCTTGCGCCACGGCGCGGCCTGCTGGTTGGCCTGCTCCCCCTTGACGAAGATGGGGAACGAGACGTAATTCGAGTGGCGCTTGATGATGCTCTCCAGCCGCCAGGACGATGCGAGGTCGTGCGCATCCTCCTTGAGCTTGATCTCCACGACCGTCCCGCGCGGCGCTTTGTCCGCCGGTTCGAGCGTGAACCGGTTGTCCCCGCGCGAGGTCCAGCGCCAGGCTGTGGCTTCGGGCCGGTAAGAGCGCGTCGTCACGCTGACCTCATCGGCCACCATGAACACCGAGTAGAAGCCGACGCCGAACTGCCCGATGATGTCGGCAAGGCGCAAATCGCCGGACTTCTGGTTTTCCCCGACTTGTTTCAGGAACGCGAGCGCGCCGGAGTGCGCGATGGTGCCCAGGTTTTCGATGATTTCCTCGCGCGTCATGCCGATGCCCGTGTCCGAGATGGTGAGCGTGTGCGCGTCCGCATCGAAATCCACGTGGATTTCGAGCTTCGCCTCCGGGTCGAGCACATCGCGGTTGGTGAGCATCTCGAACTGCAGGCGGTTCAGCGCGTCGGATGCGTTGGAGATCAGCTCGCGCAGGAAGATCTCGCGCTCGGTGTAGAGCGAATGGGCCAGGATGTTGAGCAGTTGCTGGACCTCGGCGCGAAACTCCAGCGTCTCAGCGGCATGCGTTTCGTCGGTCATAAATCCTCCCATGGGCGTAGAGGCAGCTCAATGAGACGTCTCTACAGTGATTTTACGAGCTACAATGTAACAGCAAGCGCAAGAGAGACGCAAGAATTGCGTTAGAAGTCTGTGAGATGATTAGAAACAGGCTTTGTGCCGGCGCAGGCTCGTGTGGGGGCCTGCGCCGCAGCGCACCCGGGCGGTGCGCTGCTCAACCCCGCAGCCGGGAAGGTCCGGTGGGGGCGTCCTGGCAAGCAGGACTTTACCGTGCGGCGTTGGTGTTGCGCCGCTGCAGCCGCGTGCCGGCCTTGACGAGCAGGTCACCCAGCTTCTCCGTGAACGAGAGCGACTGCTTGTACTCATCGTTGACATCGTTCCACCGCTGCTTGAGCAGCTCGACCTGCATATCGTAATCCAAAGTGCGTTCCAACATAGTAGTACATTCTCCCCATTAAACACATTCGTCCAGGGCTCGATTCGAGACCTCGTGCTGTCTCGTCCGCCGTGGACGCCCTATTTGTATCACCATTTACCTTAATTCGGGGTAGGCAGGGTTACGGTCTAATCATTTGTGCCCCGGAAATGTGCAGAGATGCACAATATGTTGCTGCACGCGGCAATCTACGGTGGGTAAAGGTTTGACAGCACGGCTGCGCGCCATTATGCTCGGTATGATGCACCAACATACTTCTCAGCAACTTTATGTAAGGTTACAATGAACATCCATACCCTCTCAGTCCATGCGGGCGAGCGGTTGGCTGCGACACAGCCCACTGACGCATCCGCACCTTTCATGCCCGTCGTCACGCCGGTCTATCACAGCGTCGGCTATACCTACGAGGAGACTGCGGACCTCGATGCGGTGTTCGCCGGCACGAGCACGAACCCGGTCTACACGCGCTACGGCAACCCAACCGTCGCTGCCCTGGAGGCTGCGCTGGCCGCGCTCGAAGGCGGCGAAGCGGCGCTGGCGTACGGCTCCGGCATGGCCGCCATCCACGCCGCGCTGCTCGGCGCCGGTGCGCGCGCAGGCTCGACCGTTGTCGCCGCGCACGACGTCTACGGCGCGACCTATGCGCTGCTGGCTCGCCTGCTCGCAACCCAGGGCGTCAGCGTCCGCTTTGTGGATCCTGCCGATCATGCGGCTGTCGCCGCGGCGCTGGCGGATGTGACCGCGGCGGGTGCGCCGCCGGTCGCGCTGCTGGTGGAGACCATCTCGAACCCGCTGCTCAAGGTGGCCGACCTGCCCCGGCTGGCCGAATTGGCGCACGCAGGTGGCGCAGCCTTTATCGTGGACAACACCTTTGCGACGCCGGTCCTCTGCCGCCCGCTGGAGCTGGGCGCCGACTACGTGGTGCATAGCGCAACGAAGTACCTGGGCGGGCACGGCGACGTGCTCGGCGGTGCGGTCATCACCAGCGCGGCGCGGCGCAAGGAGTTGTACGAGATCAACAAGCTGCTCGGCGCGAACCTGGGGCCGCAGGATGCCTGGCTCGTGCATCGCGGGCTCAAGACGCTGCCCTTACGCGTCATGCGCCAGTGCACCAACGCGGCGGAGGTTGCGGACTGGCTGGCGGGCCATCGCCGCGTCGCCGCGGTCAACTACCCCGGCCTGGCGGCTCATCCGCAGCACGACCTGGCGATGCGGCTGCTCGGCGGCCATTACGGTGCAATGGTCAGCTTCGACCTGGCAGGGGCGGGCCAGCCGGAGGTCTTCCGCTTCATGGAGGCGCTGCGGCTCATCCAGCCGGCCACGACGCTGGGCGATGTGTATACGCTGACGCTCTATCCGGCCATGTCATCGCACCGCGCGCTGGACGCAGAGACGCGGGCGCGCATCGGCATCGGCGACGGGCTGGTGCGGCTGTCCGTGGGCATCGAGGATGTGCGCGATATCATCGCGGACCTGGAACAGGCTCTGGCGCAGATATGAACGGTCCCTTCCGTAGAGACCTTCGAGGTTTCAGCCCAACGGGCCAGCCTTTGGCTGGCCCAGGTTGGCACAACCTCGAAGGTCTGGTGCTGGGTGTCATGCTGCTCATCCTCGCCGCCTGCACTCCGCCCGCGCAGCCTGCGGCCACGCCGTCTCCGCCGCCCGCAACCGCAACGACGGCCCCCGCGCCTACCATCATAGCGACCGCTGCACCGACGGCCACGGCGGCTGCGACAGCCATCCCGACCATGGAAGTAACACAACCGCTGCCTGACGTCGAGGACCCGGCCGTCTACACCGCCGCGCTGCGACCGGAGGCGGCGAGTGAGGTTGACCTGGCCGGGATGACACGCTACCGGCTGGACGTGACCGTGTCGCCCGACCTGACCGAATTCGGCGGATATGCCGCCATCCACTACACCAACCGGGAGGACGTGGCGCTGGAGGAAGTTTACGTCCATCTCTACCCGAATCTCTGGGCGCCGGTCATGCGACTGGGCCGCGTGGAGGTCGATGGACAATGGGTGCAGACATACTGGTCCACCGGCGAGCCTGTTGCCGCCATCCCACTGGCCGTCCCCCTCGCACCCGGCGCGTCGGTTGACCTGCGACTCACCTTCGAGGTCACCGTGCCGGAGGAAGGCGTCGGCAACTACGATGAGCTGGCCTTCAAAGAGGGCGTGCTCGCGCTGACGCACTTCTACCCGACCGTCGCGGTGTATGACGCGGAGAACGGCGGCTGGCAGATCGAGCGGCCCGCGCCGCAGGGCGACGTGATTTACCACGATGCCAGCCTGTATAACGTGCAGTTGACCACGGACTACGACGTGCAAGTTGCCGCGACGGGTGTGAAGCTGGACCGGGAGGAATTCCACGACGGCACGGCCATCTGGCAGTTCGTGGGCGGGCCGATGCGCGACTTCACCGCGACGCTCAGTCGCGAATACGAGACCGCGACTGCGACGGTCGACGGCGTGACGTACGCGAGCTACTACCTGCCGGGCAGCGAGGTCAATGCGACGGCTGCGCTGGATATCGCGGCGGCCGCCGTGGCGACGTTCGAAGCCGAGTTCGGGACCTATCCGTATCGCGAGCTGGACATCGCCGCAACCGGCACGACCGCCGCAGGCATCGAATATCCGGGGCTGATTGTGCTCGCAGCCGGGCTGTACGAGCGCGAGCCAGGCGACGCGGGGTTCGAGGCGGTGATCGTCCACGAGACCGCGCACCAGTGGTGGTATGCCGTGGTCGGCAACGACCAGTTGCACGACCCTTGGCTGGACGAGGCGCTGGCCCAGTACAGCACCTACCTCTATTTCCAGGACCGCTACGGTGAGCAGGGCGGCGCTGGGTTCCTGGCCGCGCTGGATGATCGCTGGGCGCGCGTAGACCGGATCGAGAAACCCATCGGTCTGCCGGTCAGCGCCTATCCTGAGGGCGAATACAGCGGGGTCGTTTACGGCCGCGGGCCGCTGTTCCTCGTCGCGCTGGCCGAGCGACTCGGCCCGGAGCGTATGGCGGAGTTCCTGCAGCGCTACTATGCCGAGCAGACCTGGGACATCGCCACACCGGCGGAGTTCGAGGCGCTGGCCGAGACGATCGCCGGCGCGCCCCTGGATGACCTGTTCGCGGCCTGGGTGTATCCCCTGGAATAACGATAGAGCGCGGAAAACGCTGATGATCATGATCAGCATGATTCAAAGGATCAGCGAGGATCATGCTGATCAGCGTCATCAGCGTTCTATCAATCTTCATTCTCGTTAAAAGACTGTCAGCCTTCCCCCGCATCTCCTTCATACTCCATTCATATCCTACGCCTACGATGCGATGAGAGGGATAGTCTCTTTCTGAAAGGAAATATGCGAGATGACGGGCAGTTCCTCCCGATCCATCGCGAAACCGGGCGCAATCTTTGCCGCGCGTTCTGACAAGTGGTATAATGAAGCCGTAAACTCTGACCCTGTGCCCACAGTCAGGCAGAGTGCGGAAGAGAAACCGGGCGCAATGCGGATTTTGGTGGTGGACGACGATCGTCCGAGTTTGAAGATGACAGCCTTCCTGCTCAAAGAGGAAGGCTATACGGTGTTTACCGCCGACAACGGCCGCGACGCGCTGCGGATGATCGATGAGAAGACGCCGGACCTGTTGATCCTGGATGTGATGATGCCGGGCATGGATGGCTGGGAAGTGACCCGCCACCTGCGCCGCAGCACCACCCTGCCAATCATCATCTTGTCAGCCAAGGGCGAGACCAGCGACCGCGTGTACGGACTGGACCTGGGCGCAGACGACTATCTTGCCAAGCCCTTCGAGCCATCCGAACTGCTGGCCCGTGTGCGTTCGGTCTTGCGCCGCGCCGAGGCCTTCACTTTCGGCGAGCCGCAGAGCCAGCTCAGCGTCGAGGGCTTTCGCCTGGACCCGGTGAATAATACCGTCCTGTTGCCCGGCAGCCGCTCGGTGGAGCTGACGCCCATCGAGTTCCGGCTGCTCCACTGCCTGATGCGCAACAACGGGCGGGTGCTGACGCACGAGCAGCTACTGAGCACCGTGTGGGGGTATGACTACGAAGGTTACTCCAACCAGGTGGCTGTATACGTGCGGCGGTTGCGTTCGAAACTGGAACCGGACCCCGATCATCCCCGCTACATCCTGACCGCGCGCGGCCTGGGTTACAGATTCGAGGCTGCGGGCTGACGTCCGCGCGCCGCGTTGCCCCGGCCAGCCGCGCCATGCAACATTGCCGATAACTGAGGTTTGGGCATGCCCATCACCCACGACCCTATTAACGAGCCGCCTCCTTCGACTGGCGGTACTGCGACGCCCGCGTTGCGTCGTCCACCCGCTCAGGATGCCGTCTATAGCGACCGGGCCGGCGTATGGAGCATTCTGAGCGGATGGGCGTTGCGCAGCAACGCACGTAGTCGAAGAATGCGGCCCGTGTCTCGACTTTTGCTGGTCGGACTCCTGCTGCCGGCGCTGCTGCTGGCCGCGACGCTCACCGCCCGCGCGCTGGCACCCGCCGCGCCCGCCGCCGTATCCTGGACAGGCTTCGCGCCCGCGGGTTGGGTCACGACCCTGCCCGTCGATAGCCAGGTGACGGCGCAGGCCGCGGCCGGGCTGCTGCCGGCCACCGCGCAGTATGCGCTCAGCACGGATGCAGGCGCGTCATGGTCTGCCTGGACGGCCGCGGGCCTCACGGTCAGCGGGCCGGTCAGCACGACGCAGACGCTCGCCATCACTGGCCTGAACTTGCCCGACGCCGCGACCGCCAACCTGATTCGTTACCGCATCCAGGAGGCCGGCGGCGCGCTGGAACTCAGCCCCGCGTATGTCGTGCCGGTGGACACGGTCGCGCCCGTCTCGCAGGTCTCGCAGCCCGCGGCGGATGCCGTCCTGCAGGTCGTGCCCGCCATCCAGGGCAGCGCCAGCGACGCGACCGCAGGCGTGAGCGCGGTTGATCTCAGCATCCATGACACGACGACCGGCCTGTACTGGCATGGGACCGGCTGGGCCGCCGGCGAGCAGTGGCTCGCGACGACGCTCAACGGCGCGACGTGGACCTACACCGGCGCGCAGCCCGGCTGGACCGACGCCACGACCTACGCGCTGCGCAGCCGGGCAACCGACCTCGCGGGCCACGTCGAGACGCCCGGCGCGGGCAGCCATTTCACCGTGGACACCACGGCGCCAGTCGTCGCCGTTACCGCACCGAACGGCGGCGAAGTCTGGGCGGGCGGCCAGACGCAGACAATCACGTGGCAGGCCAGCGACAACGTCGGCCTGGCGACGAACCCCATCACTCTGCGCGTGTCCTATGACGGCGGTGGGGCATGGACGGTCGTTGCCGCGGGCCAGCCGCACACCGGCGCGTATGCCTGGGCCGCGCCGGCCATCGACAGCAGCACGGTGCTCGTGCAGGTGGAAGCCGTGGATCGGGCGGGCCACGTGACCGCCGATCCCAGCGATGCCCCCTTCACTCTCGACAGCAACGCGCCCGGCGCGCCGCAGAATCTCGCCGTGACGCCGGCCGTCTGGACCAATGTCGCGGATTTCTCGGTTACGTGGACGAACCCGCCGGATCTGGGCACGGTGACCGGCGCATGGTACAAGCTGGACGCCCCGCCCGCCGCGGCGAACGATGGCATCTTCGTCGCCTCCGACCGGGCCATCACCGGCATTGCACCGGAGCTGGACGGTGCGCACCCCATCTATGTCTGGTTACAGGACGAGTTGGGCCGGGCCGACCACACCAGCGCGACCGCGGGGATGCTCTATCTGGACCGGGAGGCGCCCCCTGCCCCCTACGGTCTCAAGGGCAACCCGGCGCGCACCTGGACCAACGTCAACCGCTTCGGGGAGCAGTGGACGAACCCCGCCGACCTGTCGGGCATCGTCGGCGTGTATTACCAGCTCAACCGGCCCGGCTATTTCCCCACGGATGGCATCTACGTCCCCGCGGCCAACAGCCTGACCGACATCGCGGTGCCGATGGACGGGAAGCACGACCTCTACATCTGGCTCCAGGATGCGGCGGGCAACGTCAGCCACGAGAACCGCAACGTCGATACGCAGGTGTTCTGGTACGACTCGCAGCAGCCGGCCAGCACCGCGACGCTGGCGCCGCCGCCTGTACCATCCGGCTGGTACACCAGCACCGTCAATGTCACCTTCGCGGCGACAGACGGGATCGAAGGCTCAGGCGTCGAGGCCATTTACAGCCAGGTGGATGCGGGGCCGTGGGAGGTGCTTGATGCACGGACCATCGCAACGGAAGGCGTTCACCGGCTTGCGCGTTATGCCCAGGATCATGCGGGCAATGTAGAGCCGACGGTGGTTGTGACGGTTCCGGTGGACTTCACCCCGCCCGCCGTGACCCTTACCCCCGTGCGGCTGCCCCAGCCGTCCGGCTGGTACACGGCGGCCGTCACTCTGACTCTGGCCGCGAACGACGCGATCTCCGCGCCCGCGACCGCCTACTATCAGCTCGACGGCGGCGCGTGGCAGGCCGGGACACATATTCGGTTGGACGTGGGCGGGCAGCACCAGGTGGCTTACTACGGGGAGGATGGCGCGGGCAACCGCAGCGCCGTGCAGATTTTCGACGCTCCGCTCGATGTCCAGCCGCCCGCAACGGCCTATCTGATCGAAGGGACGCTGGGACAGAACAACTGGTATACGTCGCCGGTGACGGTCACGTTGGTCCCGACGGATGACGCGTCCGGGGTGGCGGCCACATACTACCGCATCAACGCGGGCGCATGGCTGCCCGGCACATTATTTGCGCTCAACGAGAACGGCATCTACAGCGTCAGCTTTTACTCGGTGGATAAGGCGGGCAACGTCGAGAGCTCGTTCCCGGTGGAGATCAAGCTGGACCGCAACGCGCCCGCTGCGCCCACGGCTGTTACCACCGCGCCCGAAGCGTGGAGCCGCACCAACAGCTTCACGGTGCAGTGGGCCAATCCCACCGACCTCAGCGGCATCAGCGGCGTGTACTACCGGCTGGACACGGAGCCGGCAGGCCCGGCGGATGGCGAACTGCTGCCGGCTACCAACCGCATCGGAGATCTGAGCGTACCCGACGAAGGCGCGCACCGTTTGTATCTTTGGTTGCGTGACGGGGCCGGCAACGCTGATCCGCGCAACCGTGCAGTCGCGCCGCTCCTGCGCTATGACGCGACGCCGCCGACGACCACCCACACGATCCAGGGCCTGGCCGGTGAGGCTGGTTGGTATCGCTCGCCGCTTACGGTGGTGCTGAGTGCGGAGGACGCCCACTCCGGTGTGGCGCAGTTGCGCTACCGGCTGAACGGCGGCGAGTGGGTGACGACCACGAACGCGAGTGCGCAGTTCACGCTCGACGCAGCGGGCAAGTACAGCCTGCAGTACGCGGCAGAGGACATCGCGGGCAACATCGAATCGCTCAGGCAGGCGACGCTGCGGTTCGACCCGGATGCGCCGCCCGCACCGTTTGACCTGGCCGCCGGGCCGTCCGGCTGGCAGCAGGAGAACGCGTTCTACCTGGCGTGGCGTGCGCCGCTGGATCAATCCGGCATCGCCGGGGTCTACGTGCGCTTCGACAGCCCGCCCACCGGCCCGACCGACGGAACCTTCTACCCGGCGAGCGAGTTGCTGTACGGCCTGCGCGTGCCCGGCGAGGGCAAGCACACCGTCTATGCCTGGCTGCGCGACGGCGCGGGCAACGCCGACCATCGGACAGCGGTTGCCCTGGCGGATGCGCTGTGGTACGATGATACTTCGCCTGTCACGACCGTCAAGAGGTCGGGCACACCCGGCGCGCGCGGCTGGTACATCAGTCCGGTGACGTTCGAGCTGAGCGCGACGGATGCAACGAGCGGGCTGGCGAGCCTGCGCTACCGCATCGACGATGGTCCCTGGGAGACGGGGGCAACCTTCGTCATCGACCGGGACGGCACACATACGGTCGGCGTCTCGGCGCTGGATAATGCGGGCAATGCGGAGCCGGAGCAGCGCTTCACAGTCGCGATCGATCGTCGTGCACCCACGGCAAACGTGAGCGTGCCGAGCCATTACCAGCCCGCACCGGAGTTCGAGGTGCGCTGGTGGCACTACGATCCCGAGCCCGGCTCCGGCGTGGACCGGGTGGACGTGCAGTTCCGCGACGGCTATGACGGCGCGTGGCAGAACTGGCAGGTGGACACGCAGCAGTCCGGCGCGCGCTTTGCCGGCCAGCGCGGGCATACGTACTTCTTCCGGGCCCGTGCCAGCGATCTGGCAGGCCACGAGGGTGTGTGGAGCGAGACGCCCGCGTACACCGTGGTCGAGACGGTGCGCAACGGCCGGTTTGATACGGGGACGTTCAGCGATTGGGCGTCCAGCGGCTCGCTCTATCTGGCTGTTATCCCGGATGTGACGCCGGCGGGCAGCAGCTTTGTCGCCCGGCTCGGCACGGAAGATTACGGACCGAGCCTGGACCGGCCCGGGGGCGTGCCGGTCGGCCATGCGACCATCGCGCAGACCATCCAGGTGCCGTCGCTGAACCAGGTGCCGGACCTGACCCTGACCTTCCGGTATCGCGTGTTGAGCTGGGACGTGATGTACAGCCCAACGTATAAGCGCGACCAGGATACGTTCGAGGTGTGGGCCAACGATGCCGCGGGCGGGCCGCTGGAGTTGCTGCTGCGTGCGGGCAACCCGACGGACAAATACGGCAAGCAACTGGCGGCGCCCTACGACACGGGCTGGCGGCAGGCGTTCATCGACCTGACCCCGTTCGCGGGGCAGACCATCCAGTTGACCTTTGCCAATCATAACCGCTACGACAACCTGTTCAACACCTGGAGCTACGTGGACGACATCCGGCTGCAGGGGTGGCCCTACAGCTACAGCCTTTTCCTTCCGCTGATGATGGGTGGCGGTGCTGGGCAGGCGGCCGCCGCAGCCGCGGATGCGGTCGCACCGGCGGTTGCGGACGCCCCGCTGGCATGGTCAGAGACCGGCCAGGACGGTGAGGCAGAACCTCTCCGTTGACGAGTTGACTATCGACGTTGAGCGAACCGCAGAACGAGTTTATGGCCGAGGTTGAGTTCCCGAAGGCAGAAGCCGAATCGCCGCCGGACCGGCCGGACAATGGCAGCCCGGCCAGTGCCGCGCGGGCCGCGAATGCCCGCCTGTCCGCTGCCGAGTATCGCCGCGCCTACGGCCTGACCTCGCCGCCGCCGGACGCCGCCGAAGCCCTCTATTACGAGGGCATGGCCGCGTATCAGCATCGCAACTGGGAACAGGCCCTCGAACGGTTTCGCAGGCTCAAGGCGCTCCAACCGGCGCGACCGGGACTCGACGCGCTGCTGGACGAGGTGCAGTGGTTCCTTCAGCTCGAAGCGGCCGCGCCGGAGGTCTCCCCGGATGCGGCATACGGCGCGCCGCGCGAACGGGCACAGTCCGTGCGGCGCAAGGGCGGTTCATGGCGCGTGTGGGGCGTGGGGCTGCTGGGGTTCATCGGCATGGTGGCGCTGCTCCTGGTCGCGCTCCAGGTGGGCGCGCCGGGTTCCGCGGCCCGCTCCTGGCAGACATTACTGCCGTGGAACCGGGCCTCCGAACAGGATGCGCAGGAGTTATTCAATCGCGGGCAGGAACGCCTGACTGCGGGCGACTATGAAGGTGCACAGGATGCCTTCCGGCAGTTGCTCGCGATTGCGCCGGATGACCCACAGGCACGTTCCGGCCTTGCGCGCGCCGAGCGACAGCAGACGCTGGCCCAGGATTACGCGGCCGCCGAGGCTGCCATCGCAGAGGAGGACTGGGAGCGCGCCGCGGCGGAGCTGGACAGAATCCTGGCGGTGGACTCCGGCTACGCGGACGCCCAGGCACGCGCCGATTTCGTCTCGCGGCGCAGCCGGCTGGCCGCGCTGTATGCGGATGGCAGCCGCCTCTACGACCTGGCGCAGTGGACCGCGGCCATCGAGCAGTTCGAGAAGATCAAGGAGCTGGACGGTTCCTATCGCACCGAGGCCGTCAACGAGTTCCTGTTCGTGTGCTACCTCAATGCAGGGCAGAACCTGGTTGAAGGTACGGGCAGCGGCGATCCGGCAGCGGACCTCCGTGCGGTCGAGCAGGCGGTGGAGTATTTCTCCCGCGCGTTGAGCATCCACCCGCGCAACCGCATGGCGCTGGAGGCGCGACGGCTGGGCGGGCTGTACCTGGAGGCGCTGCGCACGCTGGCGCGCGACGAGCGGGACGAGGCCTTGATCCGGCTGGAGGCCCTGGTCGCGGAAACCCGAGCTTCAGAGACGCCCGGCTTCGGCCAGGGCCGCATCGCGCGGCAGCTCTACAACCTCCTGCTGGCAGACGCAGATGGCGCACTGCGCCGCGGCGACGTGCCCGCGGCCATCGCGCTGTACCGGCGCGCGCAAGACGTGCCGGTGGACGACAACAGCCGCGCGGTGGAGGGTGAGACGCTGGCCCGCTCCTTCACGCCGACGCCGACCCCGCGGCCGACCAACACCCCCTCACCCGTGCCGACCCCGCGGCCGCTCGCCATCGTGCCGCAAGGCCCGGTCAGCGCGCGTGCAGGCCCCGGCAGCACTTATCGCATCATCGGGCAGGTGGCGGCGGGGAGCGAGCTGGAGATTACGGGCCGTCGCGCCGACGGCCTGTGGCTGCGCGTGTGCTGCATCACGCCTGCCGGCGGTGGCAGCACAGTGGAGGGCTGGCTGCCGGTCACCGCGGTCGAAGTCCGGGGGGATGTCACCGCGCTCGCGATCGTGACCCCTGCGCCGTCGCCGGCCCCCGCGGCCACCCGCGCGCCTGCACCCACAGCGACCCCGCCTGCGTTGGTCTGCATCGCCGGGCAACTGCGCGACACGAAGGGCGGCGCACCGCTCGCGCGCTGGACTGTTACACTGGAGGGCCCGGGCGCGCCGGTCAGCGCGCGCACCGATGCGGGCGGCAACTATCGGTTTACCAACCTGGCCCCCGGCAGCTACAGCGTGAGTGAACGGCTGGAGAACGGCTGGCGCGCGGTCAGCCCGAACCCGACCGTGGTGGTGCTCGCGCCGTCCGCCGATTGCGTGACCGTCGACTTCTGGAATGAGCGAGCCGAAGCGCCGCCACCCGACAGGTAGTTCCATGACATCGCGTGCCTCGGCTTTCGCCCCTTTGCAGGCCGCACGACGGCGGCTCAAGACATCGCGCCTCGCGCGCACGGGCTACCTCATCCCGCTGCTTGCCATCAGCCTGCTCTTCACGGCCCCGCTTCT
>DAOUGK010000435.1:0-11412 GCA_034429055.1 Anaerolineae bacterium | reverse complement strand
CGTTACAAACCCAGGAATACTGAATGTCGGGGAGTCAAGGCTTCAGCCGGATGGGGAGTGTACGTGCGAACCCCGTTTAGCCAGCTAAAGCCTCGACTACACTTACAGGCTACACTCCTGCCTATCGCCAGGAATGCCGGATCAATTGTGTCAGGCGGCCGCCGGTTCGGCGACGGTTTCGACCAGTTCGAGTTCCGCCTGAATCTTGACCTGGTCAGAGACGAGCCAGCCGCCGGTCTCAAGGGCCACGTTCCAGTTCAGACCGAAATCCTTGCGGTTGAGGGTCGCCGTGGCGCTCAGGCCCCAGCGGCGGTTGCCCCACGGGTCCTTGCCATGACCCTCATTGCTGACCGTGAAGGTCACAGGACGGGTCGTGTCCTTGATGGTCAGGTTGCCCGTGACCTTGAATTCGCCGTCGCCGGCCTTCTCGATCTTCGTGCTGCGGAAGGTCATGCGCGGGAACTTCTCGGCATCGAAGAAATCGGCGGAGCGCAGGTGCGCATCGCGGTTGCCGTCGCGCGTGTCGACGCTCGCGGTCTCCACCCAACCTTCCACGCTGGATTCCAGCAGGTTATCGGGATTAACAGTAACGGTGCCATCGAAGCTGCCGAAGCGGCCGCGCACCGTGGCAATCATCATGTGCTTTACCGTGAACTCGATCTGCGAGTGTGAGGCATCGATCTTCCAGGTCATTTTAGTATCTCCTTGCGCTGTGAATTGGTCTTGTTCAATCAACACGAGCAGTATCGCACGCCCGCGTCCTTCGCCGCGTCCTTTGCCGTGTCCCAGGTACCGGGAAGGTCGTCCAGAATATCTCATCTGTTTGTGCGCACGGCGCTTGACACCGCGCGCGCTTTCAGGTATCCTTCTCACCTGCAATGGGCTACACATAACGGCACGAAGCAGGCCTTCCAGCCGTGGAGGACGGGGATGCACCTGAACAGGAATGTGGATCTAAAGATGGGGCTGTCTCGCCGGTGGGGATGGCTCGCGTTGGCGCTGGTTGTCGTGGGTCTGCTAATGATGGCCGGGCCTGCCCAGGCCGCACCTGCCGCCGATGAGCCGGTCGTCTACATCGTGCAACCGGGCGACCGCCTCGTAGATATCGCGGCTCGCTACGGCGTCAGTCCAAGCGCCATTGTGCGGGTGAACCGGCTGGCGAATTCCGATGTCATCTACCCCGGCCAACGGCTGACGATTCCTGTGCCCGGCGCGGCCACCAGTACACCGACCGGCACGCCGACCCAGCCGCCGGCCACGCCCACTGTGCCGCCTGCCACGACACCCGTCAGCACCCCGGACGGCACGCCGGCAGCCACGCCCAGCGCCACGGCCACCACCGGGCCGAAGTATCACACGGTTGAACTGGGCGACACGCTCGCGAAGATTGCGCGCGCCTACGGTGTGACCAGCGCGGCCATTGTTGAAGCCAACAACCTTGCCAGCGCCGACCTCATCTACGTGGGCCAGCGCCTGCTGATACCGGAGCCGGGTGGCACGAGCAGCAAGTCCGGTACGCCCATCCCGCTGCCCACGCCGACCATCCATGTGGTCCAGCCGGGCGACACCCTGAGCGTCATTGCCAAACAGTACGGCACGACGGTGGACCGGCTGGTCGAGATCAACGGGCTGGGGAGTCCGGATAAGCTGCGGGTGGGGATGCGCCTGCTGATTCCGGGGCCGGGTGGTACGGTGCCGACCTATCCGGGCCGCGCGACGAGCTTCGTGGTCAGCATCTCGGAGCAGCGCTGTTGGCTCTATCGCGGCGAGACGGTGATTGCGAAATGGGTCTGCTCGACGGGGCGCTCCGGCTCCGCGACGCGGCCGGGGACCTATCGCATCCAATCCAAGCTGCCGAAAGCCTACGGCTCCACCTGGGATATCTGGATGCCGTACTGGTTGGGCATCTACTGGGCGGGCGCGAGCGAGAACGGCATCCACGGCCTGCCGTGGGATGCGCAGACCGGCAATCAGATTTGGAGCGGCTACCTGGGGACGCCGATCACCTACGGCTGCGTCATGGTCGATAATGTTAATGCGAAGATGCTCTATGACATGGCTTACATCGGCATGCCGGTCATCGTGAAGCCATGACGGACATCCGCGGGTTCTCTTTCCCCGACGAGCTCTACTATCTGGTGGAGAAGCATGTGTGGATTCAGCCCGTCCACGACGGGCTGGTGCGCATGGGATTGACGCCGGTGGCCTACGCGCTGCTGCGGAACTCTCTGGTTGCCATCAGCGTACGGTCGCGGCTGCTCGGCCAGGAAGTGCCGCGCGGCCGCAGCGTGGCCATGGTCGAGAGCCTCAAGTATAACGGCCCGCTGTCTGCGCCGTTTGCCGGTGTGGTCGTGCAGGCGAACGAACGGGTTGCCGCTGACCCCAGCCTGGCCGAGACCGATCCCTACGGAAGCTGGATCGTGGAGATGCGGCCCCATATCTGGGACCCGGCGACGGACGGCCTGCTGACCGGCCCGGCCGCGATGACGGCCTACCGGGCCCTGCTCGACGCGCAGAACATCACCCCCGTGTAAGCCTCACCTGCGACGCAAGCATCCAGAGCGGGTCTGCGGCGCGAGCATCGGAACGGCGCCAGGCCAGTCGAAGGATGCGGCCCTGCCAGGCGCCGCTGCGCCCCCTTCGACTGCGGCCGCCGCCAGCGGCGGCCTCCGCTCAGGCTGCTCCGCTTGTCCCTACTTCCAAAGACGCGCGTGCTCGATCTTGATGCAGCGGTCCATCACCACCTGCAATCCGGCCGCCTCGGCCGCCTGCGCGGCCTCCTCGTTCTCGATGCCCAACTGCATCCAGACGGCCCGCGCGCCCGCCGCAATCGCATCCTCGACCACTGGCCCGACGGCATCCGACCGGCGGAAGATGTCCACGATGTCCACCGATGCCGGGATGTCGCTGACCGACGCGTAGCTCTTCTCGCCCAGCACTGCATCCACCGTCGGGTTGACGGGGATGATGCGATACCCCTGGCGTTGCAGGTACTCGGCCACGCGATAGCTATCGCGCTCCGGCTTGTCGGACAGGCCGACTACGGCGATGATCTTGCTCGTCTCCAAAAGCTGGCGGATTTCCCGATCGTTCACATCTATTCTCCTTGTTTGGCTGTCTGAGCAGGGTCCTGGAATACAAGCTCGAAATCCAGCGTGCGCGCGTCCAACTCGGCCTCGTCGCGGCTCAGCTCGATTAACAGACGATAGGACTCCCCGGGCCGCGGGGCCTGGCGCAGGTGCAGCGTCACGGACTGGTAGACCTCGCGAATCTCCACCATGAACATCGTGCAGACGATGACCCCGTCCGGGTCGGTCACGGTGAAGGCGAGATTCGGGAACGTCGCGAACGGACTGACCTGCACGCGCGCCCAGAGCCGCTGCAACTCGGGGTAGGGCCAGACCTCCGCGCGCTCAATGCGCGGGGGCTGTTCCTCCACCACTTGCGGCGCCTCTGCCAGCGAGCGGCGGTAGATTTCAAGTGGATCGTCCATCGCGGTCATATTCGTCTTTCACCGGCTCAACAGAACGCTAATGACGCTGATCAGACATGATATTTACGTTCACCAGGACAACGATAATGTCTACTATCAGCAAAATCATGATCATCAGCGTCTATCTGCGTTCCATTATCGTCCCGACCTTCATCGCGCACTGTGACACAGCTTACGTCCGGCGCTGGACCACCACGACGCCGCCGAGGACCAGGAGCGCGCCCAGGATGATGGTGGGCGTCAGCGGCTCGCGCAGCAGCGTGACTGCCAGGGCCGCCGAGACCACCGGAATCAGCAGCAGGGCGACCGCCGCGCGTGACGCGCGCGTGTGGCGCAGGATCACCATCCACCACAGGTTAGCAAGCGCGCCGGCCCCCACACCCAGCACCAGGACGTAGGCCCAGACGCGCGGGGATAGGTCGAAGTGCAGCCCTTCCAGCAGGGCCAGGGGGAGCAAAAAGAGCGCGCCGATGGCTGCCACGAGCGTCGTCACCGCGAGCGGGTCATGCCGTTCCGACAGGCGCTTGCCCCCGATGCTGTAGATCGCGCCGAAGAAGCTGGCCCCGACCATCAACGCATCCCCGCGCAGGCTCTCTCCGCCGAAGGACAACTGGCTGGCGCCCACGCTGACCAGCACCGCACCGACGAAGGCCAGGCCCATCGCCAGCCATTCCAGCACGGCCAGCCGCTCGCGCAACAGGAACGCGCTGATGAGCACGATGAACACGGAGGTGAAGTTCGAGAGGACGGAGGCATTGGTCGCCGTGGTGTAGCGCATCGCCATGTTCTCGAGATAGTAGAACAGCGTGACGCCTGTCAGCGCCACCCACGCGATGGTCAGGCCGTGCTCTTTGACCAGGAGCGCCAGGCCCGTCTGCGGCGCAGCGTCAGCGGCCGGGGTGATACCGAGCACGCGGCGCGCGCCCCGCGCTGCCCCCGCGGCCAGCCAGGCGAGCAGCACCAGGGCGGAGATAGCCCAGCGCAGGAAGGCCAGGCTCGTCGGGCCGATCTCGGCCATCGCGACCTTGGTGAGGGGGAAGCTGGCGCCCCACAGGGTGACGCTGCCGAGCGCCATGGCGTACAGCATAAGGCGATGTCGGGTCATGGTGACTTTCCAGGCTGCAGGGAGCGCCACTCAGCTCTCGATTGCGCTGGCAGGCGCCAGCTCGCGGCCGTTGAGCTTGAGCGACAGGGTTTGCGATGTGTTGTCGGCACCCATGGAGATGCCGTAAATGGTGTCGGCAGCCTCGATGGTGCCCCGGTTGTGGGTAATGAGGATGAACTGCATCTCGCGGCCGAGCGACTTGAGGGCATCGCGGAATCGGCCTACGTTGGCCTCGTCCAGCGCGGCGTCCACTTCATCGAACACGCAGAAGGGGGTGGGCCGCTTCTTCAGGATGCTGAAGATGAGCGCGGCTGCGGTTAGGGCGCGCTCGCCGCCGGAGAGCGATGCCAGGCCCTGCTCGCGCTTGCCCGGCGGCCGCGCGATGATCTCGATGCCGCTCTCGCTGGGATTGTCCGGGTCGGTCAGCACGATCTTGGCCGCGCCGCCGCCGAACAGGTTGACGAACTCCTCGCGGAACTGCGCGGCGATGGCCTTGAAGGTGGCAACGAACTCGCGCTCCATCACTTCGTCGAGCTGCGCGATGACCTCCTGGAGTGATGCGACCGCGTGCTCCAGGTCCACGGCCTGCGTGGTCAGGAAGTTGTAGCGCGCCTCGACCTCGTTGTACTCGGCCAGCGCATCCAGGTTGACCGGGCCCAGCCGGGCAAGCTGGGCGCGCAGGTTGCGCACGTCACGGTCCAGTCCGTCGGGCAGTTCGACCACGATGGGCAGTTGCGTGACCATCTCATTGAGCGGCAGGGGCAGTTGGGCCTCGCTGGCCTCATCCCCGATTTCACCCGCCGTTGTGTCACCGTCGATGGCATAGGTCAGCGCGACCAGCCCCAGGTCCTTCTCGATCTCGCCGTGGAGGTGGCTCAGGTCGCTCTGGCTGCGCTGCGCGGTCAGGTCGGCCTGGCTCTTGCGCATCTGCGCGTGGCGCAACTGCTCGCGCAGCGCGGCCTCCCGTTCCTCGGCGCGCCGCTGCTGCACCTCGATCTGGGCCAGCCGCGCCTCGGCCGGCTCGATCTGCGCATTGAGCGCCGCAATCTCTGCGGCCAGCTTGTCCGCAGCCGCGCTGTGCCCGGCAATGACGCGGTTGGCCTCGGCCTGCTGCCCGGCCAGCGCCTCGACGCGCGCCTGTTTGGCGGTGATCTCGCGCTGCCGGCCGGCCTGCGCCGCGTTCAGCTCGCGCACGCGTGCCTGCAATCCCTGCAACTGGCCCGCGCTCACTGCGGACTCGGCGCGCAGCCGGGCCAGCTCCGCCACCCAATCATCCGCAGAGAGCTCAGCCACCTCGCGGCGCGCCGCTTCGACGCGGGCTGCCTGCTGCGCCAGCCGCTCCGTAAGTTCTGCGATGGCTGTCTTCAGCCCGGCTTCGCGGTCGGCCAGGCCGGCCAGTTCCTTCGCCAGGTTGCGCCGCTGTTCCTCGTGCCATGTTTGCGTCTGCCGCGCGCGCTCCGCCGCGAGTTGCACGCGATTCTGCTCGGCGGAGAGGCGGCTCTGCGCGGCCGTGAGCTCGTCGCGCTGCTTGCGGCTGGCGTCCAGCGCAGTGCGTGCAGTCTGTTGTCCCTGTCGCGCGGTGTTGATTGCGCTTTCGTGCTGTTTGACCTGGGCGGCGGCTGCCGCAATCTGGGGCGGCAGTTCACGTAAGGCCCGGCTGCGCACCAACACCCCGCCATCGCGATTGCGGCTCTCGCTGCCGCCGGTGACGCTGCCGCTGGGCCGTACGATTTCGCCGTCGCGCGTCACGTAGGTCGCGCCGCCCGAACGGCCCAACAGCCGTCGCGCAGCGGACAGGTCTTCGACGATGATCGTGTGGTTCAGGGCCAGCTCGACGGCCGGGCGAATCTGCGGGTCGAAATGCACCAGTTCGCTCGCCAGCCCGATGACGCCGGGCCCACGCGGCACATCGACGGCGCGGCCGGGCCGCAGCGTATCGAGCGGGAGGAAGGTGGCGCGGCCGGCCTGGTTGCGCTTGAGGTAGTCTACGGCTGCCTCTGCGTCCTGCCAGCCTTCCACGACAATATCCTGCACACGGCCGCCGAGCGCCGCTTCGACGGCCCGCTCCAGCTCCGGCGGCACCTCGACCAGGTCGCCCAACGTGCCGAGCACGCCGGTCAGCCGCGACGCGTCCTGGGTTCGCCGTTGTCCCGCGCCCGCGCCGTTGCCCGGCGGCCGGGCCGCGGCCAGCACCGCGCGCACGCCGGCGCTGAGTCCTGCGCCTTCGTCGCGCAGCCGCTGGAGCATGTCCTGCTGATCCTGGAGCCGTGCCAGGCTGCGCTGAGCCCCGCTCAACTGCTCGGCAGCCCGGCGTTCGGCGTCCTGCGCCGCGGCCAGCGCCTGGGCCTGCTCCTGCCGCGCAGCTTCGACCTCTGCAAGCGCGGCCGCCTGCTCGCGTCCTCGGCCGGCCAGCGTTTGCAGTTGCAGCTCCAATTCGTCCACTTGCCCCTGCGCGACCTGCGCAGCCTGCGCCTGAGTCTGGTCGCCCTCGGCCAGCTCGCCGCGGCGTTCGCCCGCCTGTGCCAGCCGCGACCGGCGCTCCGCCAACTGCGTGCGCAACGCCAGCGCGGCGTCCTGTGCCTGGTTCAGGGCTTGCGCCTTCATCTGCCGCGCACGCTCGCGGGCTGTCAGCTCGCGCTGGGCTGCGGCCACCTGGGCCGCCTGTGCGTCATGGTTGGTCGTCGCTTCGCTCAGTTCGGCCTCGGCCGCCTGGAGCCGCACGGCGCCGTCCTCCAGCGCCGCGGTCAGATGCACCAGCTCCTGCGCCAGGTCTTCCGCCTGCTCACGCCACATCCGCACCTGCTCGCCCCGCACGGCGAGTTCGCGCTGGATGGCCTCCGCCTGGCGGTGCAGGCCGCTGCCGGCGCGGTGCCATTCACCTACCTGCTCGCGCAGGGCCGCCCGCTCCGCGCGGCGGGCGCTGACTTCCTCCAGGTGCGCATCCAGCCCCGCAGCCTGTTCGTCGACGACCAGCCCTTCTTCCTCGGCCTGTCGCCGCGCCGCGGCCAGCGCCAGCACGGCCTCGCGCCATCGGAAGCCATACCAGGTCTTGAGCTGGGCTTCCAGGTCGCTCTTGAGCTGTTGGTATTCCTGCGCGCGGCGGGCCTGCCCCTTCAGATAACGCAGCCGGGGCGTGAGTTCGCTGATGATGTCGCGGGCGCGGGTCAGGTTGGTGGAGGCTTCGCTGAGATTGTGGCTGGCCTGGTCGCGCCTGGCCTGGTGAACGGTGATGCCGGCGGCCTCCTCGAACAGCTTGCGGCGTTCTTCGGGCCGCTGCGAGAGGGCCTGGTCGACCAACCCCTGGCCGATGATGGTGTAGTTGCGCTCGCTGAGGCCCGAACTGCCGAGCAGCTCGGCAATGTCGCGCAGCCGGACCTTGCTGCCGTTGAGGTAGTACTCGTTCTCGCCCGAACGGTAGGCGCGGCGGGCGATCTCGACCTCGGCAAAGTCAATCGGCAGCCAGCCGTTGCTATTGTCGAAGGTAAGGGCGACGTGCGCCATGCCCATGCGCGCCCGCTGCTCGCTGCCGGAGAAGATCATGTCTTCCGTGCGTTTGCCGCGCAGGGTGCTGTAGCTCTGTTCACCCAGCACCCAGCGGAGCGCATCGGCGACGTTGGACTTGCCGCTGCCGTTGGGGCCAACGACAGCAGTTACGCCCGCATCGAAGGTAAAGTCGGTGCGGGACGCAAAGGTCTTGTAGCCGTGAAGAACGAGTTGTTTCAGATAACGCACAGGGATGATTATACGCCAGGTAGACGCCAATCCATAAAAAAACGGATAAACCGACGCTGTCTGTCGGCTTATCCGTTTGTCTGTTGCGTGGGAGTGAGGTTAGCGGCGCGGGTTGCGCTTCTCGAAGCAATCGCGGCAGTAGACGGGCCGCCCCTGGCGCGGCTCGAAGGGCACCTCGGTGGTTACGCCGCAATCGGCGCACACGGCCTTGTACATCTGCCGGGTGCCGCCGCTGTAGTCGCGGTCGCTGCTCGACCGCCCGCTGCTGTAGTCGCGTCCCCCGCCGCCACCGCCATAGCTGCTCCGGCCGTAGTCCCGGTTGCCATAGTCGCCGCCTTCACGGCTGGCCTTGCGGGCTGCACGGCACTCGCCGCAGCGCGTCGGTTCACTGAAGCCACGAGACGCATAGAATTCCTGTTCACCGGCAGTGAAGGTGAACTGCTTGCCGCAATCGCGGCACGTCATCGTCTTGTCTGCGGTCTGACCCACGGAAAGCCTCCAGGAGAGAACTGACTAGTGCCTCTGCGGCACGGCGGATAGATCACCTGTCACCACCAGCTACTTACCGTGAGTCCGTACACCTGCGCCTCGTGCGCTTAGGGTCTGTAAAAGTATTACTTCCTGCTCTGGCCGGTCTCCGACCGTGCCAGCGGCGGAACTTATTCTTTTACGAGCCCTTAGTTGTGAGCCCCGTGTATTCGGCTGTTTGTGACCTACTCGTGCCTATTATAAGCAGCGCATTTCTACAACGCAAATCCGAAAATGGGCCTCAGGGCGATCCGTCGGGCGACCAGGTTACGCGGCCGCGCCCACCTGTTCCTTGAGCCAGGCTTCGATGAAGGCATCGATGTCGCCGTCCAAAACCGCCGTTGTATTGCTCGTTTCGACATCAGTGCGCAGGTCCTTTACCATCTGGTAGGGCTGCAGGACATACGAGCGAATCTGGTTGCCCCAGCCCGCTTCGATGTGCTTACCTCTGAGCCGCGCCTGCTCCGATTCCTTCTTCTGCAGTTCGATGTCGTACAGCTTGCCCCGCAGCACGCGCATCGCCGACTCGCGATTCTGCATCTGGCTGCGCTCGTTCTGGCAGGTCACCACGATGCCGGAGGGAATGTGCGTCAGCCGGACTGCGGTCGAGTTCTTCTGCATGTGCTGGCCGCCCGCGCTCGACGACCGGAAGACGTCCAGCTTGATGTCGTCGGGCTTGATGTCCAGCTCGATATCGTCTGCGAAGATGGGCACCACCTCCACCAGCGCGAAGGACGTATGCCGCCGCGCCGACGAGTCGAACGGACTGATGCGCACGAGGCGGTGCACCCCGCGCTCGGCCCGGAGATAGCCGTAGGCCCACGGCCCGTCGATTTCGATGGTGACGGTCTTGATGCCCGCTTCTTCGCCTTCGAGCTGGTCGGTGATTTCGGCGTCGTAGTCATGGCGTTCTGCCCAACGCAGGTACATGCGCTGGAGCATTTGCGCCCAGTCCTGCGCTTCCGTGCCGCCCGCGCCCGCGTGAATGGAGAGGATTGCGCCGCCCCGGTCATACGGCCCGCCCATCGCCAGGCGGAATTCCAGCTCGTTGTAGTGCTTGGTCAGGGCTTGCGCCTGATCTGCTGCTTCCGCCTGCAATTCGTCATCGCCGGCCTCTTCCGCCAGGTCCAGCATGGCGAGTGCATCTCCCAGGTTCGCGCTCAGCCGGTCCCAGGTGCCGGTCTCTTCCCGCAGCGCGGCAAGGTCGCGCATGACCGCTTTGGCCGCCTGCTGGTCGTTCCAGATATCCGCGCTGGCCGACTGCTCTTCCAGCCGGGCAATCTCAGCCTTCTTGCCCTCTAAGTCAAAGACGCCTCCGCATTGCGTCGATCTGGTCGGCCAGCGCCGCCAGTTGGCCTCGTATCTCTTCCATTTCGTGACCCCTCTCTATGCCTTAACGTTTCTTGTTTGACAATCCGCGTGCTTGCGTCGATGATGTGTGCAATGCGGCACGCACCCCATCGCTGCATCAACATCCTGTGGAGCACGCATGTCTCGCCGGTCGCTTATCGCCCTCACCAGCGCCTACTTCCTGCTGCTCTGTGCCGCGTTCGGCACGGGGAGCCTGTGGCCCTTCTACCTCGCTCAGTTGGGCGGCGGAGCCTCCGCTGCCGGTGTCTTCAATGCCGCGGGCAACCTTGCCAGCGTGGGCGCTACGCTGCTCTCCGGCTGGCTGGCCGGACGGTTCGGGCGGCGCAAGGAACTCTTCTTGCTGAACTGCGTGCTGTTCGCCGCGACGTGGTGGCTCATGGGTCGGGCACAGACTTGGCAGGCGCTCACCCTCATCAACTTCTTCGGCGGCTTTACCTTCGGCATGGCCACCAACCTGATCCTCATCCTGACCGGGTTGCTGGCCGATGCGGCGCAGCGGGGCCGCAGCTTCGGCCTGCTCTCCCTGACGATGGGCGCCAGCCTGCTGGTCAGCGGGCTGGCCTTCGGGCCTATTGCGGACCGCTGGGGCTTTCCGACGCTGATGGTCATCAATGCCGCCATCTGCCTGGTGTGCCTCCTGCCGGGCCTGTTCTTCGTGGAGCCGCCGGTCGCACCGGTGAGAGCGTCCAGGCAGACAGATCCGCAGACCGGGGCCCGGCCGGGCCTGGATCGGCGCTTCTACTTTCTGGCTGCCACGGCCCTGATTACCAGTATTGCCAGCTTCGGCGGGAGCCTGGGCCGCTCCATCGTCATGAGCCAGTATGGGTTCACCGCCACGGCCATTTCGCTGACCACTGCCATCGGCGGCGCAATGAGCCTGCCCACGCCGCTATTCATCGGCTGGCTGTCCGATCACATCGGACGGAAGCGGCTGCTCCTGCTGTGCCTGGCGGCGGGCTTCCTCGCCCTGGTGGCGTTCGCGTTCGCCGGCTCGACCTGGGGCTTCTGGGGCGCCTCGGTCCTGCTCGCCCTGATGATGAGTGCGCAACCGCTCATGCAGGCACTCGCCACCGATATGCTGCCTCCGGCCTCCGTCGGCGCCGGGCTGTCATTGCTGTCCGGTGCAACCTCCGTCGGCTTGTTCGTCAGTTCCCTAGGCATGGGCTTCGCCATTCAACGGATG
>DAOUGK010000434.1:0-2062 GCA_034429055.1 Anaerolineae bacterium | reverse complement strand
CCGCGTGATCGACGCAGCCGACTGGCCGGAGGGCGATCTCTACCGCACCGAGCCGCCCGCCGCGCGCGCCATCGAGCTGCTCGCGATCCCGTATTACGCCTGGGCCAACCGCACGCCCGGCGAGATGCGCGTCTGGCTGCGCGCCGCCGCTCTATAGAACCAAGAAGACGGGTTTGTTCCATTCTGAGGGCGAACGCGGCCATCGCGAATACGCGAATCACTCACGAATACGCGAATATCCCCTCCACGACGCACGCGATTCGCGTATTCGTGGCGCGCAAGCGCATTCGCTTATCCGAGATGGCCGCGTTCCCAACATGAAGCGCGCCCTTTTCTAACACAGGAGTTGTCTATGTCCCCTCACACCGCCACCTACACCGGCCTGCGCGCGTACATCGGGCAGCTGCCGGTCATCGACTGCCACGAGCACACGCTCGGCCCGGACGCCGCGCCCGCGGGCGGCGAGCCCATCGCCTATCTCATCCAGGGCTACATGCAATCCGACCTCTGGTCCGCGGTCTGGCCCGGCTGGCCCGGCGACGCACCCGGTGTCTGGGATGATCTCAACAACCACGAGATCCCGACCGAGCAGAAATGGCCCCTGTTCGAGCGCATCTGGCGGCTGACGGAGCATACAGCCTATGCACGCGTCACCAAGCGCATCCTGAGCGAGCAGTTCGACGAGCCGCAGCTCACGCTGCCCGCGCTCCAGCGCATTCGCAGCCGCCTGCCCAACCTGCGCGACCCGGCCGTCTATGCGGGCGTGCTCGACGGGGCCAAGATCCGCTGCCGCCTCGTCAACACCTGGCCGGACCTGAAGGCCTATCTCGCGGGCACGCACCGCACCTACGAGCGCGACCGTTTCATGATTCCGCTGCCCGGCTTCCACGGCGTGCGCAGTTGGCGGCAGGTGTGGGACAACGCGCAGCTGGTCGCTGCACCCGTCACGACGCTGGACGACTACGTGGCCGCGTGCCGCGAGACCTTCCGCCGCATGAAGGAGCGCGGGGCCGCGGGCATGAAGGACCAGTCGGCCTACGAGCGGACGCTGGCGTTCGGCAACCCGTCCCGCGCAGAGGCGGAGGCGCTGTTCAACCGGATCGCCGCCGACCCGCGCGCCGCGCTCGGCTGGCCGGAGGCGAAGCCGCTGCAGGATTACCTGTTCCACCGCTTCATGGAGATGGCCCGCGAGCTCGACATGCCGGTCCAGCTCCACACCGGCCACATGGCCGGCATCCGCAACGACATCGCCAAGACGAACGCGGTCCACCTGATCCCCCTGCTGGAGCTGCACCGCGACGTCCGCTTCGACCTGTTCCACGGCAACTGGCCGTACATGGGCGAGTACCTGTATCTCGGCAAGAACTACCCGAACGTCCACCTGAACCTGTGCTGGCTGCCCATCATCGACCCGGTCTACGCGACGAACCTGCTCAGCGAGGGGCTGACCGCAATCCCGCACAGCAAGTTCCACGCGTTCGGCGGCGACTACTTCGACTCCATCCTGCACGCGGTCGCGCACCTCAGCATCGCGCGCGATGTCGTGGCCGCCGCGCTGGCAGAGCGCGTGGACGCCGGCTGGATCGACACCGGCGAGGCCGAGCGGATTGCGGCGGACTGGCTGCACAACAACCCGAACGAGTATTTCTGCCTGGGCTTCGAGGCTGTGTAATCGAAAGAGCGGTCTCACGCAAAGCCGCCAAGGACGCAAAGAAACACTTTAGAGCCTATCCGAGAATTGCTCTGGCCGGTCTCTGACCGAGCCAGGGGGCACCAGGTTTTCGGATAGACACTTAGTTCTTTCAAGGGTGGAATCCACAGCCCGTCGGATCGCCGAGCACCAACTCGGCTCTGGGGGTCTCACCCTGGCGTCAGTTTATAAGTCAATTGCTTTGCGCTCTTTGCGTTGTAATTCCAACGAATCCTTGATAATTCAGCCAGCCAGGCATCCTGAGCGGAGCCTCACCCTGCGGGTGAGGCGGAGTCGAAGGAGCCGGACTGCCAACCACGCTGGCGCTCCATCGACTGCGGGCGTCCCGGGGCCAGGTGCAGCTTGGCCCAG
>DAOUGK010000433.1:0-3962 GCA_034429055.1 Anaerolineae bacterium | reverse complement strand
GCGCAGTTTGGGCACGGGGTCCGAGTCGTCAACCAGATGCAGACCAACGGGACGATCGATCATGATCTCCTGGACTTCCTGGTCGATAGCCACTTTGGCATCGGCGTGAGCCTGGATGGGCCGCGCGACCTGCATGATCGACAGCGCTTCTATCGGGACGCCGCCTCAGGCACCTTCGATGATGTCCTCGCAACCATCGGGCGTCTCAATGCGCGGGGCCAGGGCGCCGGAGTCATTTCGGTGGTGACGCAGAATTCGCTGGGCCGGGCCGCGGAAATCTACAACTTCCTGGCAGATACTGCCGGTTCCTTCAAGTTCCGGCCGATGAACCCGATCGGGGCGGGTGCTCGTGTCAAAGATAGCATCGGAATTACGCCGCACGAATATGCCGCTTTCCTGCGTGAGATCTTTCCGCTCTGGGTCGAAGACAAGCGCAAGAAGCGGGTCGCGCCGTTCTCCGAAGCCCTCGAGGACATGCTGTCCGGCGTGCCGCAGCATTGCAGCTCCGCGCCTTCGTGCGCCAGGGGCTACCTGTCCGTCACCCCCGATGGCCAGGTATATTCGTGCGGTGGCTTCGACGGCAATCCGGCGTTCCACTATGGTGACATCAACTGCGAAGAACTGGCCGATATCCTGCGGTCGCCCAACCGGCAAGCCATCATCGAGACACGGGAGGACGTCCCCGCGTGCCGGGGCTGCGAATACCGCACCATCTGTAATTCCGGCTGCATGGTCTCCTCATACATGAGGCGAGGAAGCCTGAGCGACAAGGACTACTGGTGTCCCGCGTACAAGACCACCTTTGACCTGGTCAAGAATCTGTTGATACGGGAGCTGGACCGCTTTCACGAGAAAGGAGCAGGACAGAACCATGTTTGAAAACCCGCTACCAGACGTGCTTTCGATGGATAAGGTGCAGGAGACCCTCCAGGGCAAGAGTCGCGGTGAGCTGGAGGCGCTGGCGGGCAACATCGGCGGGATCGTCGGAGAGACCCTCCTGCAGCAACTACCGTACCTGACTGGCGAGAAAAAGCCCCTGCGCTACAACAGGATGGACTATGAGGATTCTTGGATCGATATCGGCCCCCACGACTGGTCGCATGACTACCAGGATTCGCCTAACTAGCCGCGCCGGACCGGGAATCTGACTCATGATCGGAGATCGTGGTCAACCTGGGGAGTGTCTATGCGGACCTGGGCGACCAACAACTTCGCAAGGAATCCCTTCTCTCTGTGCCGAACACACGGACGAAATTGCATGACCGACCGCCATGACCTCTTCCGCCAGCTGCGCGAAGCCCTGGCTGACTGCTTCTCAGATCGGGCGCGAGCCGAATTGCTCGCGCGCGACAGCGGGCTGAAGCCCGGTAAGCTCGACCTGTCCGGTGCGCCGGAAGCGTTCTGGCAGCGCATCCTGGCCGAAGCCGAGTTGAAGGGCAAGCTCGCTGTGCTGGTGGAGCTCGCCGGCAAGGAAGCCCCGGCGCACACAGACCTGGCGGATCTGTTGGCGCAGTACCGCGCACTCAATGCAGCCGCCGGCGAAGCTGGCCCCAAGGCGTGCCCGCCGCAGGTTCCACCTACGGCAGCATCTGTCGCTGCAACCGAGGCGCCCAAAAAGGCTGGTACTCGGGGCTACAAGCAACCTGCGTCTGTGCAGCAGCCCGCGGGCAAACCGGTTAGCGATATGTCGGCCATATTCGGCCCGGCCGGACCGATCAGCCGCCTGGTTGGCCCGAATTACCGACCCAGACCAGGGCAGATTACGATGGCAACGGCGATCCAGGATGCAATCCTCGGCCAACAGCATCTGCTGCTGGAGGCGGGCACGGGCATAGGGAAGACGTATGCCTACCTGGTGCCACTGATCTGGAACGGCCGTCGCGCCATTATCTCCACGGCAAACAAAGCACTGCAGAATCAGCTATTTGAGAAGGATATACCGGCCCTACAGCGGATCGCGCCTCACCCCTTCAAGGCTGCGCTGATCAAGGGGCACAACAACTACGTATGTTTCAGGCGGCTCGCAAGTCTTTTACCCTTTGAGAAGGATCTGGAAACCAGCGCGTACGATGATGAGTGGTATTCTCCCTCCTACCCAAGCCTGGCCGAATTGGCAAAGAGAGCTGAGCAGGGACTCTGCACCCGGCCTGAGTTGCGCACCGCCGAAGTCATCGAGCGAGCCATCCAGACGGCCTCCGGAGACATCGATGTGCTCCGCCTTTCCCCGATGCAACGTCAGGCGCTGAGCCCCGGCCCCAACGCTTGCTTTATGCCTCCCTCCGGCTGCTTTTTCCAGGCGGCCCTCCGTCGCCTTGAGGCGGCTGATATCGTGGTCACAAACCATGCCTTCCTTGCCCGCCTGCTTGTCGGCGCCTGGGGGACGCTCACCAAGCCGGATATTGTCATCATCGATGAAGCGCATGACTTCGAAAGATATCTGTTCGGTGCCTTGCGGCGCACACTGCGTCCCCTGGACATCGTACGCACGGTCCGTCAATTCCACCGCAGCCCCCAGGACACGCAGTCGTCCGATCGCGACTGGGAGCCCGATCTGGAAGAGGGACTGCTGTCACTCGTCGAGGCAGACGCACAATTACTGGCTGAGGCCCTGTCAGCACCGTCTGACCTGGACGATGAGCCCGTCTGGCCGCTATCAGCATCTGTAGCCTGCGCTGCACAGCAGCTATCGGCCAGCCTGCAAAAGCTTTCAGCGGAGCTCAACGCGCAATATGCCCTGCAGAAACCCCGGCTGGAGAAGCAGCAACGGCTGTACTATCAGAGCATAGTGCAGCAAGCTCAGGGCTTAGCCGATTTAACAGCAGAAGTCGGGCGTTCGCACGGCGGATCGCTCGTCCGATACTGTACCATGGAAAACGATGACCACGGACGGGCATACGCTGCGGTTTGCGTTGAGCCGGTCGAGGCGGCCGAGTTTCTGGCGGATGCCCTGTGGCAGGCTTCAGATTCTGTTATTGCCACCAGCGCAACCCTGACGACCCGGGGGACGTTCAGCTATCTCCGCAAGACCTTGGGGGTGCCTGACACAGGGGTCCAGGAACTTGCGATCGAAAGCCCGTTTGACTATGCGCGCAACGCGCTGCTATACACGCCGCATGGCATCTTTCCTGCCTACGATGAGGAGGAGCCAACCTACGTCCAAAGGTTGGCCGGCGAAGTCGAGCGGCTGGTTACGGCCAGCCGCGGCCGCGCCTTTGTCCTCTGTACAAGCCGGCGACGCGCCGACCAGCTACATGCGATCCTCCAGCCCAAGTTGCCCTACGACTTGTACTGTCAAGGACGCGCAGCCCCAGCCGAGTTACTCGAGCACTTCATGGCCAGCACCAACGGCCCCGTGCTATTTGGCACACGCAGCTTCTGGGAAGGCATTGACGTTCCCGGCGAGCAACTTTCGCTCGTCATCATCGACAAGTTACCCTTCCTCTATCAACGCGATCCGCTCATCGAGGCAAGAGAAAACAATATCAGGGCCAATGGCGGGAATCCATTTATGGACTTGGCAGTCCCGGAAGCCACCCTGGCACTCAAGCAGGGGGTTGGGCGGCTGATCCGCAGCGAAACAGACCGCGGTGTAATCGCGATCCTTGACTCACGGATCAACAAGGCCGGCTATGCCACGCGCATCCTGCGCAGTTTGCCGCCGGCGAGCCGAACCTACGCTTTCGAAGACATCGTTGCATTCTTTGCGCCCCGGTAGATCTTGGTATAAGACGGTAGCGCGCCAAGGGCGAAGCAAACCGTGGCACGCGCGTACTCCAACGGCATTTCGTCCACAACGGTGAGCCGGGCAATGGATGCGGGTGGACCTGGCACGGCCCGCGGCGGTTTCCTGTCGCCCCTACCGCGTGCCGCACGCACATTCGATTATTCGCGCCCAGCGCCGCAGCGCCATTCGCGTATTCGAGATGGCCGCTCCCTTCCCCACCCCCCGCGCCATCCCGCAT
>DAOUGK010000432.1:0-15516 GCA_034429055.1 Anaerolineae bacterium | reverse complement strand
GCCGTTCTTCGAGAACCTCGGCGGCGGCCACGCGGACGAAGGGATGCAAGTCCTGGAAGAAGTGTTCCACCTGGACTGAGAATTGTAGGACGGGTCGCTAACCCGTCCGGCATGTGAGACGGACCGGCGGAAGGTGTAGGACGGGTTGGCAACCCGTCCTACACTCGATAGTTCCAACGCCATTCATCCCATGACGTAGCCAGCCCTGCCTTGACTGGATTATTGAGCACGTAAGTCACAATGCGATTGTACTCAGCCTCGTCGCGTACGACATGATCGTAGCTCTCATCCTGCCAGAACTGGCCTCGCCGGCCCAGCAGCAGATTTGCCTGATAGGCCGTATGGCGCTTAAGGGAATGCAGGATGGTAGGCAAGGCGTGAAATTCGCCATCAGCTTTCTGCAGTGGCGTCAGGACAAGGTGGACGTGATTAGGCATGATAGAGAACGCTTCAAGCCTGCAAACTCTTCCGTCACGAAAGCGCAGGCTCTCAGCGACCATGTCCCCGACCGCAACCTCGCTGAGCCAGAAGGGACCGACTGATCGAGAGTGAAGTGCTGCATCCCACTGGCCAAAGGAAATGCGATTCTCGAGGTCAGCCTGGCGGCTGCGCTCTTCCAGGTCGTCAATCCGATTCAGCCGCTGTTCCACTTCCCTTCGACAATTCTCCAGTTCGTCGACCACAGCAACGGGCAACGAGCCGGCGAGCCGAAAGGTAACAAATAGCGTAGCCCCGAGTGGTTGATAGTGAGGCAAATGCCGGCGATAGAAACACTTGTGGCGAACGTTTGACATTCTATCCGCTTCTGTGTCGCAGGTCGGAAACCTTGGATACCGCAGGACGGGTTGGCAACCCGTCCTACAGATATCGCAGCAGCAGGCGCAGCACCGCCTCCGCAGCGAGCCGCTTGTTCCCGATGCGGTCCGAGGGGAAGACGTGCCGCTCGCCCTGCTCCGTGCCCGGCGCAGAAACATGGATGTAGATCAGGCCGGTCGGCTTCGTGGCCGTGCCGCCGCCCGGTCCGGCGATGCCCGTCACCGACGCGCCGACCGATGTGCCGAAGACACGCCGCGCACCCTGGGCCATTTCCTCCGCCGTCTCCGCGCTGACGGCGCCGTGTGCAACCAGCGTTGCGTGCTGCACGCCCAGCACGCCTTCTTTCGCCTCATTCGAATACGTGACCGCGCTGCCCATGAAGTAATCCGAGCTGCCCGCAACATCGGTGATGAGCGAGCCGATCAGCCCGCCGGTGCATGATTCGGCCAGCCCGAGCGTCAGCCCCCGGCGGCGCAGCAGCTCGCCCACCTCAACTGCCAGCGGGTGCGGCGCGACCGGTTGGTCCTTTCGATCCATCATAGCTCGCTTAGATGTAGCCCCTGTCAAAGTACCTGCTTCAGTTCTTCGCGCGACACATCACAGTCGCGCAGTATCTGTGCCATCAAGCCGGGGCCAATCGTCTCACCGCGATGAACAGGGACAACGGTGATGCGACCGTCCGGATGCTGTAGGAAATGGTGACTCCCCTTGATGCGAATCACGTCAAACCCCAACTTTCGCAAAGCTCGAATCAGTTGGGCGCCTGTCACGGCAGGGAAGATACTCACACTGTCACCGAGACACGTTGAATTCCGACAAACTCGTTAGTCACTGGTTTTTGCACTTCGAGACATAACTCGATGGCTTCTTTGATGCGCTTCATGAGCACATCGAGCGACTTTGCCTGAGTATGACAACCTCGCAGCGCCGGCACAGACGCGACGAAGTAGCCTTCCTCGTCTTTTTCAATTACGACACTGAATTCCAGGGTCATCGTGCATACCTCAACTCTTGCTGCTTTTCGCGGCTGACAGTCGCATTCTACCACAAACTTGACGCGTGTAGATGAGAATAGTGGTCTGCTGACAACGTTTTCTATGCGTAGGCGGGTTCCTCTTCCTCATCTCCCGCGGCCTGCGGCAGATGCAGGGTGAAGGTGCTGCCGCGGCCCGGTTCGCTGGTCACGGTCAGCTCGCCGCCGTGCGCCTGCGCAATCCAGTGGGCGATGGAGAGGCCGAGGCCGGAACCGCCCGGCCGCGCACGGCTGCGGTCCGCGCGGTAGAAACGTTCGAAGATGTGGGGCAGGTCCTCTGCCGCGATGCCCACGCCCGTATCCTCCACGCCGATCGCAACCCAGCCGTCATCCCGGTGCAAGGTCAACGTCACCTCGCCGCCGGCCGGCGTGTACTTGATCGCATTGTCGGTGAGATTCAGCAGGAGTTGGCGCAGACGGTCCGCATCGCCCTCCACGATCGCCTGATCCTCCGCGCCGAGCCGGACGGTCACGCCCGTGTTGCGCGCCATCACCTGCGCCTGGCGGTAGATGTCGAGGAGCAGGGTGTCCAGTTCCACCGGCTGGCGGTGCAGCTTGAGTCCGGCATCCGCCTGCGCCAGCAGCAGCAGGTCGGCCACGAGGCGGCGCATCCGCGCGGTCTGGTCCTCGATGGCCGCCAGTGCCTCGGCTCGCATCGTCGGGTCATCCGCGGCCCCGCGGCGCAACAGGTCCAGATTGCCCTGGATGGTAGTCAGCGGCGTGCGCAGCTCGTGGCTCACATCCGCGACCAGCCGCTGCTGCGCGCTGAACGCCTCGTCCAGACGGCCCAGCATGTCGTTGATCGTCTCGGTGAGCTCGCCCAACTCGTCGCCGGGCATGGCGACCGGGATGCGCTGGCTGAGATCCTCCGTGCCGGTAATCTGCTGCGCGGTTTCCGTGATGGCCTTGATGGGGCCAAGGGCTGCCCGCGCCAGGATGTTGCCGCCGACCGCAGCCAGCAACAGCGCCAGCAGGCTGCCGAACAGCAGCGCGCGGCGGATGACGTCGAGCGCATCTGAGGTGCTCGCCATGTTGGCCGCGACCTCGATGATGCCGATAATCCGGTTGCCGAGCGGAATCGGCAGGCTGATAACCCGCAAACGAGCGCCGCTCGTCTCAAGGGTCATGCGGCGCGGCTCGCCGGGCACGATGTCCTGCACGAACTGGAGCGGCACGGGCAGGCGCTGGCCGCGCAGATTCTCCGATAGCTGGACCGCGCGTCCGTCAAGCTGCACAATCTGGATGAAATACTGCGAGCCGTAAACGTCGATCGGCGGCAGTTGAGCACGACCCAGCAGCATGACCTGGAGCGGGTCATTCTCAGCCTGAATCAACGCGATGACATCCTCCGCCTGCGCGATGAGCCGCTCGTCGAGGTTCGTGAGCAAGATGCGCCCCACGAGGGTATAGATTAGCACGCCGATGACGAGCAGCGAAATCGCCAGCAGACCGGTGTACCAGAGCGTCAGCCGGGTGCGAATGGACATGCCGCCTTACTCTTCGCGCAGCGCATACCCGACCCCGCGCACCGTTTGGATGAGCCGGGGTTCGCCGCCCTCCTCCAGTTTGCTGCGCAGATAGCGGATATAGACCTCGATGATGTTTGACTCGCCGCCGAAGTCGTAGCCCCAGATACGGTCATACAGCGTGTCGCGCGTAAGCACCTGGCGCGGGTGCTGCATGAACAGCAGCAGCAGGTCGAACTCGCGCGCGGTCAGTTCGAGGCGCCGCGTCCCGCGGAACACTTCCCGCGTCACGGGGTTGACGCTCAGGTCGGCGAAGCGCAGCACGTCCTGTTCGCTCGCGGGCTGGCGGCGGCGCAGCAGCGCGCGAATGCGCGCAACCAGCTCGTCGAAGCTGAAGGGCTTGACGACATAGTCGTCCGCGCCGGCATCCAGTCCCTTCACGCGGTCCGGCACAGCATCCTTCGCGGTCAGGATGAGAATGGGCACATCGCTCGCGGCCCGCAGCCGCGCGCAGACCGTGAGCCCGTCCATGCCCGGCAGCATGAGGTCCAACAGCACCAGGTCCGGCAGCCGGTCGCGGGCGGCGGTCAGGCCCGCTGGCCCGTCACTCGCGACCTGAACGGAGTACCCCTCATAAATCAACCCCCGGCGCAGGAGGTCGGCAATCGACGGATCATCTTCAATAACCAGGATATGTTCGGGCATAGGAACATCCAATCGGGTAGCCTGCTAACTGTCAGTCCAGCGTTTGTACATTATCTTGATTCTACACGTCGAAAGGTTAAGTTGCAAGGTGTTGCGTCTTGTCATACCAGGGGTATAATATCAGGACGCGTGTTCACCGTTCCCATTGAGGAGTCAGGTAGTCTGATGGATAACATCGAAATCATCGCCTCTCTGGCGCAGCGCGTCACAGAGAACGTCGAAAAGGTCATTGTCGGCAAGCGTCGAGAGGTGGAGATGACCCTCATCGCGCTGTTGTGCGAAGGTCATCTGCTCATCGAGGATGTACCGGGCGTCGGCAAGACGATGCTTGCGCGGGCCATCGCCAAGTCGATCGGCTGCACGTTCAAGCGCCTCCAGTTTACGCCGGACATGCTGCCCAGCGACGTGACCGGTGTGTCGGTCTTCAACCAGAAGACCCTGGAGTTCGAGTTCCGGCCCGGCCCGGTCATGGCCCAGATTGTGCTGGCCGACGAAATCAACCGCGCCACGCCCAAGACCCAGTCCGCGCTGCTCGAAGCGATGGAAGAACGCCAGGTGACGGTGGACGGCCTGACCTATCCGATGGAGCGGCCCTTCCTCGTCCTCGCGACCCAGAACCCCATTGAATACGAAGGCACGTTCCCCTTGCCCGAAGCGCAGATCGACCGCTTCATGATGCGGTTGAGCCTGGGCTATCCGTCGGCCGCGGACGAGATGCACGTGCTCGACATGCAGCGCGAGCGGCATCCCATCGAGGAAATCGGCCAGGTGGTGAGCGATGACGAGCTGCTCGCGGCACAGAATGCTGTGAAGTCCATCTATGCGGACGACCTGATCAAGGAATACATCGTCGAGCTGGCGAATGCCACGCGGCGGCATCCCGATATCTACCTCGGCGTCAGCCCGCGCGGCAGCCTGGCCCTCTTCCGGACGAGCCGGGCGCTGGCCGCGCTGCGCGGTCGCACTTATGTCATCCCCGACGATATCAAGGCGCTGCTGGAGGCGACCTTCGCTCATCGCCTGATAATCAGCCCGTCGGCGCGCATCAAGAACGTCGAAGCACGCGCAGTCGTGGAGCAAATCTCCCAGTCCATCCCTGTGCCCGGCACGCGTATCCGGGCACGCTGACCGTGACACGGTCGATCGGCATCTTTCTGCTGTGGGTCGTCGCCCTGGTCTTTGCGACGACCAGCGGCCGCGACATTGCCTTCAACCTGCTCTACTTCATCTCCGGCGTCATCATCGCCGCGTTGATTTGGGCATGGGCGAATCAGCGTGGGTTGGCCCTGCGCCGTGCGACCCGCGCCCAGCGTTCGCAGGTCGGCAAGTACTTCGAAGAAACGCTGGAGCTCGTCAATCGCTCGCGCTTCCCCAAGCTCTGGGTCGAGGTACACGACTATTCGAATCTGCCGGGCCACCATGTGAGCCGGGTCGTCAACTCGCTCGGTCGCAATACGACCTCCCGCTGGCAGGTGCGCACGCTTTCCCGGCGCCGCGGCCGCTATAACCTGGGGCCCATCACGATTACGAGCGGCGATCCGCTCGGCATCTTCCGCTTCACGCGTTCGCTACCGGAAGTCACATCCCTCGTCGTGACCCCACAAACGGTGGACGTCTCGCAGTTCATGCCGCCCAGCGGCTACCTGCCCGGCGGCGAAACGCTGCACCGCCGCACGCCCTACGTCACGGCAAGCGTGTCCGGCGTACGGGATTATGTCCCCGGCGACAGCTTCAACCGGATCCATTGGCCGTCCAGCGCGCGCACAGGCCGCCTGATTTCGAAGGAATTCGAGCTGGATCCCCTGTCCGATGTCTGGCTGTTCCTCGATATGTACGGCGATGCGCACGCCGAAACGCCGTGGAGATCGCCGGTGGACGATACTGAGTTGCCGTGGCTGTCGCGCCGCGCGGAGCAAATCGAGCTGCCGCCAAGCACGGTCGAGTACAGTGTCACCATTGCGGCGTCGCTGGCGCAGCACTTCCTGGAGGCCGATCGGGAGGTTGGGTTCCTCAGCTACGCAGCTGCGCGCGAGGTCGTGCAGCCTGACCGCGGCGAACGCCAGTTGATCCGCCTGCAGGAAATTCTGGCCGTCATCCAGGCGGAAGGCCGCGTGCCGCTGACGCAGGTGTTAGCCAGCGAAGGCACGACGCTGGCGCGCCACATCACCCTGATCGTCATCACGCCATCGACCGACAGTCGCTGGGTGGCCGCGCTGCGCAGCCTGCGGGCGCGCGGGGTCTATGCCATCGCAGTGCTGCTGGCCGCACGCACCTTCGGCCCGGCGCCTGAATGGGAGCCGGTGCTCGGTGAGCTGCAAGCCAACGGCGTGCCCGCCTATCTCGTCCAGAACGGTGACGACCTCACGACCGTGCTGGGACGCCTGGCCAGCGGAAGTGGCCGCGGCGTGCCGCTGCGGTAAACAGGCCGGAGAGGCAATAGTGTCCATGTCTGCCAGACGCGGTTTGACCTGGGTCCTCGCAACCTTGTTGTTGATTCTGAGCTTCCTGCCGGCAGCAGGCGCGCCGGTCGAGCCGACTGCCCAGCGCACTCCTGCACCGGACTGGACCGCACCGCATGTGGCCGGGCAGTTGCTCGTCAAACTGGCGGACGCGGCCGCCGCGAGCGATGCCGCCGGCCGGGATGCCCGGCTGGATGCGCTGGGCGCGCGTGCGCTGCGCACCATCCCGCAACTTGGGCTGGTCCTGGTGCAGGCACCCGCGGGCGCGTCCCTCAGCGCGGCCGCCGCGGACCTCACTGCGCAGCCCGACATCGAGTGGGTCGAACCCAACTATACCTTCCACCTGGACTTCGTGCCCGATGACCCGTTCTACCCCACCTACCAATCGGCGGCGCTGGGCCGCATTCAGATGCCCGCCGCCTGGGATCTCACGCTGGGCCGTCCGGAAGTGGTGATTGCGATTCTGGATACGGGCGTGGACATCACCCACCCGGACCTGGCGGACGCCATCTGGGCTAATCCGGGCGAGACACCGGATAACGGGGTCGATGACGATGCCAACGGCTTCGTGGATGACATCCATGGCTGGGATTTTGCAGCGGGCGACAACGACCTGACCGATGACCACGGCCACGGCACGCATGTGGCCGGCATCGCAGCCGCGCGCACGAACAACGGCATCGGCGTGGCGGGCGTCGCGGGCCGCGCCACCCTCATGCCCGTCGATGTATTCGGCGGCGGCATCGGCACCTACGAAGACCTGATTCGGGCCATCGTCTACGCCACCGACAACGGCGCGCACGTCATCAACATGAGCCTGGGCGCGAGCAGCTACAGCCTTGGCGAAGAAATGGCGGTGAACTATGCCTGGGAGCGCGGCGTCGTGGTGGTCGCTGCAGCCGGCAACACCTGCACGAACACGAACTACGGCGCACCGCCCTGCCTGTCCAACCACTATCCCGCAGCCCATACCAACGTGATTGCCGTGGCCGCGACCAATGCCAGTGACGTGCTGGCCTCTTATTCGACGCGCGGTGCGTTCGTGGACGTGGCCGCACCGGGCGTGGGCATCTTCTCCACTTTCCCAGGCGGCGCCTACGGCTCGCTCGGCGGCACCAGCATGGCAACGCCGCATGTCAGCGGGCTGGCCGCGCTCGTGCTGGCGCGCAACCCATTCCTGACCCCGGACCAGGTGCGGCTGTTGATCGAGCTTGGGACGGAGGACCTGGGGCCCAAAGGCCCGGACATCTATTTCGGCTACGGGCGCATCGACGCACGGCGAACGCTGGAGATGACGGAACCCGATACGCGGCCGTTCCCTGAGCGCCCCGTCGCGCCGCCGCTGGATTTCACGCTGGCCGGCTGCACGGAACTGATTCCTGACGGTGACTTCAGTGCAGAGATGGGAGCGTGGCAGGCAGAAGGCCCGTTCGCGGTGCAGCCTTTCGGCGGCAATCCGGCCGCGCACTTCAGCGGCGGGCCGAATGCATCGGGCACCCTGACGCGCACCGTGACATTGCCACCGCACAGCACGGAAGGCGTCCTGTGGTTCAAATATCGCATCGATAACGTGGATACGGGCTGGGGCACAGACCCGGCCGCACCCTACGATGACCGCCTGACCCTGGCGTTCCGCAGTGCGGACGGCACGGCGCTCTCGACGCTGCTGCGCACGGGCAACTCGGCGGACACCGCAGCCGATGGGCTGCCGTGGGATCGCTACCTCTACCGCATGGAGGCCGCGGACCTGGTTGGGCTGGCCGGTGCAGACCCGCTCCACCTGGTGTTCAGCGCGGCCAACGATAGCGATTCCGCCAAGACCGATTTCTGGATCGACGACGTGCGCTTCTGCGTACGGGGAGGGCCAGAGGCGGCACACCGGTTGTTCCTGCCGCTGGTGTTGGGGGGGATGTAGGTTGCTCGCTAGTCTGCGCAGGCAGACTTCGTCGGGTTGCGTAGCAACACAGTGGCAGCGGTTTATAACCGCCGGGCAGCCAAATCCGTCACTCCAGGGTCTTGAGCCAGGCGCGCAGCGTCTCCGCGGTGGATTCGAAGGCGATTTCGTCCCACGGAATCGTGTCCGGCGCGAACCAGCGCACATCGCTCACGTCGTCCCCGGCCGCAGGCGCGGCCTGTGCGATGGAAGCGACCGGCTCCGCGCGGTAGAGCAGCAGGATGCCGCGGCGTTCGGCCCAGCCTGCCAGCGGCGCTACGCCCAGCAGTTCCACTGCACGCACCGCGACGCCCGTCTCCTCGGCGATCTCGCGCACCAGCGCGTCCTCCGGCAGCTCATCCGCATCCATGTAGCCCGCGGGCAGCGCCCAGAACCCGATCCGCGGCACGGCCAGCCGCCGGACGAGCAGCACCCGCGGGCCATCCGTCACCAGCGCGGCGACCGCCACCTTCGGGTCTGCGAAATGGATGAAGCCGCAGTAGCGGCACGCACGGCGCACGCGCCCGAACTTGACCCGGCCGGTCAGCGGCGCGCCGCACTGCGGGCAATAGACGTAGGTCCGCTTCACGGGATCAGGGTCTCGACCGCGGCGCGGATCGCGCGCAGGTTGCTGAACGGCGCGTTGACCGGTGCAACACAGCCGGAAGACACGATCAGCCGGCGGCCGCCGGTCTGTACGATGGCATCGGCAATCCGGCTGCGCAGCAGGTCCGGATCGCCACGCAATATGTCATCCCAGTGTTCCAGCCCGCCGCACACGGCGCCGCCAAAGCGCGCCTGTCCTTCCGCGAGGCTGGGACCCGCCTCCCGATCGTGCCAGTTCAGCGCGTGGACCGGGTAGGCGGCGGCCAGGTCGAACATGCCGGCCGGCCCGTGCAGATGGAGCAGGTTAAACCAGCAATCCTCGACCGCGGCCAGGATGCGCCGGTCATACGGTTCACCGAACGCGCGATACTCCGCCTCGCTCAACAAGTGATAGTTTGCCAATTGCATCGCGTAGTAGATGCCTGCGATGCCGGTCGGCTTGCACGCGGCGATGAACCGCAGGGTGGTGCGCGTAATGAGTTCCAGCCCGGCATGGACGAGGTCCGGGGCCTGGCGCATGTGCGTTACCAGCCGCTCTGCGCCCGCGAGGTTCCTGGCCTGTGCGAGCGGGCTGAAGACCGTCTGGATGAACGGCGGCAAATCGGCCGGCGCGCTGCTCATCAGGCCGGACGCGATGCGCTGCAAGCAGTCGATTTGCGCAGCCAGCCGGCCGCTTTGCGGATCGAGTAGCGGCAGAGTCGCCCACTGTTCCGGCTGCCGGATCACCCGCCGTGTGTACTCACGATTGCCCTCGTCGCCGCCCACCCAGCGGTCTTCCGCGCCCCAGTCCACGAGGCAGAAACTGCTCGCCGGCGACACCTTGATAAAGTCCCAGTCCCACTGGGCCTGCCAGGCCAGCGTTGCCCAGGCCAGGTCGTCGGGCCGCTGATCGTCGCCGGGGAAGTGACGCCATAGCGCCACGGCGATCCGATCCACCGGCTGGCCGGCCACGGTCGCCTGGAGCCGCTCGCGGCGGGTCATTTTCAGGGTCATGCTTCTGCTCCTGTATGATGGCGTTCATCCGAAGACCAGCGCCCACAGCCGCGGGCCGAAAATCGCAATGCCGACACCGACCGCGGCCAGGGCCGTCACCAGGACTGCGCCCGCGGAGACATCCTTGGCGGCCTTAGCCAGCGGATGGCGGCGCTGCGTCAGCAGGTCCACCGAAAGCTCGGCGACCGTGTTGATCATCTCCGCACTGAACACCATGCCGAAGGCCAGCGACAGGATGGCCCACTCGGCTGCGCTCACCCGGAAGTACACCGCGGCCAGCACGACCAGCGCACCGATCAGCAGATGGACGCGGGCATTGCGCTGCGTGCGTACGGTGTAGGCAATGCCCTCGAACGCGTACCCGAAGCTGCGCAAGAAAGCTCTCATGGCGCGGCCCGCTGCCGGGTCAGTCCGGCTGTGCTGCCAGCCGGGCGAGGATCGCGTCCTGTTGTGCCCACATGGCGGCTTCCTCGGCGGGGGTGCCGTGGTCATAGCCGAGCAGGTGCAGCGTGCCGTGCACGGCCAGCAGCCGCAGCTCATCCGCCACATCCCGGCCCAGTTCCGCAGCCTGGCGCTGCGTGTAAGGGAACGCAATCACGATGTCGCCCAGATAACCGCTCATCTCCGGCGCGCTGACAAAGCCGGGGGTGGGTTCCTGCGCAGGGAACGACAGGACATCCGTCGGTCCCTCGACGCCCCGGTAATGCAGGTTCAGCTCCGCAATGGCTTCATCTGAAGTCACAACGAGGGTCACGGCGTCATCAGCGTGCTGTTCCGCCGCGAGCGTCGCAGCAATGGCAGCCGCCAGGTCACGGCCGTCCACCGCATCGGCGTAGAGGTCATCGACCTCCACGACGATCGGCTCGTCCGCCGGTTCCCCGCTAGAAGACGGGCTGGTCATCGGTCTCGGTTGCTCGGCCATTATCTGACGCTTTCTCCTGTTCCCCTGGTGCGGGCATGGCACCCTGGACATCCCCATTGTTCGAAGGCGGAATCGCAGGCGGGCTGGTGACCGCGTCCTCGTCCACGACGGCAAATGGCGTGGTGGCTACCGGAGCCTGCGCGGCCATATCGGACGGATAGGCGATGCGGGGGTGGTGCAGACCGCGCAGCACATCGACGAACGCCTGGCGGATGCCTGCCAGGTCGGCCATCGTCAACGGGCAATCGTCCAACTGCCCGGCCAGCAGGCGATTCTGGATGCTCTCCCCGACAATCTGCTCCAGCTCCTCGATGGAGGCCGGATGGCGTGCCCGAACGGTGGCTTCCGCGCCGTCAGCGAGCATGGTAATAGCAGTCTCGCGCGTCTGGGGCCGGGGGCCAGGATAACGAAACTGCGCCTGGTCCACAGCCTCGGCAGAGCCCGCCTGCTGGACAGCCTGGTGATAGAAGTACGAAACCAACAGCGTGCCCTGGTGCTGTGGGATGAACTCGATGATTCGTTCGGGCAGCCGGTATTTGCGCGCCAGCTCGATGCCATCCTTGACGTGCGTGATGATGACCTGCGCGCTCGTGTACGGGTCGAGACGGCTATGCGGGTCCGCGCCCTCCGTGCGGTTCTCGACAAAGAAATAGGGGCGGATGGTCTTGCCGACATCGTGATAATAGGCCCCGACGCGCGTCAGCAGCGCATCTGCGCCGATGGCTTCCGCAGCGCGCTCCGACATGTTGCTGACGATCAGCGTGTGATGATACGTGCCCGGCGCCTTGAGCAATAACTGCCGCAGCAAGGGGTGAGTGGGGCGCGAAATCTCCAGCAGTTGCACGGGCGTGGTGATGCCGAACAGTGCACCGATCAGGTACAGTCCCATGAGGATGACGGTGGCCGTTATCACCGCATTGACGAACGAGGCGACCGATAGCTCCAGCAGGCCGCGCCAATCCCAGGCGCCGGCGCCGATGCGGAACACCGCAACGACCAACAGGTTGGAGACCAGCACATAGAGCGCGGCCCAGGCGAAGTTCACCATGCGGTCGCTCCGCCGCAGCTTGAGCGCTCCCACCAGTGCGCCAGACATTGCAAACGCCATCAGCTCCAGGCTGCCGGCTGAAATCCAGCCGACCATGAGCGTGAACAGACCAATCGTCACCAGTGCCACGCGCAGGTTCACGGCAATCGCCAGAATGATGGGCAGCGCCGCGTACGGCACGAGATAAGGCAGCAGCGCGCGCGCCGGCAGCATGGCCTTCACGGTCAGAGTAAAGACGATGAATGCAAAGGCAATCAGCAGCATCTGCCGGGGCCGCAACCACAGGAGCGGTTCCTGCCGCCAGAGATAATAGAGAAAGACGGCGATGAGCAGCATGACGAAACTGGCCGCGGCGCGAACCTCGCGCCAGGACCAACCGCTCTGCTGCAAGCCCAGTGCCCGCAGCGCCTCGACATCCTGCTCCGTGACGATGTCCCCGCTGCGCAGAATGATCTCGTTGCGTTCGACCGTCGCGCTGACTGGCTCGACCGCGTTGCGCGCAGCCTCGCGGCGTTCCTCGGTGCGCTCCAAATTAAAAAAGCTGTTGGGAACGAGCAGATCCTGGACGATCTCGCTGACCACCGTGGCATCTTCGTCGGCCAGGTCCAGCCGGACGCGGGCGGCCACCTTGCGCCGCTCGTCGGCCAGGTTGTTCTCGCGAATATCGGCGCGCATCGCCTGTTCGAGCACGGCGGGCACCTCGCCCGCAACGCGCTCCCACGTGGCTTCCGGCAGCACCAGGATGCGGTTGATGACCGTCGCGGGCAGGTCCAGCCCCACGATGGCCTGGATGTAGGCTGTCTTGGCCGCGTTATCCGCATAACTATCGCTGCGGACAGAGGTGATGTAGTCGAGGATTTGACTGGCAAGGAGGAGTTGCTGGCGGCCAATGCGCGCCTGCGGGGGATCATAGGCATCCGCGACCGCGTTGGCGGCCAGCGTGCGGCGCTGCTCGGTCTGGATGTCACTCAGATAAGTTGCCTGGCGCGGGGCCACGATGTCGCGCGGCGCGACATCGCCCACCCGGAGCGCCACCTGCCCGCTCAGGGGCAGGCGCACGACCAGGATGGCGATCATCAACAGCGTAACAACCAGCCAGATAGCAAACACGCGCAGCCGCGTCGGCCACGGGATATCCTGTGACTGAAACGTACGCCAATCCGGACGAGGCCCCTCGACTGCGGGCCCGCGGCTTGCGATCGTCAAGACATGCCCCTACTGCGTCAACTGCTCGCGCACGATGCGATTGACCAGTTGGCCGTCGGCCAGGCCGCGCAGCTCAACCGTCAGCCGCTTCATGACCGGCCCCAGGCCCTTCATGTCGATCACGCCCAGTTCTGCGATGACGGCCTGCACGCGGGCCCGAATCTCGGCCTCGTCCATCATCTTCGGCAGATAAGCCTCGAGGACCGCAATCTCGGCTTCCTCTTTGGCAATCAGGTCGGTGCGGCCGCCCTTGGCGAATTCGGCCGCGCTGTCGCGGCGCTGCTTTACCTGCTTCTGGATGATCTTTTGGACCTCATCCTCGCTGAGCGCGTGCTGCTCCTTCCCTGAAACCCTGGCCTCCATGATGGCCGTCTTGACGGCGCGGATAGCCAGTTTGCGGGTCGTGTCGCCGCTGCGCATCGCCTCTTTCAAATCCGCATCCAGGCGTTCTTCAAGTGTCACGGGTACTACTCCTTGACTAACTCACTCACTTATACCAGTTGGCCGGTCAGGTCGTCGCCCTGCAGGCCCACCAGCCGCGTCGCCCTGATGCGCTGGTGCAGATCTGCGCCCACGGGCGCCGCCGCCAGCACGCGCAGGTAGTTGTCGGTCAGCCCGGCCCATGTTACCAGGCCGTTCTCCGGCTGTGCATCCAGCGGCTGCTCCCACAGCACCGGCCGCACCTGGCCCACGAAACCGGCGCGCACGGCCTGCCCCAGTTCTGCATCCAATTCGTGCAGGATGCGCACGCGGCGCTTGCGTTCCGCCGCGGGCACCTGCCCTGCAAAGCGCGCAGCCGCCGTGCCTTCGCGCGCCGAGTACGGGAAGATGTGCATGTGTGCAAAGCGGTTGCGCCGCGCAAACGCGACCGTCTCGGCAAAGTGCGCCGCGGTCTCACCGGGGAAACCGGCAATCAGGTCGGTCGTCACCGTCAGGCCAGGAATGCGGGCGCGCGCCGTCTCAACCAGCGCCTCGAACTCCGCAGCCCGATTGCGCCGCGCCATGCGGCGCAGGATGGCATCGCTGCCCGACTGTGCGGGCAGGTGCAGATGCGGCATGAGCCGGTCAGGGGCCAACTGCCACAACTCGAAGAAGTCCGGCGCCAGGTCGAACGGCTCCAGCGACGACAGGCGCAGCCGCGGGATGCGCGTGCCGGCGAGCAGCGCGGTCACAAGCTCAGCCAGGTCGCTGCCGAGATCGGACCCGTAGCCGCCCAGGTGGACGCCGGTGATGACGGCCTCCTGATAGCCTTCCCGGTGCAGGGCGTTGACCTCGGCCACGATCTCGCCGGGCGGCCGGCTCCGCTCTGCCCCGCGCGCCACGGTCACAATGCAGAAGGTACAATGGTTGCGACAGCCGTCTTGCACCTTGACGAAGGCGCGCGTGCGACCGTTCTGCGGCGCAGACGCAGTTGAAGGTTTCAGGTTGAAAGTTTCAGGTTGGCCCGAAGAAAGCGAGCCTGCAACCTGTAACCTTTCACCTGCTACCTGCTCTTCCAGCAGCGCGAGCAGGTCATCTTTGCGCGTGTTGCCGACGACAAGCTGCACGTTGGGCAGCGCCGCGACGGTCTCCCCTTCGAGGGTGGCATAGCAGCCGGTCACGACGAGCTTCGCCGCCGGGTTGGCGCGCGCAAGCTGTCGCGCCAGTTGGCGGCTCTGCCGGGCAGCTTCGCCCGTCACCGCGCAACTGTTGACGACGCAGACATCCGCCTCGGCGGCGGACTCGGCCAGATGATGCCCTGCGGCCGCTAACTTGCGGCCCAGCGCAGCCATCTCGGCGTAGTTCAGCCGGCAGCCGAGTGATTCCAGGTACACTCGCATGCGGCCAAGTATAGCCGAAAAACAGGCTTCGGACAAGCGGCAGCATAAACCGCCCAGAAATTCCAGGTATGACGCCATGTCGCAGGTTGGAGTCGAGGCCTCAGAGCCTATCCGAGAAATGCTCTGGCCGGTCTCCGACCGTGCCCCCTGGCCCGGTCGGAGACCGGCCCCAGCGGTTTTTCGGATGGACTCTTAGCCGGTCGGGCGGCCTGTGTGCGTATACACCTAAACCGGCGAAAGCCTCGACTCCGACTACACCTGGCATTCATGGTGAGTCGCCAGGAGTTCCCTGTGTAGCTCAGTCCAAATGCCCCTCTGTGCGGAGCCAGGCTTCAGTAAGCCGCATGCCCGTCGCGAAGTCGATGCGGGGATTGTAGCTCAGGGTGTGCCGGGCCTTGGCGATGCTGAACCGGGATGGATTGCGGCGGAAGTGCAGGCTCCACGGGCCGACCGGCGCTCGGCCCATCCGAGCCCGCAGCCAGTTGGCCGCGGGCAGCCGTGCCAGGCCC
>DAOUGK010000431.1:0-3689 GCA_034429055.1 Anaerolineae bacterium | reverse complement strand
TTGGTTGTGTACCCATACAGGCAACCTAACCGGCTGAAGCCTCGATTCCAATCTCTCTTCTGCCCAGTCCTGCCGTCAGATGCCGGGCTGCGGAGTGGCGCGTGCCACCTGCTCCCCGGACAGGCCGAGAAAGCGGTGCAGGTTTTCGCCCCGCACCTTGTCCAGCACATCCCGGCCCACGCCGAGGGAGTTCAGGATTTCCTCGTCGCGTTGGAGCCATTCGCGCGCCCACGCGCTGTTGTAGCCGGGCGCGCGGCAATCACTGCCGAAGATGACGTGATCGGCCACATCGTAGCCGGCGCCGAAGAGATCAGTGAGCGCACGGCGGCGGTAGATGGGTGGGGTGCCGGGGGTGATGTCCACGAACATTTCCACACCGGACGCTCGGTGGTGTCCCCACGCATTGAGCATCTTGCCGTAGACGGCGATCAACTCGTCGCACCAGGGCCAGCCGATGTGTGCCAGGGCGAAGCGCAACCCCGGCACATCGAGCAGCGCCTCGAAGCCCGCGGGCCGGCAGTACTCGGATGAGGGCTTACCGTCCCACAGGATCCCGGAGTGAAAGAGGATGGGCCGGCCGGTCGCGGCGATGGCGCGGAAGGTGGTCAGCGCGGCCGGATGGCTCGGATGGAAATGGTCGCAGATGACCTTGAACCCGGCGACGCCGCGGCCCGCGGCCAGCGCCACCTGGTCAAGCACATCCGGCTCCAGCGGGTCGATCCAGAAGAGCGGGTAGAGGTTTGAGCTGAGCGCGCACCAGTCGAGCACGTGCTGCAGCCGGGCGGCGGACGATGGCACGTCCTGAGTATCGCGGGCAAACGAGGCCGGCGGCTGGGAGATGAGCGCGCCGCCGCTGACGCCTGCGGCTTGGAGCTCGGCCAGGAAGCCCGGCGCGGCGGGTTCAGGGCCCATCAGGTGGATGTGGCCGTCGAGGATGTGTGTCATGGCTGTGCCTCCGCTGTTGGTGACTGGAAACTGGAAGCTGGCGGTGCCCTTCGACTGTGGGCCAGCCAAGGAGGGGCCGCCACTCCGCTCAGCGTGCCCCTGCTGGCAGCCACATTTGGCATTCCAACATTCTCGGACGCGCTCCACGATGGAAACTCCGACTTACCTTCCTGCGCCGGGCCCGCCGCCATAGCGCCCGGCCCAGGCGTGCAGACTGGCCCACTGGAGGGGTACGTGGATGACCGTCACGGTGTTGGCGGCCAGCCCGGCCGCAATGGCCGGCCCGAGCTGTGCGGCGTGCTCGATGTAGACGCCGGTCGCGCCGAGCGCCTCCGCGACCCGGTCGAAGCGGATCGCACCGTACCCGCTGGCGCCGAACTGGCTGGCGATGCGCCGGCCCTCCGGCTGGTCGTCGGCCACGATGCCCCAGGCGCCGTCGTGCGCAACGACCGCCACGTAGGGCGTGCCGAAGCGCAGGGCCGTGGTGATCTCGCTCAGGTTGAAGCCGGCCGACCCGTCGCCGCTGAGCAGCAGGAGCGGGTGTCCCAGCCGCGCGAGCCGGGCCGCGACCGCGCCCGACAGCCCCCAGCCCACCACGCCGCTCGTGCCGCACGTCAGCCAGTGGCCCGGATGCCGGTCGAACAGCGCCATGTGCGCCCACTGGCCGATGTTGCCGCCATCGATCAGGAAGGTGATGTCCTGATCGAGGAACGGCCGGATCTCCCGGCAGACGCGCATGGAGGTCAGCGGCCAGTCATCCTCGTAGCCGCGTGACGCCCACTCGGTGAACAGCGTCTGCCGCGCCCCCCGCACCTCCGCCAGCCAGGGGGAGTGCGGCGCGGCCCCAAGCGCCCGGAGCTCATCCGCCAGTTGGCGCAGCACGGTCCGGGGATCGCCGGTGATGCCGACTTCGGGGACCACGTTGCGCGTGAGTTCGGACGGCTCGATGTCGACTCGAAGGACGCGCGCGTCGCGGGGGAAGAGCGGCGGCCGGCCGCGGCCCATCCGGTAGTCGATGCGCGCGCCCACCGTCAGCACCACGTCGGCCTCGGCCAGCTTCGGCAGCGCACTGTTGGTGAAGTGGCCCCCGCGCGTGATGCCTGCATACTGGGGGATCGCCTCCTCGATGCAGCCGCGATCCCAGATGTGCGACAGGATGGGGATGTCGGTCAGCGCGGCGAACTCACGGAGCGCGTCCCAGGCGCGCGCATAGAAGGCCCCGCTGCCGACCAGGAGGAAGGGTCGCTGCGCGGCCGCGAGGATCTGCGCGGCCCGGCGCACCAGCTCCCCGTCGCCCGCCCCAGCCGGCTGCGCCTGCAACAGGCTGATGGGGTCAGGGGCTTCGGCCAGCGTCGCGTCCATCTCCGCGGCGAAGACATCGTGCGGGATGGTTAGATGCACCGGGCCGGGTCGGCCGCTCACCGCGAGCGTGAAGGCGGTGCGCACCTGCTGGGGCAGCGCGTCGATGTGATGGACCTTGGCTGCACACTTGCACACCGGCCGCGCCATGCTGACCTGGTCGAGCTCCTGGAAGGTGTCCGCGCCTTCGGTCTCCTGTGGGCTGCAGCCGCTGATGAGCACCATCGGCCGGCCGTCCCACCAGGCATTGGTCAGCCCGGTGAGCGCGTTCGTGTGGCCCGGTCCCGCGCTGACCGCGGCCACGCCCGGCCGGCCGGTCATGGCGCCCCAGGCATCGGCCATGTACGCCGCGCCCTGCTCGTTGCGGACGTCGACGATGCCGATGTCGCCATCGACAAAGGCGTCCAGGAACGGGAACAGGCCGTTCCCGGGCAGGACGAAGAGCTGCTCGATCCCCCAGCGGTGCAGCCGCCGCGCCAGCCATTGTGCTCCGTTCATCGGTCCTTCCTCCAGCGAGATGATGATTACGCAGTATACATCCGAAATCCGCTGAGGCCTGTCTCATGGCCTACTGCGCGGGGTGCAACGAAGGTAGTAGAATCGAACTGAGATTTCATCGGGGTATTGATTCCTGCGCAGACCGGCGCGATACTGTGCGAGGTCGGATTTGCACGCAGCCGACTCGAAAGAGCGTGGTCGATGACTACGGCCGAGTTACCGTCTGCCGGTTCGCCGTCGAAGACCCTGGACGAGCTCACCCGCGATTGCGCAGATGAGACCGCGCTCTTCTTCCGCGGGCACAACCACGATTCCCCTGATTGCTTCGAACTATTCCGCCGCGCCCTGGAGCAGAACAGCCAACGGGCCTGGGAGTCCATCTGCGCGCAGTATCTCCCCCTGGTCCGGAGTTGGGTGGCCCAACATCCCGAGCTGGCGCACAGCGGCGGCGATATCCACGACCTCGCGAACCGGGCCTTCGAACGCATGTGGGCGGCCTGGACGCCGGACAAGTTCCGGCGCTTCCGCGACCTGCGCGCGCTGCTGGCCTATCTGAAGATGTGCGCGCACAGCGCGGTGATCGAGGAGCTGCGCCGGGCCGGGCCCCGCCCGCGCACCATCGTGCTCTCCGATCTGCCGGAGGACGCGCTGGACGTGCTGCCCCGGAACACCGGTCCCTCCGTCGAGAGTGAAGTCCTGCACCGGGAGCGCAGCGAGGAGCTCTGGCAGATGGTTCGCGCGCGGCTGCGCGATAACCGGGAGCGCCTGGTGATCCACGACCTGTTCGTGCTGGACCTGAAGCCCGCCGCGATCCTGGCCCGGCACCGGGACAAGTTCCACGATACTCACGAGGTGTACCTGGTCCGGCAGGTGGTTCTGGAACGCTT
>DAOUGK010000430.1:0-9485 GCA_034429055.1 Anaerolineae bacterium | reverse complement strand
ACTTACTAGGTCAGCCTGTGCTAGGATGGCAGGGTCCGCTGGGGTGGTAGCATTTGTGTTAGCAATAACATAGACATCACCGTCTGCGAGAGAGCCGCTTAGATTGAGTGTTGTTGTCGCAGTTGAACTGCCATTAAAGAACATTCGAACGCTGTAACCGGCCAGATTGACCGCTGCGCCGGTGCCGTTGTAGATTTCGAGTGCCTTGTTATAGCTTGAGCCTTCGATGTATTCCGAGAAGAAGAGGTCGGTCGGGGTGGCGGCGATCGCGCTCGGCAGCGGGAACGCCAGCAGCACTAATGCCAGGATCGTGACCAGGGACAGCGCCTTGAACCAGGGTCTATGCATCTTCGATTCTCCTGTGGTGGGTAGATGGGAAATCTGGCAGCTAGCCGTAACAGCTATACACTGCATGGCATTGTACCCCGCTATGGGGCAGCGCGCCAATCCGTTGGCGTGCTTTCACCACGGAGGATTTGGCCGGTTCCCCGCCGCACCGTATAATCCCGCGGCTATCCCGGCCCGAGGAGTTCCGCCATGCACCTGCACGACCGCCAGACGTTGACCCGCGCGGACCACAAGCGCTTCATCCCCTACCCGTTCGAACTGCCCGCGGGGACCTGCCGGCTCGACGTGCGGTTCGCCTTCGATCCCCCGGCTGAACAGGGCATCGCCAATGTGTTGAGCCTGACGCTGTTCGGGCCGGATGGCTGGCGCGGGGCCAGCCATTGCTGCCGCGCGGCCCAGGAGATTTCCATCAGCGCGGAGGCTGCGACGCCCGGCTATCTCGCAGGGCCGCTGCCCGCAGGCGCGTGGATGCTGCAGGTCGAGACGCACGGGCTGGTGCCCGGTACGGCGTGTCCCTACACGCTGGACATCGCCTCGCAGGGCGGCGCCGCAGCCGATAGCCTGCCGGCTGCTGTGCAAGCGGCTCTACTGCCCGCGGGGCCGCCGTACGGCGGCCCCGCCTGGTATCGCGGGGATCTGCACACCCATACTCTCCATTCGGACGGCCATGTACCGGTCGCGGGGCGGATTGCCGCGGCTGAGGCGCGCGACCTCGATTTCTTCTTCCTCACCGACCACAACACGGTGTCCGGGCTGGTTGAGCTGGACCGCATGTCCTCGCCACGCGTGCTGCCCGCCCGCGGGATGGAACTGACGACCTTCTGGGGTCATGCGCTGTGCCTGGGCGGCAGCGAGTGGGTGGAGTGGCGCGCTGAGCCGGGCTCGGGGGGGATGGCCGCAATTGCCCGCGCAGCAGACGCCGCAGGCCGCCTGTTCATCATTGCGCATCCGCACGCCATCGACGATCCCTACTGCACGGGCTGCGCCTGGCATTATGACGACGTGATGCCTGGCCCGGCGCGCGCGGTGGAGGTCTGGAACGGCCGGTGGAACGGCGATTCGGGCAACGCGGAGAACCTGGCGCTGTGGTACGGCTGGCTGAACGCAGGGCTGCGCATCGTGGCGACCTGCGGGACGGACTGCCATGATTTCTACCCGGAAGGAGACACGGAACCATTCGCGTACGTGTACGCGGCTGAACTCACGGAGGACGCGCTGCTCGACGCCATCCGCCGAGGCAGGCTGTATCTGAGCAGCGGCCCGCGGCTGGAGCTGCACGCGCAGGCGGGGGACGCACTCGCGGGCATGGGCGACGAACTGGTATTGTCCGATGAGGGAGCCGCGTTCCGCTGCGCGTGGACGAACTGTCTGCCCGACGCGGTCGTGCGCGCGGTGGTCGATGGCGCGGTCATCCACGAATGGCGGGCGGGAGGCGATGGGCAGGCCGAGTGGCAGGTGACGCCGGGGCAGGGGTGGTGCGCGGTCGAGATTCGCGACGCAGAGGGCAACATGCTGGCGCTCAGTAACCCGATCTTCTGCCGGGCGGTGCGGGTAGACGTAACCACGGAATAGACGGATCACGCGGAACAGGGGAGCATCCTGAACGGAGTCCGCACAGGGTGCGGGCGGGCCGCACTATGTGCGGTCATGGTCGAAGGACGCTCCCCCGTTTTATGCTCTACCGCGTGATAACGACCGGCATACCGATGTACGCCGTGTCCCAGAGCAGCTTGGCGTTGGCATCGTCGAGCATGACGCAGCCGAAGGTGATGGGCGTGCCGACCAGCCCGGCCCAGGTTTTCTGCCCCGACGGGTAGTAGGGCAGGCCGTGAATGCCGTTTTCCATGCTGCCCGCCCAGTAGATGCCCAGCCAGTACGGCATGTAGAAGCCCCAGGTCGAGCCCCAGGCGTTGCGCAGCTTCGATTGCACCCGGAACGTGCCGATGGAAGTGCCTGCGCCGCGCCGGCCCGTCGAGCAGCGCCAGTCACCGATGAGCGCGCCGCCCCGGTACAGCCAGCAGTGCTGGGATGAGATGCTGACCACGAAGCGCGTGCCCGCGCCCGATCCGCCGGCGGCGCCGCCGGTTGAGCCCCCCGACTTGCCGGGGACGCGCAACACCATGCCCACATAGATGCGGTTCGGGTTGGTGATGCCGTTCGCGGCCGCCAGCGCGGATGTGGACACGCCGAGGCGCCCCGCGATGGCGCTCAGCGTATCGCCGCTACGCACCTTGTAGGTTGCGCCGCTCGTGCTGGCCGCGCCGCCGCTGCTGCCCCCGCCGGCTGAGGGAATCACCAGACGCTGTCCGATGCGGATGAAGTTAGGGTTGCTGATGCCGTTCGCGCGCGCCAGCGCCGTCGCGCTGACGCCGTACTGGCGGGCGATTTTTGCCAGCGTCTCGCCCGCGCGGACAACGTGCGTGCCGCCATCCGCGTGAGCGCTGGCCGCAAACAGGAACAGCACGAAGACCGAGACCACGAAGGTCGTTATGAGTCGTATGCGCATGAGGAGCTCCTCCAGCCGCGATTTTCAGATGACAAACATATCATGCATCGAATTGTGACAAATTGCAACTCGTTGGCTGGCAGGGCTGGCAACCCGCTAGCGTGGCCGAAACGCTCTACTCCCCGATAATCTTGACCAGGACGCGCTTGCGCCGCCCGCCGTCGAACTCCCCATAAAAGATCTGCTCCCACGGCCCGAAGTCGAGCCGCCCGCCGGTCACCGCGACAACCACCTCGCGGCCCATCACCTGCCGCTTCATGTGCGCGTCCGCGTTGTCCTCGCCTGTCCGGTTGTGCCAGTACTTGCCCATCGGTTCATGCGGGGCCAATCCTTCGAGCCAGACCTCGTAATCATGGTGCAGGCCGCTCTCGTCGTCGTTGATGAACACCGACGCGGTGATGTGCATGGCGTTGACGAGGCACAAGCCCTCCTGGATGCCGCTCTCGTGCAGCGCGGCCTCCACCTGCGATGTGATGTTGATGAACCCGCGCCGCCCCGGCACGTTGAACCAGAGTTCCTTACGATGGCTTTTCATGCTGATTGTGCTCCCATGTATTCGCTGCCTGGATGGAATCCTTCTATGCCTGGCCGACGACTACCAGGGCCTCGCGGCGCAGCGAAAGCTGCACCTCATCTCCTATTTTCAGGTCCAGTGCTGCATAGGTGTGGCTGGCATGTCGCACCTCGATCAGGTGTTGATTGTTGAGCATGATGGTCAAGGTACGGCCGCCCGGGTGGAGACTGACTGCAATGATACGACCGGTGACCAGGTTGAACCGCACTGCGTCTACCAGGGGTCGGTCGGGGTAAAGGACCTTGACATCCTCGGGCCGCACGTAAGCCATGACGCGGCTGCCTGCGGCCAGGGCCTGCGGCGGCGCCATCAGTTGGAGACCGTCCCAGTCCAGCACCAGGCTGTCCGGCTGCGCGGCCATCACCTGCGCCCGCAACAGATTGGGAATGCCCATAATCTCCGCGACATGCTGGTTAGCCGGATAACGGAACACTTCGGCCAGGGGGCCGACCTGCTCGACCCGGCCGTCGCGCATGACGGCCAGCCGCTGCCCGACGGCAAAGGCGTCCTCCAGCCGGTGGGTCACATAGATGACGACCAGCCCGAGCTCGCGCTGCAAGGCCAGCAGATCGCGCTGCAGATGCTGCCGGACCGCGACATCCAGGGCCGAGAACGGCTCGTCCAGCAGCAGCGCACGCGGTGCAGCTGCCAGGGCCCGCGCCAGCGCCACCCGCTGCTGCTGGCCGCCGGATAGCTCGTGCGGATACCGATCGGCCAGATGCGCCAGGTTCATGCGTGCCAGGAATTCGCCGCCGCGGTGCAGTCGCTGCGGCCCATGCAGCGAGTAGGCGACGTTTTCGAGGGCAGTCATATGGGGAAACAGGGCATACTGCTGGAAGACATAGCCGATGTGTCGCTGCCGCGCAGGGACATGGATAGGCCGCGCATCGTCCGATCTGCAGAAGAGCGTTTGTCCCTCCAGGACGATGGATCCTTGCTCCGGCGTGATAAGCCCGGCAATCGCATTCAAGGTGGTCGTCTTGCCCGAACCCGAGGGGCCGAACAGCACCAGGATCTCCGCGCCGACCTCCAGCCGTACGTGCAGGTGGAAGCCGGGTCGTTGCACGGTGAAGTCGGCGGCAAGGCAGGGCGCGGCGCCGGCCGGCACAGAAATTGGCAGTCCCATCTCACCTTTCCCCGGTGGTGTCCGCAGCCCTACGAGGCGGACGCGGTCGCTCAAACCGCCGCACGGCCCACAGGCTCACGAACGCCAGCAATGTCATCAGCAGCACCATGCCGTTAGCCTGCGCGTAACTCCGGTTCTGCACGGCATCATAGATGGCTAACGGCAGCGTTTGCGTGCGGCCGGGGATGTTGCCGGCCACCATCAGGGTTGCACCGAACTCGCCCAACGCGCGCGCCGATGCGAGCACGAGGCCGGCCAGGATGCCGCGGCGCGCCAGCGGGAATGTGATGCGCCACAGCACCGCGGGCTCCGACGACCCCAGTGTACGGGCCGCATTCTCCAGCGTGGGATCGACCCCTGCAATGGCCGCGCGCGCAGATAGCACCAGCAGCGGCAAGCCGACGACCGCCGACGCGATGGCCGCCGCACCCCAGGTGAACAGGATGCGCCAGCCGAACCATTCGACGACGGGGCTGCCGCGGCCCAGTGCCAGCAGCAGGTAGTAGCCCACCACCGTGGGCGGCAGCACCAGCGGCAGGCTGACCAGCGCCTCCACCAGCGTTGCCCCCCGGAACCGCCGCCGCGCCAGGAGCAACGCCAGAGGCAGCCCCACCGCCATCATCAGCACGGTCGCGACCGCCGTGACTTGGAGTGACAGCCAGAGTGCAGACCAGTTCATGGTGCGGCTTCCTCGCCCGGCAGGACAAACCCATATTTGCGCATGATGGGCCGTCCCTGTGGGCCATTGACGAATTCGGCAAAGGCACGCGCCGCGTCCGCGTGCGCTGCGCCCTTGACCACCGCCAGCGCCTGATCGATGGGTGCGTGCAGGTCCTCCGGCACCAGCGACCAGCGACCGGCTTCCCCCCCGGCGGATGCCGCGGGCACGCAGAGAGATAGCGCAACGATGGCAACATCCACATTGCCTGTCTCGGCATACTGTAGCGTCTGCCGCACATTCTCGCCCAGCACCAGCTTCGGCTGCACGGCCTCCCACACGCCGGCCGCGTGCAGTGCCTGCCGCGCCGCCATGCCGTAGGGCGCATGGTCGGGATTGGCGATGGCAATGCGCCTTATGGCGGGCTGTGTCAGGTCCTCGATACGGCTGACCTCCAGCGGGCTGTCCGCACGCAGCCACAGTGCAAGGCGGCCGCGGGCATACAGTTGCTTCGTGTCCGCCAGGATCAGCCCCTGCCGTTCCAGGTCGTCGATGAAGCTGACGTTTGCGGCTGCAAATACATCTACCGGCGCGCCCTGCTCGATCTGCTGGGCCAGTTGGCCCGTCGAGCCGAAGTTGAACACGATCGTGTGCCCGGTCTCAGCCTCGAATGCCTTGCCGATTTCCTGAAAGGCGTAGGTCAGGTCCGCGGCTGCCGACACCGTGAGCGGACCGGATCCGGGATTGTCGCCTTGCGCGCCGCGACAGGCGGCCAGGCAGAGCACGACCCCGAGCAGGAGCGCCGCTGCGCAACACCTGGCGCGTCGCGACTCCGTGCGGCGCTGCGGCTGGCCGTTACGTACAACCGTGTGAGTCTGGGATTTCAGCAACATGCTCCCGTGCCCTGTGTGCCGGATGCCGGCGCGAACCAACGAGCGCGAACCTCAACATTGTAACACGCGCTGCCCGTAGTTTCTCATACTGACTTTAAGGCCACTCTATGCTATTAGTTACATATGCAAGATTGATTCTGAGGTTGGAGCAACGAGCAAGTGAAGTGCTGGATGATGAGGAGATAAGATGAATGCAAGTGAACGCAAGAGTGAGATACGACTGATCGTAATCTCCTTGATTTTGATGCTGGGCTTTATCATCGGCGGGTGGCTCGGCGCGAGCGCCCTGACGGCGCGCACGATGCGGGCTATGGCAGCCCAGGAAGCGGCCACACCGCAACCCGGTGCAGACCACACGGCGGCAGCAGAGCCCACGGTGGGGGCGCAACCCTCTGGCATGCAGCACGGCGCGGCGCAGTCCTCCGGGACCAGCGGCCAGGCCATTCCTGTCCGCCAGGGTGGCCCGGCGGCGGATGTGTCGCTGGTGCCCGATGTGTCGTTCACGCTGCGCACCGAGGTCGGACATGAGGGCCTGTTCTACGTGGGCGTCGGCGGCACCATCGACGGCCAGATCAATCCCACGTTGCAGGTAGCCGAGGGCGCGGTCGTGCAGGTCACACTGATTAACGGCGACGGCGCGCTGCATGACATCGTGTTCCCTGAGTTTGGCGCGGCGACCGAGCAGTTCGCGGGCCGCGATTCCAGCAGCACGACGGTGTTCCGTGCGAGCCAGCCCGGCGAATTCGAGTACTTTTGCAGCGTGCCGGGCCACCGGCAGGCGGGCATGGTCGGCAAGTTGGTCGTCGGCGATGTGGTCGTGGGGCCGCAAGCGACCGGCGCGGATATCGTGGCCGATCCGACAGACCTGCCCGCGCCGATCGGCGCGCGCGGGCCGCAGAGCGTGCGGCTGGACCTGGAGACGGTCGAACTGAAGGGCCAATTGGCCGACGGCACGACCTACAACTACTGGACGTTCAACAGCCAGGTGCCGGGGCCGATGCTGCGCGTGCGCGTAGGCGACTCGGTCGAGGTGCACTTGTCGAACAAGGCCGACAGCAAGATGATTCACTCGATCGACTTCCATGCCGCAACCGGGCCGGGCGGCGGCGCAACCGTGACCCAGGTGCCGCCGGGCGAGGAACGCAGCTTTACCTTCAAGGCACTCAGCCCGGGCCTGTACGTCTACCACTGTGCGACGCCGATGGTGGCTGCACACATCAGCAACGGCATGTACGGGCTGATCCTGGTCGAACCCGAAGGCGGGCTGCCGCCGGTCGACCGCGAGTTCTACGTCATGCAGGGCGAACTCTATACCCAGCAGGACTACGGCCAGCACGGCGACCTGACCTTCAACGTGGACAAGCTGCTGGCCGAGCAGGCCGAGTACGTGACGTTCAACGGCGCGGTGGGCGCGTTGACGGTCCAGAAGCCGCTGCAGGCGAACGTAGGCGAGACGGTGCGCATCTTCTTCGGCGTGGGCGGGCCGAACTACACCTCATCGTTCCATGTCATCGGCGAGATCTTCGACCGGGTGTACGACCAGGCGTCGATCACCGCGCCGCCGCTGACGGACGTACAGACGACACTCGTGCCCGCGGGTGGCGCGACGATGGTCGAGTTCAAAGTGGATGTGCCGGGCCGGTACGTGCTGGTGGATCATGCGCTGTCGCGGATGGAGCGGGGATTGGTGGGCTTTCTGAACGTCGAGGGGCCGGAGAACCCGGAGATTTTCAGCTCGCCGCACGCGCCGTCGGCTGACAGCGGGCACTGATTACGGCTAACCTGGCCGGAGGGATGAGGCGCCTCATCCCTCCGGCCAGGTTTTCTTAGCGCACGATGGCCGAGATGATCCAGGTCAGAATGCTGAGCAGGATGGACGCAAACAGGGCGCCGAAGAAGCCCTGCACCTTCACCCCCTTGACGAGGGCGGCCATCAGCATGAGCATGAGTGCGTTCAGGACCAGCGCGAACAGCCCCAGCGTCAGGACGGTGATGGGCAGCGACAGGAAGGCGAGCACGGGCCGCACGAACGCGTTCAGCAGGCCCAGCACGAGCGCGGCGACGAGCGCCGTCCCTGCGTTCTCGATCTCGATCCCGAAGCGCAGCCGGGAGATGATGTAGAGGCTGAGCGCCGTTATCAACCAGGTAATCAGAAAGTTCGTCATATAGCCCTCCTTGCGAGCATATCACCTTCCATTACGCAGGACGGGCCAGGAAAGTTGCTGCGCATGGGCCTCAGTACACCCCGTATTCCTCGATCGCTTCATAGAGCGCGACGATGTTCTCCCACGGCACATCCGGCTCCAGGCTGTGCGTTGGGCCGAGCACCAGCCCGCCGTCACAGCCCACCGTCTCGATGCGCCGCTTCACTTCCGCGCGCACGTCGTCCGGCGTGCCGAACGGCATCGTCGTCTGCGTGCCGATGGTGCCCCATAGGGCCAGCCGGTCGCCGTAGCGCTGCTTGACGGCTACCGGGTCGATGCACTCCGGCTGCACCGGGTTGAGGATGGTCACGCCGATCTCGATCAGCTCCGGAATGATGGCCGACGGGTTGCCGTCCGAGTGGTAGAACACCGGCAGGTCGCGCTTAACCGCGCGCGCCGCGGCGATGCTGCGCTGCATCCGGCCCTTGAACCACCGACGCCAGGTCGCCGGGCTCATCAACATGCCCGTCTGCATGCTCACGTCGTCGCCCAGCACCAGCACGTCGACGTCCTGCTCCGCAAAGAAGCGCGCCTGGCCGCAGCGAATGGTCGTGATGCGATCCAGCAGGCACTCTGCGAACGCGGGCTGGTCACGGAAGTCGCGGAACAGCTCTTCCATCCCGCGCAACTGCCAGGCCACCTCGAAGATGGTGACGGCCATTGCGCCGCCGACCGCCAGATCGCGGGCGTGGTGCGCCCGAATCTGCGCGCTCGCGTGGGCATGCCGTGCCGGGTCCGCGTAGTCGGGCAGGGGGAAAGTCTCGAACTGGCGCAGCGTGTCGAACCCCGTCATCGGCGCGATCATGCTGGTGAAGTGGTAGAACGTGCCGGGCAGGTGGGCCGTGCCCCACTCGGTAATCTCGGCCTCCGCGGGCAGGCCGGGGTAGTAGGCGGCATAGCGGTCGCGGCGCGCGGCGCGGTCCAGCGCGGCGGCCTCCGGTGGGAGGTCCGTGGCGACGAAGCGCACGTCGATGTTGAAGTATTCGTCGGGGTCGTCGCGGCCGGTGTGCCGGCGGAAGGTGTCGAGGACGGCGGGGGTGAAGCCCCAGCTCAGGTCCTTCGGGACGCGGTCTGGCCGACGGCGCGACACGGCGGCCAGCACGCGCTCGCGGGGGGTCATAGTGGGCATGGCTGCTCCAGTGTGAGAAGGTTGATGCCGCCGATTGTACGATGGTT
>DAOUGK010000429.1:0-13589 GCA_034429055.1 Anaerolineae bacterium | reverse complement strand
GTCGCGCTCATCGCCATCGCCACCATCCCCGAATCCACCGCCCACCTGTACCAGATGAGCCTCTACATCGACCAGCTCGCGAAGGATATGGGCCGCAAGCCGACCTCCATCAAGAACCTCATCGGCCTGAACCTCGTCGCCGACGGCGCGGATGACATCGTGGTGGGCCTGCTCGGCGGCTGCGCAGGCACGAACTACGGCGAGAACAACTCGCTGATGGCGATCACGCGCAACTACTCGATTCCGGTTCTCTTCGCGGCAGGCGGCATCGCGATCCTGCTCGGCTTCGTCGGCAAGCTGGCCGCACTCGTGAACACCATCCCCGTCGCCGTGACGGGCGGCCTGGCCATCTACCTGTTCGGCGTCATCGGCAAGCAGGGTATTGCGCTGCTCCAGAGTGAAAAGGTCAACCTGTTCGATCCGAAGAACCTGGCGGTGGGCGCAACCATCCTGATTCTGGGTATCGGCGGCGCAATGGCCCTGCCCAACGGGCTGTACCCGTTCCAGATTCCGGTGCTCTTCCCGAACGGCATCCCGGCCATCGTGTTCGCCGCGATCGTCGGCATCCTGATGAACCTGCTGTTCGTCCTGCTGCCGCCGTCGCGGTTCGGCGTCGTCGAGCGCAGCAACCTCGAGTAGGACTTACGGCACAGCCTGCTGCTGCGTTCGACGCTCGGACGCAGCAACATCGAGTAGGGTGCGTCCCACGGCGGGACGTGAGCATCCTGAGCGGGTGAACAACTCACGGCCAGGCAACGGCGTATCGCCAGTCGAAGGATGCTCTTTCAAGGAAGCGCCCTTCGACTGCGTGCGTCGCAGCCAAGCAAGTCTTGGCTGTGACGCCCTCCGCTCAGGGTGCTCCCTTGCTGTCCGCTTGCTGAAGCGCAGCAACATCGAGTAGGCTTTGCGATGGTCAAGCGTCAGGTTTGCGTGTATTGTACGTAGCTTGTGCAATACCAGCCGCACAGCACGCGTGCTTGACCTTAAGGACATGTTCATGTAGAATACCCCTTGCCTGACACAGATGTACGATGTCAGGCAAGGGGCGGGTGGTGCGCTTCCCTGCACCGTCTATCACCACCATCGCGATCCCGAGGTAAGCAACGTTGCAGCCTTTTGATTACATTATCCCCCAGGATTTTGCCGAAGCCAGTGCCTTGTTGGCCTCCGGCAACGGCACAGTTCGCCCGCTGTCGGGCGGGACCGATCTCCTCATCCGCGTGCGTGGTGGGTTCATCCGCCCTGAGCGCATCATCGACCTGAAACATCTGCCCGGCATGTGCGACATCGCGCGCAGCGACAATGGCTGGCTGGTCATCGGCGCGGCCTGCACGATGAACCAGGTGGCCGCCCACCCGCTCATCCGCCAGGACTACGACCTGCTGGCGCAGTGCTGCGAATCGGTCGCCTCCTATCAGCTCCGCAACCGGGCGACGGTCGGCGGCAACTGCTGCAACGCCAGCCCGGCCGCCGACAGTGCACCCGCGCTGTACTGCCTGGAAGCCGTCATGGAGGTCTACGGGCCCCAGGGCACGCGGCGCATCCCGGTCCACGAGTTCTTTGCCGGTCCGCGGCGCAACGCGCTCCAGCCGGGCGAGTTTCTCACAAGCATCCACCTGCCTCCGGTTGCGCCCCGTTCTGCCGGCGCGTTCAACAAGCTGGGCCGCACGAAGGTGGGCGACATTTCCAGTGTGAGCGTGGCGGTGTGGGCCGGAAACCGGAAGCTGGAAACTGGAAACTGGAAGCCGGAAGCTGGAAGCGGGCAAGCGGAGCATCCTGAGCGGGTGGGCGACTCAACACCGATAACGGAGTTCCACCAGTCGAAGGATGCGGACCGTTTCGTGTGGCGCATCGCTATCGGCGCGGCCGGACCGACGCCGCTGCGCGCACCGGAGGCCGAGGCCGCCCTCGCCGGGGATGTCTCACCGGAGGGCGTGGCCCGCGCAGCGCAGTTGGCCGCGGAGGCTGCCCGCCCGATCGACGACATCCGCGCCAGCGCCGCCTATCGCCGGGGCATGGTCGCCGTGTTGACGCGCCGGGGGGTGCAGAGCGTGTTGGAACTATTAAGCGCTCCTTCGACTGGCCTTGCTTCGCCCACCATGTTGAGCCGCTCACCCGCTCAGGATGCCCCGTCGTCTGCCGCCGGAGGCCTCGCATGAACCACACCATCCACTTCACAGTGAATGGCGAGCCCTTCACGCTGGCGGTTGAGTCCCACCATACGCTGCTGCAGGTGCTGCGGGAGCAACTCGTCCTGACAGGCACCAAGAACGGCTGCGAGGCCGGCGAGTGCGGCGCGTGCGCGGTGCTGATGAACGGCGAGCCGGTCAATTCCTGCATGGTGCTGGCGCCCGAAGCCGATGGCGCAACCATCGTGACCATCGAGGGCCTGTCCCACGACAGCCAGCTCGACCCGCTGCAGGAGGCCTTCGTCGCCACCGGCGCCACCCAGTGCGGCTTCTGCACGCCCGGCATCCTGGTCAACGCCCGCGCGCTGCTGGATCGCAATCCTGACCCGACCGACACCGAGATTCGCGAGGCGCTCGTCGGCAATCTCTGCCGCTGCACCGGCTACATCCGCATCATCGATGCGGTGAAGATGGCCGCCCATGCGCAGCGGGAGGTGCAGCGATGAGCCAGCACGCCAGGAAGCACACCGTTATCGGCACGAGTCCCGCGCGCATCGAGGGCCGCGAGAAGGTGACAGGCGCGGCAACCTACGTCGATGACATGCAGTTCGGGCCGAGCCTGCTGCACGGCGCGCTCAAGCGCAGCCCCGTCGCTCACGGCCGCATCGTGCGCATCGACGTGAGCCGGGCCAAAGCCCTGCCCGGCGTGCGTGTCGTGGTGACGGGCGAGGACTTCCCCGGCCTCACCGGCCTCTATCTCAAGGACCGCCGCATCTTCGCGCTGGACCGCGTGCGCTCCGTCGGGGAGGCCGTGGCCGGCGTCGCCGCGGACACGCCGGAGATCGCCGCACAGGCGCTGGACCTGATCGAGGTCGAATACGAGGAGCTGCCCGGCGTCTTTGACCCGGAATACGGTGCGAGCCCGGATGCGCCCATCATCCACCCGGACCTGGCGTCCTACGAGGTCGTGCCATTCGTCTTCCCGCAAGCGGGCACGAACGTCTCCAACTGGTTCAAGGTGCGCAAGGGCGACATGGATAAAGGCTGGGCCGAGGCGGACCTGGTCTACGAACACAAATACCACGTGCCCCACATCCAGCACGTGCCGCTAGAGACGCACGTCTGCGTGGCGCAGCAGAACGTCAACGGCAAGATCACGCTCTGGTCGTCGAGCCAATCCCCCTTCGCGCAGCGCAACCTCATCGCGAAGGCGCTGCACATCGACCACAGCAAGCTGCGCGTGATTACGCCCTATGTCGGCGGCGGGTTCGGCAGCAAGGCCGGCGTCAGCATGGAAGGCGCGGCGGTGGCGCTCGCAATGCACGCCAAGGGCCGGCCGGTCAAGCTGCGCATGACGCGCGAGGAGGAGTTCTACACCACCTTCGTGCGCCAGGGTCTCGTCGCCATCCTGAAGATGGGCATGACGCAAGACGGCCGCATTACTGCCATGCAGAACCGCTTCTATTGGGACGGCGGCGCGAGCACCGAGTACGGGGTGAACATCACCCGCGCCGCGGGCTACAGCGGCACCGGGCCGTACTATGTGCCGAACATTCATGTGGACAGCTACTGCGTGTACACGAATCACCCGGTCGGCGGCGCAATGCGCGGCTTCGGCATGCCCGAAATCCACTTCGGCATCGAACAGCACATCGACCAGATGGCTCACAAGCTTGGGCTGGACCCGGTCGAAGTGCGCCTGAAAAACTGCCTGAAAGACGGCGACGAAACCCTGACCGGCATGACCATGCACCCGACCGGCCTGAGCGAGTGTATTCGCAAAGCCGCAGCAGCGATTAATTGGGGACAAGAAACCGTATCTTCTTCGCCGCACAAACGTCGTGGTAAGGGACTGGCGGCGATGTGGAAAGCGCCGGCCATGCCCCCGAATCCCGGCTCCAGTGCAGTGGTGCGCCTGAACGAGGACGGCACCGCGACGGTCAGCATCGGCGGCGTAGACATCGGCCAGGGCGCGCTGACCGCGATGGCCCAGTTCGCGGCCGAGGGCATCGGCATCAAGGTCGAGGATGTGCGCGTCAACACGGTTGACACCGACTACAGCCCGTACGAGTGGCAGACGGTGGCCTCCCGCCTCACGTGGAGCATGGGCAATGCGGTGCTGCGCGCGGCGGATGCCGCCCGCACCCAGGTATTGCAAGCCGTGGCCGAGGCATGGGGCGAGGATATCAACGATCTCGACATCGTGGATGGGCAGGTCGTGAGCTACCGGTCGGAGGAGTCCGTCCCGCTCAAGGACATCTGCATCTACGGGGTGCAGCGCAAAGACGGCACGTTCGTGGGTGCGCCGGTCGTCGCGCAGGGCCGGTTCATGCCGGACTACGTGACCCCGTTGGACCCCGAGACCGGCCAGGGGCCGCGAGCCGTGGTCCACTTCACCACGGGCTGCCAGGCCGTCGAGGTGGAAGTGGACACCGAGACCGGCGAGATGCAGGTATTGAAGATTGTGTCGGCCTATGACGTGGGGAAGGCGATTAACCCGGAGATGGTGCGCACGCAGATGGAAGGCGGCGCGGTCCAGGGATTGAGCACCGCGCTGCTGGAAGGCATCATCCTCGACCACGGCGTGCCGCGCAACCCCAACTTCACCGACTACCGCATCGCCACGGCCGTCGATGCGCCGCTCGAAACGGAGAACATCATCGTCGAGGTGCCGCAGGACGATGGCCCCTTCGGGGCACGCGGCGTCGGCGAACACCCGATGGTGCCGACGGCCCCGGCGATTGCCAATGCGCTCTACCATGCCACCGGCATCCGGCTGGACAGCATGCCGCTCACCAGCGAGAAGGTCTGGCTTGCACTACAGGATAATAGTGCATAATTTTACAGGCGCGTGTAGCAAAAATGGACTTGATAAGTTGCACAGCCTGCTTTATAATTGTGTAGTAGTCGCTCGGCGCTTGAAGTCGCAGGCGCATCGCCTCTCTCTTTGCATGCGGAGGTACTCATGAGACAACGTTCTCCGGTGTGGTTGCTCCTCGTGGTCGCCTTGGCGCTTGCCGGTTGCGGCAGCGGCGCAGCAGTCCAGTCGTCGGAAACAGGCACTGCTGGCGGCGAAATCTTCCAGGTTGCTCTGCCCCGCCTGGTCGTCGATCTGGATGCCGAAGGCAACCCCAGCCTGCTCGGCATCAGCCCCTCTTTGCTTGGGATGTTCGGCATCGACACCTCCACCATGAAGGTGCCGCCGGCCACCGTACAGCAGATGATGGATGCTGGCATTCAGCATATCGAAATCGCTGCCGTCGGTGACCGAATCCTGTTCTTCGTCAACAGCCAACCCATGCCCCACCTCGGCTGGTCGGCAGAGTCGCTGCCGCGGGCGCTTGACGTAGCAGACATCTTCATGGACGTGCAGAACGCCCAGATGATCCGCCAACTGCTGCCCCTGGTCACGCGGCTGGGCCTGGATATCGTCCTGCGCTTCCCGCGCGGGGATGCGGCCGAAATCGCGATGATCGACGCCAACGAGGCCAAGAAGTTCCAGCCTACCCCGAACACCGACCCTGCGGGCATGATCATCAAGTTCGAGGCCAAGTTCGATGAGCAGGGCCGACCTGGGCTGCTGGGACTGAGCGCGGACGACCTGGCAACCATGGGCGTCAATTTCGCCCTCCCCGCCGACACGCTCGCGAACATCCAGGCGGCCAATCTGCAAACGGTCGAATTCCAGACCGATCCCACAGGCGCGATCATATACACCAACGGTGAACCCCTGCCGACGCTGAACTGGGACACCCAACTGCTTGCGAACCTGATGGACGTCGTGCGCAAGCTGGCTGCGGATAACCAGCTTCTGCCGCTGCTGGAACAGGTCGTTCCGTACCTGGATCGCGCCGACGTAGGCATCATGCTGCACTTCCCGATTGCTGCGGGCCAGGAACCCATTCCGGCCAAGATGCACGAATAGCGCCTGCGCAACATGGTGTCGAGACATCCCGCGGGGACGTCTCGACACCACCTACTATGCCGATAGCAGTGGAGCGGGATCGTCGAGCGCCCGCATGGAGCCTGCCACTCGCCGTGCGGGCGGAGCCAGCAATGCTCCACTGTGTATCACATATCGTCGTCCGCCGGTCCAGGTATAGGGCCTGAGACCTCATCTCTTCCTAACACACAACGGAGGTGCTATATGCGAAGAGTCGTCGTTGCGTTAGCCATTGTTGGGCTCTTGATGGCAGGTTGTGGCCCCGCCATCATGCCGGCTGCCGCGCCAGAAACCGAGAACGGTGAGCAGTTTGTGATCGCGCTGCCTCGGATCGTCATCGCCTACGGCGAAGACGGCACTCCGAGCCTCGAAGGACTGGACGTGCAGACCCTCGCCCGATCGGTCGGCATGAACCTGGACCTGAGCGCCTACCGCATGGACCCGACGTACATCAACTGGATGAAAGTCGCGAATGTCCAGCACGTTGAACTCCGGCAGACCGGCACTGGCCTGGCGATGATGGTTAACGGCAAGCTCATGCCGCATGTGAGCTGGCAGGATGGCTCACTGGAAGCTGCGGGTGGGTTCGTCAAGATGCTCGGGCCGCAGTATGAGCAGTTGGGCGGCCTGGTCGAGAAGCTGGCCCCCATTGCGAAGCGCCTCGGCCTGTCCATCGTGGTTAAGTTCCCGATGGCTGAGGGCACAGAGGCAGTCGCTCTGGCTACCGACGATGTCGTGATGGCAACCCCGATGCCGGCCAACGGCCCGGCCTCTGCGGTCATGCAGTTCGAGATCAAGTACGACGCCCAGGGCGTGCCCTCGATCATGGGCATCTCAGCACGCGACCTGGCGAACGCGGGCATCAACGCCCCGCTCGCGCTGCACCCGGACTACATCCTGCGGGCACAGGGCAGCAATGTCCAGTTCCTGCAACTGCGCAGCAAGGGCGACGGGCTGTACCTGTTCGTGAACGGCATGCCGCTGCCCGGCGTCGCCTGGGACCAGGTCATGTTGCAGAACACCCTGGAAGCGGCCCAGCGCATGTACGCGCACATGCCGATTGACTGGAATATCGTGAACCAGCTCGTGCCGCTGTTGAGCAACACAGACGTCTCGATCCTGATTCACCTGCCGCGCGCCGATGGCGTCGAGGCTATTCCGGTCAAGATGCAGTAGGTCAACCGCTGCGCCGATGCATAGCACCCCGGCGGCCCGCTGTCGCGCATCATCGCCCGGCAGCGGGCCACTGGGCACCGCTAGAAAGGATCGACTATGAACGTAACGCGTAGATATCGTCTCTTGCGCGTCATTGCGACAATCCTCAAGGTGGTTGCGTGGGTGATCCTGATCGCCGGTATCGTGGGCCTGGTGGCCGGCCTGGGCGCAGCCGGGGGCATGTCTGCGGAAATGGGGATGCTCAAAGGCATCTTCACGGCCGGCTCATGGGCCTTGCCGGTCCTGGCGATTGTCTGGTTCGTCCAACTCTACGCCTTTGGCAGCATCATTGCGCTGTTGATTGATATTGAGGAAAACACGCGCCTGATGGCCTCCGAGTAAGCGGGCTCACGTCAAGTGAGCGCCCTATCTCCGACGGGGCCTCTCAAGGAGCACAGCATCCACACCGCGACCGTAATTTTGTCTCAGACATGGCCCAACGGCCACCTCCGCCTGCGCGAGAGGTGGCCGTTGGCTGTCCACGGCATGAAAGGTTTTCCACGAACTTGCCAAAATCTCTGCCTCGCGCTAAACTAAAGCCTGGCATGATAGCACGCACGGCCCAGGAGCCTCTTATTTCCGTCGCTTGATGTTAATCCCCGCAGGAGAAAACAAGAATGTCCAAAATGAAGACGCTCGCCATCTTGACCGGCGGCGGCGACGTTCCGGGCCTCAACCCCTGCATCAAGGCGGTTGTGGATCGCGCCATCGAGGATGGCACTGAGATTATCGGCTTCCGGCGCGGTTGGGCCGGGCCTGTGAACGTCAACCCCGAAGACCCCTCCGAAGATTGGCGCTGGGTGATGCGGCTCAATAAGGCCGTCGTGCGCAAGATCGATCGCTCCGGCGGCACCTTCCTCCATACCTCGCGCACCCGCCCTTCCCACGTGAAGCCGAAGGATGTGCCCGCGTTCCTGCAGCCTACGTTCAACAAGCCGGACCCCGAGACCGGGCTGATCGACATGACGCCCCATGTGCTGCGCGTCATGCAGCACCTCAAGGTCGACGGCCTCGTTGCCATCGGTGGCGATGACACGCTCAGCTATGCAGCGCGGCTCCACCAGGAAGGCTTCCCCGTCGTCGCCATCCCCAAGACGATGGATAACGACGTCTACGGCACGGATTACTGCATCGGCTTCAGCACCGCCGTCACCCGCAGCGTGGACCTGATTACCTCGCTGCGCACGCCCGCCGGCTCGCACGAGCGGATTGCCGTCATCGAGCTCTTTGGCCGCAACTCCGGCGAGACCTCGCTCTTTGCCGCCTACCTGGGCAGCGTAGACCGCGCGATTATTTCCGAAGTGCCGTTCGACATGGAAAGGCTGGCCGCGCTCCTGTTGGAAGATAAACGCGCCAACCCGAGCAATTATGCCATCATGACCATCTCCGAAGGCGCCACCATGATCGGCGGCGACATCATCGAGACCGGCGAGGCGGATGCCTACGGCCACCGCAAGCTGGGCGGCGTCGGGCAGCTCACCAGCGACATGATCAAGAAGATCACGGGCGAAAACACCATCTACCAGCAGCTCGGCTACCTGATGCGCGGCGGCGCGCCCGATTCGCTCGACCGCATGGTTGCGCTGAGCTACGCCAACCTCGCCACCGACCTGATTGCCCAGGGCCGCTCCGGCCGCATGGTGGCGCTGCGCGACGGCAAGTACACCCACATTCCGCTCAGCACCGTGATTTCGGGCATCAAGCGCGTGGATGTGGACGAGATGTACGACCGCGAGCGTTACCGCCCGAAGGTCGCGAGCATGCTCGGCAAACCGATGTTCCTGTACTAGAAACACAGAAGGCGCGCAGAGTGCAGCGGTGTTGCATCCTGCAAACCGCCTTTCGGAACCGACAGGCAGGGGGCAGCCGGCCGCATGGTCGTGCCCTCTGCTTTTTTTCTCACGAGCCAGCACGTCTTGACCGTTACAGGAGTTGTCACCTATGAAATCCAACCCCGTCCCACGTCTCAACCTGGGCATCATCCGCGTTGCCATTATCGTGGTGTTCGTGCTGATTGCCCTCGTCGTGCTGTTCAGCAGCAACCTGTTCTATTTCATGCAGCGGGTCGAACAGCAGGAAGTCGGCGTTCGTTTCCGCGGCGGTAAAATTCACGAGGTCGTCGGACCCGGCCTTTATACCGATGTGGGCCTGTACGTCGAGTTGAAGAAGGTCCCCAGCTCAGCCGTCCCGTTCACGGTTGAAGACCAGGAAATCATCACCAAGGACCGGCAGCGCTTGGGGCTGATGGTCTCCGGCGACATCTTCCGGCCCAACCTGGCCCAGGCCGACCTGCTCAAGAACAACTGGGCCCAATACAGCGAGGTCTATCTCCAGGAACATATCCTGAAGGATCGCGTCGAAGGGCTGGCCCGACAGGCCGCGAAAGTCTGCATCGGTGAACGCACGTTCAACGACAACGTGATCGGTACGGCCCGCGACGTGCTGCGCGAGTGCATCGACGAAGAGCTCAGCCGGCTGGCGGACAACTACGGCCTGCAGATCGCCAACGTCGTCGTGCCGAACATCATCCTCTCGCCAGAGGCCCAGGCGATCCTCGATGCGACCACGCAGAGCCGGCTGAACACGGAGAAGGCGGCGCAGGACAAGCTCAAGGCCGAAGCCGAAGCCGCCGCAGAGCAGGCGCGGCAGCAGGGTGAGGTGCGCGTCGCACAGAGCCGCGTGCAGGAAGAAGCGCGACAGCAGACCCTCCTGGCCGAGCTCGAAAAGCAGAAGGCCGAGGCGCAGCGTGCGGTCATCGAGGCTACGAAGAACAACGAGCTGCTCTCCGCAGAGCGTGACCTGGCGATCAACCAGGCTGTCGCGCGTGCGGCAGCCGAGAAGGCCAAAGCGGATCTGGCTGCCGAACTCGTCAAGGCCGAGCTGTTTGGAGATAATCCGGCTTACCTGGCAATCCAGACCGCACTTGCGAATGCCAGCGCGCTGAAGGCGACGGACAAGATCATCTTCACGCCGGAGGGCGTCCTGCCGACTATCGTACTTGCCGGGCCGGGCATCCAGCCGACGGTGGACACCGCCGCGACGACAACGGTGCCGTAACTACGAGCCCCAGAGAGCACTGAGGTAGCAGAGAAAAGTGCGAAGGGCCGGATCGGTTAGTTTCCCTCCCTTTCTCAGTGTTCTCTGTGCTCTCTGTGGCTATCATTGTCCGTCCGCCCTCGGAGGAGCCATGCCGAGCTACTGCGACGTCGCCCGCACCGATCCGATCCACGGGCCCTACCATGACACGGAGTACGGCTTCCCCTTGCGCTCCGACGCCGCACTGCTCGAAAGGCTGGCCCTCGAAATCAACCAGGCGGGCCTCTCGTGGACGACCATTCTCAGAAAGCAAGCCAACTTCCGGTCGGCGTTCGATGGCTTCGACCCAGAGAAGGTCGCCGCCTACGGCGAGGCCGACGTCGCGCGGCTGCTGGCCGATGCAGGCATCATCCGCAACCGGCTGAAGGTCGCCGCGGTCATCGAGAACGCACGGCGCGTGCTCGAACTGCGGGCGGACTACGGCTCGTTCGCGGGCTGGCTGGATGCGCATCACCCGCGGCAGCTGGAGGAGTGGGTCAAGCTGTTCAAGCGGACGTTCCGCTTTACGGGCGGGGAGATCGTGCGTGAGTTCCTCGTCAGCACGGGCTACCTGCCAGGCGCCCACGACCCTGACTGCCCCACCTACGCCGAGATCGCCGCCCTGAACCCGCCGTGGATGAAGGTGCAATGATTCCTGCGCTCATCCTCGCGGCCGGACTCTCCCGGCGCATGGGGCGCTTCAAGCTGACCCTGCCGTGGGGCGGGACAACGGTCATCGGGCAGGTGCTGCTGACGCTCGATGCAGCAGGCGTCACCGAGTTAGTCATCGTCACCGGTAACCGCCAGACGGAAGTCGCCGCCGCAGTCCAGGCCACCGGTGTACCGGCCCGCCTCGTCCACAACCCGAATTATGCCTCCGGCGAGATGCTCAGTTCCATCCAGATCGGGCTGGCCGCACTAGAGGACCCTGACGCGCTCCATCCCGCTGTGCTGCTCTGCCTGGGCGACCAGCCGCAGATGCAGGTCACGACCGTGCAGGCCGTCCTTGCGGCCGGGGCCGCATCCGGCTGGCAGCACGTCATCATCCCCAGCTACAACCTGCGCGCGGGGCATCCCATCCTCCTGCCGCGCAGCCTGTGGCCTGCCGCCCTGGTCGCGACTGATAATCTCCGCCGGGTGCTGGCCGACCACCGGTCTATGGTAGAATACCTGACACTCCATACACCGTCCATCCTGGCGGATCTGGACACGCCGGAGGACTACGAACGAGCGAGGTCATCATGCGCATGAGCCGCCTGTTCGGCCGGACGCTGCGCGAAGCGCCGGCTGATGCCGAGGTCATCAGTCACCAACTCCTGCTGCGAGCGGGCTTTATCCGCCAGCTCGGCACGGGCATCTTCAGCTACCTGCCGCTGGCTCGGCGTTCCCTGTCCAAGATCGAGGCCATCATGCGGCAGGAGATCAACGCCATCGGCGGGCAGGAGATGACCATGCCGGTCGTCCACCCCGCAGACCTGTGGCAGGAGACGGGCCGCTGGTATCAGATTGGCTCGGAGATGGGGCGGTTCAAGGACAAGAACGACCGCGACATGGTGCTGGCGATGACGCACGAGGAGGTTGTCACCAACCTTGCGCGCACCGAAATCCGCTCCTATCGCCAGCTGCCGGCGCTCATCTACCACATCCAGACCAAGTGGCGCGATGACCCGCGGCCACGCGCCGGCCTGATTCGCGTGCGCGAGTTCACCATGCTCGACAGCTACAGCCTGGACCTGGATTTCGGCGGGCTGGCCGAACAATATCGCAGCCACTACACGGCCTACTTCCGCATCTTCGGGCGCTGCGGCGTGCCCGCGCTCGCCGTGCAGTCGGATGTCGGCATGATGGGCGGCAAGCTGGCGCACGAGTTCATGTACATCACCCCGATCGGTGAGGACACGCTGATCCTGTGCGACGCGTGCGGCTACACGGCCAACCGGCAGGTCGCCACATTCGGCAAGCCGCAGCCGGAGCCAGAGGAGCCGCTGCCCCTGGAGCGCGTCGCCACGCCGCACACCTCTACCATCAGCGACCTGGCCGCCTTCCTTGGCGTGCCGGAGAGCCGCACCGCGAAGGCGGTCTTCATGATGGCCGCCATCGGCGACACGGAGAAGTTCATCTTTGCGGTCATCCGGGGCGACATGGAGGTCAACGAGACCAAGCTGGCCAACGCGGTCCAGGCGCGTGACCTGCGGCCCGCAACCGAGGCCGAGATTCGCGGTGTGGGCGCGACGCCCGGCTATGCCTCACCTTGGGGCCTGCGCGATGTGCTGGTCGTCGTGGATGACCTCATCCTGCGCAGCCCCAACCTTGTCGCGGGCGCCAACGAGGAAGGCTTCCACCTGCGCAACACCAACTACGGTCGCGACTACACGGCCACGACTGTGGCCGATATCGCGGTCGCGCGCGACGGCGATCCCTGCCCGCGCTGCTCTGCCCCGCTGCATACCGCGCGGGGTGTGGAGATCGGCAACATCTTCCAGCTTGGGACGCGCTACACCGACGCGCTGGGCGCCATCTACCTCGATGCACAGGGCCGCGCGCAGCCCATCGTCATGGGCTCCTACGGCATCGGCGTGGGCCGGCTGCTGGCCTGCATCGCAGAGGAACACCACGACGAGCAGGGCCTTATGTGGCCGGTCACGGTCGCGCCGTTCCATGTCCACCTCGTCCTGCTGCAGGGCGCAGAGGCGGAGGCCGACGCCGTTTACCGGGGACTGACCGCCGCAGGCGTCGAGGTGCTGTACGATGACCGGGGCGAGAGCGCGGGCGTTAAGTTCGCGGATGCGGACCTGCTCGGGATGCCTCTGCGCATCACGATGGGCAAGCGGTCGCTCAAGGAAGGCGGCGCGGAGCTGAAGCGCCGCGACCGGCCCGATAAGGTGATCGTGCCCCTGGCCGAGCTGACTGCGCGCGTCAAAGCCGAGATCGCCGCGCTGGAAGCAGAGGTCACGCAGGCCGTACCGGAAGCGACGCTATAGCTCACGCAAAGACGCCAAGCCCGCCAAGCATGATAGATTTCTTTGCGCTCTTTGCGACTTTGCGTGAGATTTGGGTAGCCGATTTGAGATCACGCAAAGACGCCAAGCACGTGTAATGCCAACGAGTCCTTGATAATTCAGCCAGCCAGGCATCCTGAGCGGAGCCTCACCCGCAGGGTGAGGCGGAGTCGAAGGAGCCGGACTGACCACCACGAGGACGCTCCTTCGACTGCGGGCGTCCCGGGG
>DAOUGK010000428.1:0-2006 GCA_034429055.1 Anaerolineae bacterium | reverse complement strand
AGACGGGCGACACGCGGCCCGCCAGCATCAGGGCAGCCTGCACGCGGCGCTGCGCCGGCGGAAATGTCCACGGTTCGACCGTCTTCATCACGACGTTGGGCCGGGGCTTGTCCAGGTGGCCCCACCCAACCACCGAGACATCGTACTGGCGGCTGGCATATTCGATCTGGCGCAGCACGCGGCCGTCCTGGTGCACTGCTTCGAGCGACAGGATGCAGATGCGCTTGCGTGGGCTCATGGTTCAGCTACTCCTCTTGCGGCGCTGTCGCGCCGTCAGCGCGTGCCACCCTGCGGTGATGTGGGCCGGCCGCAGGATGCCCAGGCCGAACGCCAGCGGCACAAAGGCCAGGCACAGCAGACCGCGCACAGCATAGGATACCACATCGCCGCCGGGCAGCAGCAGGCGGTCCAGCGCGATCAACCCTGCGCTCAGCCCGAGACAGGCGAGTACATCCAACGGGCGGTAGGGAATGGGATAGAGCTGCTGGCTGGCGCGGTACAGGTAGGCCGTCACCGCAGCATAGGCAACAAACGTCGCAATCGCTGCGCCCTCCTTGCCCATGACCGGGATGAGCGCGAAATTGAGCGCCGTATTGACCACCGCACCTGCGAAAATGCTCAGGCCTACCGGGCCGGACTTTTTCGCCAGATTCGCACCCACTGCGGTGATGGTCATGGCCCCCATCGCCAGATAGCCGAATGCCAGAAAAGGCACGGCGGTAAACGCGGGGTAATACTCGGGAGTGGTCAACACCCGCAGGAGCAGCGGGGCAAACAGTGAGATCGCCGTGGCCAGGAAACAGCCGGCCAGCGCATAAATGCTGAACACGCGGCGGTAAACCTGTTTTGCGCCCGGCTGACCGCTGATCGAGAAGGCGAACGGCGGCCAGGCCATCTGGAATGCGCCGGTGACAAGCAACATGCCGGAGGCCAGTGCGGAGGCTGCACCGTACAGCCCGATCTCGGCTGCAGGGACGAAGCCTTTGAGGATGAAGCGGTCCGCAGACATCGTAACCCAGCCGGCCAATGCCGCAGGCACGAGTGGCAAGCCATAGATCAGCATCTCGCGCAGCAACGGCAGCGTTACCTTGCCGGGCGCAATCCAGCCGCGCAGCAGCCAGACCGCAATCCCTGCGGCCAGCAGTCCTGCCACGACCTGCCCAACAAAGAGGCCGGTCATGCCCCCGCGCAGCACCAGCACGAACAACACGATGCCGCCAATGATCACCAGTGAGCTGAACGTGAAGAACAACATCGCGGTCCACGCGCGGCGCTGATAGCGCAGCCAGTTGCCGAGCACCTTTCCGAACGTGCTCAGCAAGGCCACGAGTCCGGCCAGCATGATAATGTTCGCGCGGGCTGCGTCGTCGAGCAGCGCAGCGGCGAGTGGCCGCGCCATCAGAACCAGGCCGGCGCCAATGAGCACGCCCGCCATCATCTGGCACCAGAACCATGAGCTCATCAGGCGCTGGCGACGGTCACGATCTTCCGTGTCGTAGTACCAGCGCGCGGACGCGCTGTCCAGTCCCAGCACGATGAACGAACTGAGCAGCGCGATCATTGCGTTGACGATATTGATATAGCCGTATTCGCTGGGGGGGAAAGCGCGCGCGTAGAAAGGGACCAGGAAGATGGTGATCAAACGGCTGAGTGTGCCGGAGATGCCGTAGATGAGCGTCTCGCTGCCCAACCGCTTGATCTGGCTGCCGACGGTCATGCGGCCTCGGCCGGCCCGGAGCGCCCCGGCACGTCATCGAGCAGCGCGTCGACAATGTGTTCGGCCGCGCGTCCGTCGCCGTAGAAATCGGCCTCGCGGCCGCGCGGGGCCGCCAACGCGGCCGCCACTGCCCGTGCAACTGCCTCTGCGGTGAGCGGCGGGCAAATGCGATTCCAGCCGCTCTCGACCAGTTCGGCCCACTCCGTCTCGTTGCGCAGGGTCACGCACGGCACGCGGAAGAAATAGGCTTCCTTCTGGATGCCGCCTGAGTCGCTGGCGATGAGCGCCG
>DAOUGK010000427.1:0-6052 GCA_034429055.1 Anaerolineae bacterium | reverse complement strand
GCTGCTTCCTCGGCCGCAGCCTCGCCCGCGGGCGCAGCCTCTGCTGCAGCCCCTTCCGCAGGCGCGGCAGCGACACTGGCCGGCGTAGCTGTGCCCTCTGCCTCGCCGGTGGCAGCTCCCTCAGCGAGCGTAGGTGTCTCCTCAGCCGCCGCCACGGCGGGCATCAGGACCTCTGTCCCAGTCACCGTCTCGGTTCCGGTAACCGCCTCCGCCCCGGTGACCGTCTCGGTCCCGGTGACCGCTCCGGTCCCCGTGACCGTTTCGGTCACCCCGATACCTTCCGTGCCGGTCACGGCCTCGGTGACGGTCACAGGCTCGGTCGTGGTCACGGCTTCCGCCGCACTGATACCCGCCGTGCCAGTGATAGCCTCCGTCCCCGTGACCGTCTCGGTCCCAGTGACCGTTTCGGTCACCCCGATACCTTCCGTGCCGGTCATCGTCTCAGTCCCAGTGACCGTTCCTGTCACCGTGACCGTTCCGGTCACCGTGATGGGCTCAGTCCCGGTCACGACGCCGGTCCCCGTGACTGCCTCGGTGACAGTCACACCCTCCGTGACGGTGATGGCCGCAGTCGGCGTGATGGTGAGCGTTACTGTCGGGGTGACGGCCGTCTCTGCGGTCACGGTCTCCGTCAGCGTGCCTGTCACCGCACCGCTGGCCGCGCCGGCTGCCGCAGCCCCGGTCGCGGTCAGTGTAGCCGTCGCGGTGACAGCCGCGCCCGGCTCCGGCGTTGCCAGGGGCGCCTGCGCTTGCGGCGTGCCTGTGATTTCTGTCGTGATGGTCAGGGGGTAGACGCGCGAGATTTCCGGCCCGGTGGGCTGACCGGGCACAGGTGTGACCGGCCTGGGCGGAATCCAGAGCCGGTCACCGAGATAGAGCCAGAGATTGGGGCGCACCTTGGAGGGGTTCGCCTTGCGCAGTTCGCGCGCCGGAACTCCCGTCGCCTGGGACACGGAACGCCAGCTATCGCCAGGTTTGACCTGATACCAGTAGCCGGTCTCGTTTGCCCCCGGTACGATGGAAGCGCTGGGCGTCGGCTTCTCGCCGCCCGCCTGGGCTGGGGACTGTAGCAGGCCCAGAGTGAGGGCCAGGATGAGTCCAACCAGGATCGGCGACCAGGAAATAATGCGTCTTATCATTGTCCCTCTCCTGTGGCTAACGTCGCAAGTATCATATCACAAGAGAGGCAAATTGTCAGCACACAAATTACACATTGAAGGTCTTGAAGCGCCGTCCTGTACTTGCCAGCTCATCCAGCATCCGCTTCGTGTCTTCGAAGTCTGCGCCGGCCAGCCGCTCCACCTTGCTGCCCGCGGCGACCAGCATCTGCTCGGTCTGGTAGGAGACGCCGGCCACTCCGCCGACGATGGTGACATACTCGGCATGGCTGGCGTCCTCCGGCGAGAAGCCCGCCGTGGGCCGGAAGCGGGCGAAGTAGTTCGTCGCCGCACCCCAATCCTCGCGCGCCCAGCCGGCCGCGTTCTGCCAGAACAACATATAGTGGCCGATGGTCTTGCCCGAAGGCGGGACGATCAGCCCGGCCTGCACCTGGGCAATCCGCTCTCGGAGCATCTGCTTCCAGTTCTGGCCGGTGTTCCAGTCGCTGCCGGGGCAGGATGTGGCGTTCTGCGGATACTCCTTGTGCCCCATGACGTTGTTCAGCGGGATGTTGAGTTCCTGCATCAGCCACGCCACCAGATGGCCGACCTGCTCGATCTGCCGCTGCGTCGGAATCGCGCCGTTCACGAAGTTGCCTGCAATCGAGATGCCGATCGAGTACGCGTTGTTGTTGTAGACCTGGTAAGAGACGGTTTCCAGCCGGTTCGTCTGGTTGATGACCCCATCGGGCTGCACATAGAAGTGGTAGCCCATGCCGGGCCAGTCCTTGCCCACATGATAGGCGGCAATGCGCTCCGGCGTGATGTTCGCAGGCGCGGCGCTGTGATGGATCGCGATGTGCGTGATCTTGTCGCGCGTGCGCGTGTCATACTTGAGCGTCGCATGCTTGGGCAGCTTGTCCACGATGTCGTTGATCTCCGGCGGCTGGACCCTGGCCGGCCCGGCTGAACCGCCCGACTGCAACTGCCGGATCTGCTGCTCTAGCGCCGCGATGCGGCTGTTGAGCGCCTGCTTCTCCTGCCCGGCCGCGCTCACCTGCTGCGCCAGGGCGGTCTTTTCCGTGGTCAGGCTCTGCACCTGCTGCGTTAGCGTCGTCTTGTCCTTCGTCAGCGTGGAGACCTGGCCCGTCAACGTCGTCTTCTCGCCGGTGAGGGTCTGCACCTGCTTCGTCAGGTTGCTCTTGTCGGTGTTCAGCCCCTGCACCTGGGCGGTGAGCGTGTTCACCTGCTGGGTCAGGGCCGCCACGCGCTGTGTCAGTTCGTTGACGTCGGGCGTCTGGCTGTTCAGGCGGGCAAGTAGCTCGTCGCGCTCCTGTTGCAGCGCGGCGACCTTGCTCTGCGACTGGTTCAGCGCCGCCTGTAACTGGCTGATCTGGCCGCGCAGCGCGGCCACCAGCACGGCATCTGCAGGCGACCCGCGATCCGTGCCCGCGGCCCGCTGGACCTCTGTCACCGCCGCAAGCAGCGCCTCCTTCCACTTCTTGCCCTGCAGCCACTGAGTGCCGGGCGACTGAGTGACGATGAGCTCGCTGGCGCCCTTGACGTTTTCGACCGGGATGCCGTGTTCCTGCATCAGCCACGCGGTCAGCGCGGCGGTCGCCTGAATCTGTTCGGGCGTCGGGATCTCGGTGGCGAAGTTGCCCGCAACCGCGATGTTGATGCCCTCGGCAATCCACGGCTGCGCCAGATCCACGACCTCGGTCAGACTGTTGGTCTGGACAATCTTGCCTTCACCGGTAATCAGGTACTGGTAGAGGATGGAACCCCACCGGCTCAGGTGCGCGGCGGCAATCCGCTCGACCGTGACATTCGCGCCGACCGCGGTATGGTTGATGACGATGTATTTGATCCGGTCCAGCGGCCGCGGCTTGAGGCTGTCCGGCTTGCGCGTCAACTGCGCCGCGATGTCGGTGATCTCCGGCTGGGGCACCCCGCCGCCCCCACTGCCGCCGCGGAGCGCGTCCAGCTCCGTCTGCAGCGATTCGATCTGTATCTGCAGTGCATCCCGCTCCTGAAGCAGGGCCGCCCGCTGCTGGTCGAGCGTTGTCCGCTGCTGTTCGAGGGCCGCGCGTGCGTCCTCTGCAACGGCCAGGCTGCCTTGCAGCGCGGTGAGCTGCTGCTCCAGCGTGCTCACCCGGCTGCGCAGCGCGGCCAGTTCACCGCTGTCGGCCTGCGGGCCGCCGCTGGGCACAGCCGCCACGCGCGCCAGCAGTTGGTCCTTCCACCGCTGCCCCTGCAGCCATTGCAGGCCGGGCGAACGGGTGACGATGAATTCGCCCGCGCCCTTGACCGCGCCGGCCGGCAGGTTGAAGCGGCCCATGAGCCAGGCGACCAGCCGCGCCAGCGCATCGAGCTGCGCATCGCTCGGCACAGCCTCGTCGAAGTTCCCGGCCACATAGATGTTGATGCCGTTGTAAATCCAGGCCTGGTCCGCCGTCACGACCTGGTCGAGCGGGTTGGTCTGCTGAATCTGGCCGTCGCCGGTGATGAAATACTGCCCCACGATGCCCGGCCAGCGCGCGCGCTGGGCCTGGGCCACACGGTTCGCGCCGACTTCGGGCCGCACGCCGGTGTGATTGATGACGATGTGCTGGATGTCGCTGAGCGGCCGCGCGGCAAAGCCCGCCGGGTTGCGCGAGAGCTGGTTGGTGATGTCGGTCATCTCGGGCTCAGCCGGGCCGCCGCCGCCCGCCTTCAACCGTTCCACCGTGCTCTCCAGCGCCGCGATCTTCTCATTCAGCGTTGTGATGCGCTGGCGCAGCTCCAGCGCATCCTGCGCTGCCAGCCGCAGCCGGACCTTGCCCTCATGCTCCTCCATCGCTATGCGCTGCCAGTCCTGCGTCTTCAGACCGCTGTCGGGGTGAACGTAGTCCTCGTTGAGCGGATAGCCCGTGATGTCCAGCCCGTACTGGCGGTAGAAGGCTGCAAACTGGCCCTTTGCCGTTTTCCCCGTTGCATCGAAGCGGATGGGACTGGTGTCGGGCACCGCCGGCGCTTCAGGCACCTTCGGGGGCGGCGGTGTCGTGGGCGTTGGCGGTGTCGTGGGCGTCGGCGGTGCCGTGGGCGTCGGCGGTGCCGGTGTGACGGGCACAACCGGCTCCTTGCTCAACAGCGACTCCCACTCGTACCGGTGTGTCATGGCCTGCCGGAAGTCCTCGATGACGCCTGCCTTGCCGTCGATGCCCCACTTGTCCACATTCGGCCAGCGGTACAGGATGACGGCGCGGATGAGCTGGTTGCCCGGCTGGTGATTCCACCAGTCGATCTCGCCGTAGGCGCGCTGCACCCAGCCGATGTTCTCGTTGCGCCAGGCCTCGTCCTGGTCCGTCTCGGTCAGGTAGACGGGCAGCTTGCGCATGGCAGCCGGGATGGCCTTCATGAAGTCCTGGTACGTGCGGAAGTTGTACTGCCGGTTCTGGAAGGGCGGGTTCATGAACGCGTCGGTGTAGATGAGCTTGGGGTCTGCGCCGTGCGTATACGCGTGGATCGAGATGCCGTCGCAGTTGCCCGCGCCCACCAGGTTCAGGATGTCCTGCAGATACTTGACCCAGTCGCCGTTCGGGTTGCCGTCGTAGGTCGTCTGCGGATTCCAGGGTGCGACCGCACCGATGATAACCTGGTCGTTCTGGTGGCCCGCCACGCCCCGAATCGCGCTGCGACACTGGCGGTAGCAGTTGGCATACATCGCCGGCAGGATGATCTCGCCGGTATTCACGATGCGCGGCGGGTTGACGCTCCGGTCAAAGCTCACGCCCGGCCGCTCGACCGCAAAGTTCATCTCGTTGCCGATGATCCAGATGTGGCACCCGCGCGAGCTGCGCACAAAATTGGCGCACCGCTGGGCGAACTGAGCATAACGGTTGGAGAAGGGGATGGTGCCGTTCGGTTCGTACCCGTTGTTGAGCCGCACGATGATGCCGAAGCCCTGGTCGGCATACCGGCTGTAGTCGCCGCCGCTCTGGTCGCCGGGATCATTCCCTACCGCTTCGGTGAACAAGACCCAGCCCGGGATCCCCTGCTGGGACATGATGTGTTCGCCGCCGGGGTCGTGGATGCCATACAAATATGGCGAATCGTTAAGTGGTCGCGCCATGGTATACTCCGTCGCACGCTAACGCCAGGTTGCCATCGCCGTCTGACACAGTAGGCTTTACTTGGCTAAGATTATACACCCAGTACGCACTCCTGTCTATCTCTGCAACAGCCGAATCGTTGGACGATGTCCAACCCTTGCGGTATAATACACCCATCTCTGTTGATTTCATGGAGGCCTGCTTTGGATATCGATTGGTATGGCCAATCCTGTTTTCGGTTGCGCGAAGGCAGCGTAACCGTCGTCACTGACCCGTATGACAGAAGCATCGGGTACAACCTGCCGCGGCTGCGCGCCGACCTGGTGACATGCAGCCACGATGCGCCCGGTCACAGCAATGCCGCCGCGGTTAAGGGCGACCCGAAGGTGCTCACCCGGCCCGGCGAGTACGAGGTCAAAGGTGTCTTCGTAACCGGCATTCAAACCTGGCGCGGGGGCAGCGCGGGCAGCACGGCGAAAGAAGAGAACACCGTCTTCGTGTTCGAGTTCGGTGACATGACGGTGTGTCACCTGGGAGACCTGAGCCGCGTGCTGACCCAGGCGCAGGTGGAATCCATGCCCAATGTGGACATCCTGCTGGTGCCCGTCGGCGATGGCTCCGCGCTGGACGCGGACAAGGCCGCCGAGGTCATCAGCCAATTGGAACCGCGTCTCGTGATTCCCATGCACTACCTGACCCCGTACACGACGCTCAAGCTCGATCCCTTGAGCAAGTTCCTGAAGGAGATGGGCGTGGCGGAGTCGCCCGCAGTCGAGATGCTCCGCACATCGCGCTCGCAGTTGCCCCAGGAGACGCAGGTGGTCGTGCTGGAGTGCAAGCAGGCGTAGACGATTGAAGATT
>DAOUGK010000426.1:0-3536 GCA_034429055.1 Anaerolineae bacterium | reverse complement strand
GAACTGATGCCGGTCAGCGGCCACCAGTAGAAGCCCACCGCCTGCATGAACAGATACCAGTCGCCGGGCGACACGCCGGCCGCGCCGAGCGTTGCCAGCCCGCCCATGTAGATCAGTACGGCTGCACCGACGCCGGACGACGCATTCAGCAGCGGGAAGATGGTATTCAGCACCAGCCCCCGGCGCAACCCGACCCCGTAGGCCTGGCGGTTGTTGGCGAGGAAGTCATCGTAGATGGCGCGCTCCTGGCGGAAGCTCTTCGCGACCACAATGCCGCTGACCGACTCCTGGATCTGCGCGTTGATCTTCGCGGTGACCCGGCGCGACCGCTGTGTCACGATGCGCGCGATACGCCGGAAGCTCAGCGCAATCAGCGCGGCGAAGGGCGCCATCGCCAGCAGCAGCAGCGTCAGCGTGAGGTTGATGCGCGCCAGCCACACCGTCAGGAACACGACCAGGAGCACCTGGCTGAACAGGTTCGTCGTCAGCGTGACCACCTCGGCCAGGTCCTGCGTGTCCGACGTGATACGGCTGACGATCTTGCCGGAGGGGTGCTCGTCGTAGAACGACAGGTCGTGGCGGATGGTCGCCGCAAACACATCCTCGCGAATCTTCAGCACAACATCGCCCACCACCCGGGCGGAGAACCACTGCTGGATGAAGTTGAAGGTCCAGGCCGCCAGCCCCAGGAGCAGCACGCCGCCGGCCACCAGCAGCATCGCGCGCGTGGACTGGTCGCGTGCGACCATGTCGATGCCGCGCGCAATCAGGATAGGGCCGCCCGTGCCCGCCAGCGAGTTGAACGCAATCGTGACGGCCACCAGCGCCATGCGCTTCCAGTGGGGCTTGAAGTAAGCCAGCACCCGCCGGAGGAGTTCGCGGTCGCCGTAGTTGCGGTCGTATGCCTCGGTATCGAGGCCGTCCAGGATAAAGCCCATGTGCTCCTGCTATTCCACCACAGTATGACACGTAGTATAGGGCGTTGTGCCCGTCCTCAGTATAGAGCCTTGTGCCCGTCCTCAGTATAGAGCCTTGTGCCCGTCCTCACGCCCACAAGGGGCTACGCTACGTTCCCCTGATCGGCGTAGCGCGTACTACCCGCAGCGTGAGAAGATGCGGCAGTAATCCGGCGAGCGGGCCAGCAGTTCCTCGTGCGTGCCCTGGTCCACCAGCTCCCCGCGGCGCAGCACGAGGATGCGGTCTGCCCAGCGAATCTGGCTCAGCCGGTGCGTAATCAGGAACGTCGTGCGCTGGCTGCTGATATGGCGCATCGCGCGCTGGATCTGATCTTCGGTCGCGCTGTCGATCGCGCTCGTGCTGTCATCGAGGATCAGGATGCGCGGGTCGGTCAGGAACGCGCGCGCAATCGCGAGCCGCTGCCGCTGCCCGCCGGAGAGCGTGACGCCCCGCTCGCCGATCTCCGTCGCGTAGCCGTCGCGGAACTCACTGATGAAGTCGTGCGCCTGTGCGGCTTGCGCGGCGGCTTCGATGTCTGCATCCGTCGCGGCCGGCGCGCCGAACGCAATGTTCTCGCGCACGGTGCGCGAGAAGAGGAACGGGTCCTGCTCGATGGCCGAAATCTGCGACCGCAGCGACTCCAGGCTCCAGTCGCGCACATCCACCCCGTCCACCAGCACCCGGCCGCCGTCCGTGTCGAAGATGCGGTTGATGAGCCGGGTCAGCGTCGTCTTGCCTGAGCCGGTCTGCCCGACGATGGCGATGGTCTCGCCGGGCCGGGCGACGAAGCTGATATCCCGCAGCACGCCCGCACCGTTATACCCGAAGCTCACGTTCTCGAACGCGACCTCGCCCCGGATCGGCTGCGCGACGCCCTGCGGATTCTCGTCGAGCTCCGTCTCCGTGTTGATGGTTTCGAGGATACGCCGCGCGCTGGCGATGCCGAGCTGCACCAGGTTGAAGGTGAAGATCGAGATGAAGGTCGGGAAGCGCAGCGTGCCGACCAGCCCCAGGTAGGTGACGGCCTGGCCGAGCGTGATGCCGCCCGCGCGCCAGAGCAGCAGCCCGTGCAGCAGCGCGCCGGCCCACGCCAGCGTGAAGGCCAGCTGCGGCCAGTACAGCGCCTGGATCTCGCCCTGCCGCACGTACAGGTCGCGCACCTTGGCCGCGTTGCCCGTGAACTTCCACCATTCGTAGTGCTCCTGCACGTTGGCCTTGACGACCTCCACGCCCGAGATAGCCTCGGTCAGCCCGGCATTCAACTGGCCGAACTGCTCCCGGATGTTGAAGCTCACGGGCTTGAGCCGCCGGTTATAGTCCCAGACCGTGATCGCGAGCAGGACGAGGAAGACACCCGGCACGAGCAACAATTCGGCCTTCATCCGGCCGATGAGCAGGATGGGGATGACCACGGCCATTGACGAGTCGAGAATCAGCATCAAACCCGGGCTGAACATGACGTTCAACATGCGCACGTCGTTCGTCGCGCGCGCCATGATATCGCCGATGCGCTGGCTGTTGTGGAAAGATTGGCTCTTGCCCAGCAGGCTGCTGTACAGCTCGTCGCGTGAGTCACGCTCGATGCGCTGCGCGATGAACTCGACCGCGTAGTTGCGCGCCAGCCCCGTCAGCCCCTGCACCAGCGCGATGCCCAGCACCGTCACCGCAATCGCCAGCAGCGCGCTTCTCGGCCAGGCGGGCGACGTGATGAGGTCGAACGCGCGGCCGATCTGGAACTGGATCTGGCTATAGACGTAGTTGTTGAGAATCGCGGCCGCGAGCGCGGCCAGCGGGAAGAAGGGATAGCGCGCCAGGTGCGACAGGATCCAGCGCACCGGGCCCTTCCGGTTGTAGCGATGCTCGTGATCGAGCCTGAACTCTCGCTTGGACATGCGGGGGATTATACCACGGAATACACGGAGCACACGGAATACGCAGGAGGTTCCAAATGGCAGGAATTCGGCGGATTTGGAGTCGAGGCTTCAGCCGGTCAGGCTGGCTACGCACGTACACGACCCAACCGGCTAAGAGTCCCTAACAAAACCGCTCTGGCCGGTCTCTGACCGTGCCCCTGGCTCGGTCGGAGACCGGCCAGAGCACAGTTTTGTTAGGCGTTCTAAAGCCTCGACTCCAGTTCCGGCCTTCCGCGTGCTCCGCGTCTTCCGTGGTATAATCGCCTCATGCGCGTATCCGTCATCAGCACCGTCCTCAACGAGGGCGAATCCATCCGCCGGCTGCTCGATTCGCTGGCCGGCCAGACGCGGCCGCCCGATGAGATAGTCATCGTGGACGGCGGCTCGCGCGACCGGACCGTCGCGATCCTGGAAGAGTACACGGCCCGGCTGCCCCTGCGCGTGCTCCGAGCGCCGGGCGCGAACATCTCCGTAGGCCGCAACGTCGCCATCCGTGCGGCGACGGGCGACATCATCGCCAGCGTGGATGCGGGCGTGCGCATCGAACCGGACTGGCTGGCGCACCTCGTCGCGCCGTTCGACCCCGCCGGTCCCCAAGCACAGGCGGTTGCAGGCTTCTTCCTGCCCGATGTCGCGACGCCGTTCGAGATGGCGATGGGCGCGACC
>DAOUGK010000425.1:0-4188 GCA_034429055.1 Anaerolineae bacterium | reverse complement strand
AGGCATAAGCGGCTGACCTCCAGCCCGGTCCGTCCCAGATGGGTGTACTTCATCTCATCGCTCCTTTTCGCATATGTGACGCTGAATGACTCACTCGTGAGCTATTCTACAGGCTTATCCACACGGCAGACGTTGCGCAGCTTACCGATGCCCTCGATTTCCACCGTCACGATATCGCCGTCCCGGAGATAGTGCGGCGGGGTGGCGTAGTGGCCGACGCCGGGCGGCGTGCCGGTCAGGATGATGTCGCCCGGCAACAGGGTAAATGAGTGTGAGAGAAACTCGATCAGCGCTGGAATGCGGAAGATGAGTTGATCGGTGTTGGATGACTGCATGATCTGGCCGTTGACCGTGCAGCGAATCGGTAGGTCATGCGGATCGGCTATCTCGTCCGCCGTCACGATCCAGGGGCCGAGCGGGCAGAAGGTGTCCAGCGACTTGCCGCGCACCCACTGGCCGTCGTCCTGCTGGATGTCGCGCGCGGTCACATCATCCGCGCAGGTGTAACCGAAAACGTAGCTCATTGCATCGGCGGCCGCGACCCGGTACGCCGGTTTGCCGACAACCACCGCCAGCTCCGCCTCGTAGTCGATCATGTCCGACAGCGCCGGATCCCAGCGGATTGCGTCGTCCGCGCCGATCACGCTGGTGGGGTACTTCGCGAAGAGCACGGGCCGCGAGGGCGGCTTGCGCCCGCCTTCGAGCACGTGATCGAGGTAGTTCAGCCCGATAGCGCAGATCTTCGAGGGTCTGATGGGCGGCGCCAGCAGGAGGTCGGACAGCCGGTGCACGAACGGGCTTAACTCGTCCGCCTCCAGATCGAACCCGCGGATGTCCGCGGCAAGCTGATCCCACGCGGCTGGACCAGCCCCGATGACCTCGTGCAGCGTGTCCAGTTCCACCGGCTGGCGCGTCACCGCTTCCTGTGCAGCGACCACGTCCAGGACGGTCTCGTCTCCGACCAGCGCGCCGAGGCGCGGCTGGCCCTGATGGATGAAGGTTAGCAGGCGCACTGAGAACTCCTTTGAATTACGAATGATGAATTACGAATTAAGAAACATCCTGATTTCCCAGAAACAACAACTCCACCCGCTCGATCCGCCGGGGTGCCGTCTCATAGCCCAGCTCCGCCAGCAGCTCATCGGGACGGCCGGTTGCGCCCGGTGCAGCGCGCATCGTGACCTCGAACGCATGCCCGCGCGCAGTGCGCCCGGTGTATGTGAGCGCCTGAATGAGCGGGCGCAGGTCGTAGCGGCTCACATCCTTGCCGCGGCGGCGCTCGCGCCAGGCATCGGGCCGGGCGAGGAACGCATCCAACTTCGCCCCGAAGTCCGCGGCATCTTCGTCGCTCTCGACCTCAACCGAGTAGCGCGCACCTGCCACCTGCGACTGCAGCGACGGCGTCTCCCGGCTGACCGGTTCTGCCGCGAGCGGGCGGATTCCGGGCGGCAGCGCGGCAGTTAGCCGTGCGACGAACTCAGCCGGGTCGAGGACGTCGTTGAGATAGATGTCCGCCAGCTCGGCGCGGCCCGTGAAGCCGACGGGCATGGCCGCGGCAAACTGGAGCCGCGCCTGCGGGTTGAAGCCCTGGGTGTAAGCCAGCGGCAACTGCGCGCGGCGGATGGCCCGCTCCCAGGTGCGGTGCATGTCCAGGTGACCGACGTACTTCACCGTGTCGTCGGTCGCAAAGGTTACGCGCATTCGCTGAACGTAGGTCTCTTGCATGGCACCTTTCAATAGAACGCTGATAGGCGCTGATGATCATGATCGGCGCTGATCCGCACGGTTAGAAAGCTCTGCCGCCGAATCAGCGTCAATCATGACAACCAGCGTTGATCAGCGTTCTATGCTTCCTACAATCCGAATTCCTGGGCTCGACAACTGCTTGACAAGCCGGCTTGCTGGTAGTATGATAGTAGTATGAAAGTCAAGACATCCATCACACTCTCCCAGGACCTGCTCGAGGCGCTTGAGCCGTACCTGGAGCGCAACGGCACGCGCTCCGAGTTTATCGAGAATGCTCTGTGGGCGTTCCTCGCGCAACTGGAACGAAACGCACGCGCCGAGCGAGACAAGCTGATTATCGCCGAACACCTCAGTGAACTCAACTCAGAGGCCGATGACGCCCTGCGATATCAGGTGTCCGCATGAGAAGGGGCGAGTTGTATCGCGTCGCCGCCCCATCAGGCGACGATCCCAGGGCATTCCGCGTGTTCGTCGTCGTCAGCCGCCAGGCCCTGCTCGATACGGGTCACTCGACCGTAATCTGCGCGCCGGTATACTCATCTTACGCTGGCCTCTCAACCCAGGTCCCGCTGGGCATCGATGAGGGTCTGAAGCACGACAGCAGCATCCACTGTGACGCGCTGATGAGCCTCCGTAAGTCCAGCCTGACCCATTATGTCGGACGCTTACCTGCCGCCAAACTTCAGGCCCTCAACAACGCACTCAAAATCGCGCTCGCGCTCGACGAGCCGTGAAGACCCATCAGCGTTCTATCTTAACGCTCCGCGAACGTAAGTCTCTTGTATGGCACCCCTCAATAGAACGCTGATCAACGCTGATGACCATGATCTACGCTGATTCTGTCCTGTCTTATATCAGCGTGGTCAAATCACCGGATATCATGACCATCAGCGCGTATCAGCGTTCTATCTTTATGCTCCGCTGCGGGACGCGCGGGCCCGCGGTAAGCGCGAGGTCCGGGCTCATGTCCTCGTTGAAGTAGAGCGGCACCGGCCGCGCGTGCACGGGTTGGCGAACCTTGTCCCTGCCCAGCGCAGGGCAGCCCCACGCGTCGTCCGCGACTTCCCTCCGCTCTTCCTTGAACTGCCCCAGGATACCGCACGAGTAACAGTGCTCGCGGCAATCGTCGATGACCGCGCCCTGCAGCGCATGGCGGTACTCGTCTTCCAGGAAGCGGCGCGCAACGCCCGCGCTGATGTGGTCCCACGGCAGCACCTCAGCCAGGTCGCGCGGCCGCCGGGCATACCAGTCGGGGGCCAGCCCCAGTTCATCGAACGCCTGCCGCCATGCCCCGAACCGAAACTGGTCGCCCCAGCCGTCGAACTGCGCGCCAAGCTGCCACGCCCGGCGGATGACGCCGGCCAGCCTCCGGTCGCCCCGGCTCAGCGCGGCCTCGATAAGCGTCTCCTGCGGGTTATTCCAGCTAAACTCCAGCCCGGGTGCGCGCAACTGCCGCTCCAGCACACCGATCTGCGCCCGGATTTCCTGTTCGTCGGCCAGCGCCGCCCACTGGAAGGGCGTGTGCGGCTTGGGAACGAGCGTGCTCACCCCGATCCGCACGCTTGATTTCTTGCCGAGCACCTGGAAGCCGGTCTTGCGGACCGCGTGCGCCAGGTCCGCGATGGCCTGCACATCGTCCAGCGTTTGCGTCGGGTGCCCGATCATGAAGTACATCTTGATTGTCGTCCAGCCCCGGCTGTAGACCTCGCGCGCGGTGTCCAGCATGGCCTGGGTCGAGATAGGCTTGTTGATGACGTCGCGCAGCCGGTCGGTGGCTGCCTCAGGTGCGAATGTGAAGCCGGACCGGCGGCGGCCCTTCTCCAGCATCTCCATGAGCTCCACACTGAACGACTCGATGCGCAGGCTCGGCAGGCCAATGGAGAGCTTGCCTTCGCCGTGCTGCGCGACCACCCCTTTGACCAGCTCCCCGATCTTGCTGTAGTCCGACGAGCTGAGCGATAGGAAGCTGACCTCTTCGAACCCGGTCTCGACGACCATACGATCCACCGCGGCCAGCACTTCCTCGACGGGCCGCTCGCGCACCGGGCGAAAGATCATGCCTGCCTGGCAGAAGCGGCACCCGCGCGTGCAGCCGCGCTGGATTTCGATGGCCGCCCGGTTGTGGATGATGTCGATGAACGGCACGATGAACTTCGTCGGCGGAGGCGGCAGCACGGGAACGATGCGCTTGGTCACGACCGGCGGCACGAGTTCGCCCGCGATCGGCGCTGTGCCTGCCAGCGTGCCGTCCGCATGATAGCGCGCCTCGTAGAACGACGGCACGTACACCCCCTCGATGGCAGCCAGCCGGCGCAGCGCCTCGACCCGGCTCAGCCCGGCGCGGCGCGCATCGGTCCACGTGCGCGTGATCTCAAGGATGGCCTCCTCGCCCTCGCCGATGAAGAAGGCGTCGAAGAACGCGTGCATCGGCTCGGGGTTGAG
>DAOUGK010000424.1:0-2411 GCA_034429055.1 Anaerolineae bacterium | reverse complement strand
GCGAAGGCATTCTCCTTGACGGCCTCCACGGTTTCGCCGGTCGCGACGTAGTCACAATCCACGCCGGCATCCTTACAAGCAAACTTGAGCATGATAGGCCTCCTTGTTGTTTGATGAGTGAACTGCTTCAGGTTGTCCAGATATTCCTGCGGGCGATCGTCGTGGATCATGTGCCCCGCGCCCTCGAACACCGTGTGGGCGGCGTGCGGCACGTGGGCCACGAAACGCTGCACATCGTCGGCGCTCATCGCCCCGCCGTACGGCACCTCACCGGCCAACAGGTGAACCGGGCAGCGGAGCTGCGCCAGCAAGGCATCCGGTTCATACGACCCGAGGAAGCCGCCGGCCAGCGCCACATCCATGACGGATGGATCCATACGATGCAGTTCGGTGGCTTTCAGCCGCACCGCCTCCGGCCCGGCCACCTCCAGCATCGTCTGCTGGGCGTTGGCGGGCCACTGTCCCACGGGGCCGATCAGGTCTTCCAACGCACCCCCATGCGCGTGATGCTGGCGCAACTGCTCCCGCAGGGCCGTGAAGACGCCGTAGAACCAGGTCTCCCGGAGGCGCGCTAATCCGGTGATGTAGAGGGGTGGGTCTTCCAGGAAGACGCCGTGCACCCATTCGGGGGCCTGCGCGGCCACCCACACAGCGATCATGCCGCCCATGGAGTGCCCGGCCAGGATGGCCGGCCGGCCCACCACCTTCTGTACAAACGCTACGATGTCCGCGCCATAGTCCTGCACCTGGTACGCGCCGGGGGTGTGACCCGACAGGTTGTGCCCGCGCAGGTCCGGCAGATAGACGTGAGCGCATTCCGCCAGCGCCGGGAGCAGCGGCAGGAACGCGGCGTGCGACCCCGTGATGCCGTGGAGGATGACCAGGGCCGGTCCCGGCCCGGGCGCCTCGGCGTAGTGGAGCTGAAGGCCGTTGACGGTCGCCGTCTTGAGTTGCACCATGTTATTCCCTCCTGGGTTGGGCGGCGCGTCAGGCCGCAGCGTACGCGCCCCGGGCGTATGCCTCGACCGAGGTCAGGCGGACGGGCAGCGCCTTGAGCGTCTCCCGCATGTCGATCGGGTTGCCCGCCGCATAGGCCAGCATCAGCCCGGCGAAGGACTGTTGCATGGGGTCGGTCGCGGCCGCCAGTTGGCCCTGCAGCGCCTCGACCGGCACGTGCGCCACCTCGAACGGCTGGCCGCCGGCTCGTTCGAAGACCCTGATCACCTCCAGCGGACTCAACGCGTCCGGCCCGCCCAGCGCCAGGGTCGCATCCAGCGCGGCAGGGTTGCCCAAAGACGCCACGGCGAACTGGGCCACATCGCGGTAGGAGATCCAACTGATGGCGTTCGTGCCGTCGCCGTAGACCGTCGCCTGGCGGTTCGGATAGTCGAACCCGAGTGCGGGGCTGAGCCACACTTCGTTGAAGAAGGTCGGCTGCAGGATGGTGTACGTGAGGCCGCTGCTGCGCAGGCCGGCTTCCACCGCGCGCTTGGCATCCTGCAGCGGAAAGGAGATGGGCATTGGCGGGAAGGAGGTGTAAAGGAAGCGCTGCACGCCGGCAGCCCCCGCGGCCGCGATCAGGCTCAGGTAGCCGTCGCGGTCGGTGATCGCCGGGGAGTTGACCTCCGGCTGGTAGGCGACTGGCAGCGCCGAGGCCGTGGTAATGATCGTGCTGACGCCCTGGCAGGCGGCCGCCAGCGAGCCGGCGTCGCGCAGGTCGCCATGCACGACCTCTGCACCGAGCGCGGCCAGACGATCTGCCTTGGCCGGATCTGACGTGGCGCGCACCAGCGCCCTGACACGCTTGCCCTTGGCCGCAAGCTGGCCGCAGACCTCGCTGCCGAGCAGACCGGTGGCGCCGACGACAAGAATCATGGCATCCTACTGGGTTCATCAAGCTGACTGTGCGAGCCAGCGTACCAGGAGAGGCGTTCCTGAAGCGTTTGGTGGGGAAAATCACGAAGGGCACGTCAGCGTTGGCCGGAGGTCCGGGCCAGGTCCACGGCGGCTTGCAGGCGGACGCGAGCCTGCGCGACCTCACCCCCGGCTGCCCTGGCTTCAGCCGCGTGCAGCTCGGCCACGATGGCCGCGGGCGGCAGCTGCTGCGAGGGCTGCAGCAGGCCGTGCGCATAGCGCAGCGCATCGTCGAGCCGGTCGCGCTGCAGCGCGGCCGCCAGGAGCGGCCACAATGCCAGCCAGTGGAAAGGATAGTCGAAGGGCAGTCCGGCCCAGAGCGCGAGCGCGGCCTCACCGTGCCGGAAGACGGCGTCGGCATCGCCTTCCCGTTCGGCCAGCCAGGCCTGGCACGCGTGCGCCGCCGCGGTGTAATCGGGCATTTGGGCCTGCGTAGCCACCCGCTGCAGTTGCTCGGCAGCCTGCCGGACCTCTGCGACATCGCCGTGCTGGCGGGC
>DAOUGK010000423.1:0-3783 GCA_034429055.1 Anaerolineae bacterium | reverse complement strand
CGTGAGGGACAGGTGGGTGAGGCGCATTACGGATTGAAGATCGAAGATTGAAGATTGAAGATCGGGGACCGAAGATCAGAAGCAGGTAGCCCTTCGTTCTCAATCTTCAATCTTTCATCTTCAATCTTCAATCGTCATTACCGTTGCAGCTGCATCGGCATGATGACGTGGGTGAACTCCTCGGGGCCGGTGCCGACAGGCCGGAAGACGCCGGGCCGATCCGAGCGGGTCGTTTCGAGGACGACCTCCGGTGTGTCGATAACGCCCATCACCTCCATCATGTAGCGTACATTGAAGGCGATTTCCACTGCCGCGCCTTCCACCACCGCATCCAGCTCCGAGACATTATCGCCGGCCTCCGCAGAGGTCGCCCGGATGGTCAACTGGCCCTCTGTTTCGGTTGCGCCCGGCGTAATGGAGAAGACCACCCGATCCGATGCGTCGCGGGCAAACAGCGAGGCCACCTTGAGCGCGCGCTGGAGCGCCGCCGTATCGAGGATCGTGCGCGTGGTGTAACCCTTCGGGATGATGGCGTTGAAATCGGGGAACTTGGCGTCGATGAGCTGCGAGACGAGCGCGACCTGGTAGAATGCGCCCTTCTCAGACTCGCCCTTGCCGCAGAGGCGGAACAAGATCTGATTGCGTGCCGCTGCAACGGCCAGTTCCACCGGCTGCTCCGGGTCGGCCTCGCCGCTGATGCGACTGACCTCCTGCAGGGAGCGCGCGGGTATGATGACGCTGATGTCCGCGGGCGCAGCGGCCGGCAGCACCGTGCGCCGCAGCGAGAGGCGATAGCCGTCGGTCGCGGCCAACGTCAGGCGGTCCCCTTCGAAGCGGGCGAGCACGCCGGTCAGCGCGGGACGGCTGGTGTCCTTTGCGTCGGCTGCCGCGAAGACCACCTGGTCGATGATCTTGCGCAGGACCGGCGGCGGCAAATTGAGCGGCTGTTCGCCGTCCCCCGTCGGGATGAGGGGGAACTCGCTGGCATCGATGCCCTTGATGTTGGATTCGAAGCGCCCGCACTTGAGGTGGACGCTCATCGACCGGACGCTCAGCTCCATGTCGATGCGATCGGGCGCGACGGAATTGACCCAATCGGTGAGCAGGCGGGCGGGAAGCGTGACTGCGCCGTCGTCCGCCACCTGCGCGCCCAACCAGCAGCTCACGCCGACTTCGAGGTTCGTGGCCGCCAGCTTCAGGCGTTCTTCATCCGTGCTCAGCAGAATGTTGCTCAAGACCGGCAGCGTGCTGCGCGTGGAGACGGCCCGCCCGACGATGGAGAGCCCTTTTGCGAGGTTTTCCTGCAGGACAGATAAGCGCACGGCGATTCCCTCCCGCGTACAAAATGTGAATAAACGTATGACCGGCGAAGTATAACACTAACTGGGCTAAACTCAAACTGCTGAAGGAATGCGAAATGTCGGAGTCGAGGCTTTAATATCTATCTGAAAACGCTGGGGCCGGTCTCCGACCGTGCCCCCTGGCTCGGTGTGCTGTGGCGAAGCCACAGCCGAGACCGGCCAGAGCAATTCTCGGATAGGCTCTTAGCCGGATTGGGTGTAATTGAGCATTGACCACCCGACCGGCTGAAGCCTCGACTCCAGGTATCGCACTTACCAGTCAGTCACGGAACGCGGCTGTGTGTATGGGTCGGGCACCTGCTGGATGCCGTATGGGTGATAATGGATGTGCACGCGGCGCAGCAGCGGGATGTTCTCGATGAGGATGCGCTCGGCCTCCGACGAAATCCGGTCGCCGGCGAGCACGGACAGCGAACCGTCGATGCCGATAGTGATGTAGAGGATGAGGTAAGGCCCGAACCGATGGGCATAGACCTCCTCGACGCGGGTAATGCCGGGCAGGGACATGAGCAGGTCATTGACCTGCGCCGCCAGTTCTTTGCTCGGCACGTTGTCCATCAGGTCAGCCGACGCATCCTGGATAATCTTGATGCCCGTGCGCAGGATCAGCAGCGCAACCAACGCGCCAGCCACCGGGTCTCCCAGGGGCAGCCCACTGCGCGAGAGAAAGATGCCGACCGCGGCCGCAGAGGCCGAGAAGATGTCGTTGCGGTGGTCGTAAGCCAGGGCCGCGATGGCAGCATTGCCCGTTTGCCGCTTGATATTGAGCGTGATGATCATCAGCGCCATCTTGAGCGCGATGGTCAGCAGGGCGACGACCAGGGTGATAAGGGCCGCGCTGTTCGGCTCCGTCTGGCCCGTAATCAGGTTGAACACCTCGTTGACTGCGCCCCAGAAGATGCCGACCGCAGTAGTGATGACGAAGGCGCCGACGACGACTGCCGCGATGCTCTCCAACTGGCTGTGACCGAAGGGGTGCTCACGGTCCGCAGGCTTGCGCGCCATCTGCATGAAGACGCGCACGACGATGTAGTAGGCTACGTCCGAGGTGGAGTTGATGCCGTCGGCCAGCAGCGCGGAGCTGCCGCCAATGATGCCGATGGCCGTCTTGAGCGCGGCCAGCCCGATATTCGACCCCAAGCCCAGGTTGACGGCACGCAGGCTTAAGACCTCTCGGCGCCGGGCGTCGGTAGATTCACTCACAGCCTTCATGCTCCTGCATCCAACCGTGGTCCATGTCCAGGGCCTCGTAGGCGTCGAGCGCGGCCTCGTATTCGTCCGGTGTGAGCTTGCGGTTGAGCAGTGGGTCATCCAATGCCTTGTAGGCGGGGAAGTACTGATCCATCACGCTCAGGTGGACGTGGGGCGAGAGCGCGGTCGCAATCCAACGCAATACGCCCGGCGTGTCCGTCAGCCCGTTGGGCAGCACCAGATGGCGGATAATCATGCCCCGCCGTGCAATGCCCGCTTCGTCTGTGACCAGCTCGTCGCCGGCCTGCCGATACATTTCCAGCAGGGCCGCGCGGTTGTGCGTGACGTAGTTCGGGAAGCCGGAGATGCGCCGGGCGACCGCGTCATCGGTGTACTTCGCATCGGGCAGCCAGATATCGATGACGCCTTCCAGCCAGCGCAGGACCTCGACACGGTCGTAGCCGCTCGTGTTGTAGACCAGCGGAATGTGGAGCCCCCAGCTCGCGGCGACATCCACTGCGGCCAGCAACTGCGGCACGAAGTGGGTGGGGGTGACGAAGTTGATGTTGTGCGCTCCGCGGCGCTGGAGTTCCAGCAGCCGCGCGGCAAAGCGCTCCGTGCTGACCACGTTGCCGTGACCCAACTGGCTGATAGGGTAGTTCTGGCAGAAGACGCACTTGCCCGTGCAGCCGGAGAAGAAGATCGTGCCGGAGCCGCGCGTCCCGCTGATCGGCGGCTCCTCCCAGTGGTGCAGGTTCCAGGATGCGATGACGGCCTCCGCGCCGCTGCGACACGCGCCGGTTTGCCCGGCCAGCCGGTCTACCCGGCAGGCGCGCGGGCACAGCTCGCACGTTGCCAGCGATGCCAGCGCGTGCCGCGCGCGCCGCCGCAACGCGCCGCTGCGGTGCAGCGCCAGATAGGAAGGTTCCCAATCAGTGTTCTGTGAGTTCAATGTCTTTCCCTAAGGGCTCGTAAAAGAACAAGTTCCGCCGCCGGCACGGTCGGAGACCGGCCAGAGCAGGAAGTAATACTTTTACAGACCCTAAGCTCACGCAAAGACGCAAAGCACGCCAAGATGGTTCATTTCTTTGCCGTCCTTGCGCCTTTGCGTGAGAAGTCAGTCGCCGGGGCAATCAGTCTTCGCTGCCTTCATCACCGAATGTCGCGACCAGTCCCTGGATGAATTGCTCGCGCTCGGTGGCTGAGAAGCGCGCCTCCGGGTGCAGCATCA
>DAOUGK010000422.1:0-14100 GCA_034429055.1 Anaerolineae bacterium | reverse complement strand
CCGCCGCCCTTGCCCGGCGACGTGCCTGCGACGACGTTCGTCCCGTAGTCGATCATCTGCTCCGTGTGGAATGCGCCCTCGCGGCCCGTGATGCCCTGAACTAGCAACCGCGTCTCTTTGCCTACCAGGATGCTCATGCCGTCCTCCCCTCGCCGCGCGCCGCAGCCACAGCCTTCTCCGCCGCCTCTGCCAGTGTCTCTGCCGTCGCCATCTTGGCCTCGGCCAGCAAGGCCCGTCCCTCTTCGGCATTCGTACCGACCAGGCGCACCACCATCGGCACGTCCGTCTTGACCTCGTCAAGCGCCTGGAGGATGCCGCGCGCCACCTCGTCCCCGCGCGTGATGCCGCCGAAGATGTTGAACATGACGGCCTTGACGTTCGGGTCCGACAGAATGATGCGCAGCGCGGCCGCAACCTTGTCGGCCTTCGCGCCGCCGCCCACATCCAGGAAGTTCGCCGGCTCACCGCCGTAGAGCTTGATGATGTCCATCGTCGCCATCGCCAGCCCCGCGCCGTTCACCATGCAGCCGATCTGCCCGTCGAGCTTCACGTAGCTCAGGCCATTGAGCCGCGCCTCACGCTCCTCCGACGTCTCCTCATCCTCGTCGCGCATCGCGGCCAGGTCCGGGTGACGGAACAGCGCGCTGTCGTCCAGCACGATCTTGCCGTCCAGCGCCTTGAGCGTACCGTCGCCGAGGATGGCCAGCGGATTGATCTCCGCAAGGCTGGCATCCGTGCCCATGTAGCAGTTGTACAGGCCCTGGCAAATCTGGGCGAACTTGCCCAGCAGTTCCCTCGGGAGGCCGATGCTGACCCCGATGTTGCGCGCCTGGTACTCGCGCATGCCCAGGCAGGGATCGACGGCCACCGTGATAATCTTTTCGGGAGTCGTCGCGGCCACCTCCTCGATGTCCACGCCGCCCGCGCTGGAGGCCATCACGACCACGCGGCGTCGCGCGCGGTCCAGCACCATGCCCAGGTACAATTCCGTCTTGATATCGGCAGCCGGATCAATCAGAACCTTCTTGACCGTCAGCCCCTTGATGTCCATGCCGAGGATGCGCCCTGCGACCTGCTCCGCCTCATCGGGCGTCTGCGCCAGCTTGATGCCGCCGGCCTTGCCGCGGCCGCCCACCAGCACCTGCGACTTGACGACGACCGGCCCGCCGAGGCGCTTGGCGATATCGCGTGCTTCCTCGGGCGTCTCGGCCACCTCGCCCTGGGGCACGGGGATCCCGTACTGCCCGAAAATGCGTTTCGCCTGGAACTCCTGGAGTTTCAATGTACTGCCTCCCTTCGGTCAGAAATGGAACGGGTGACACGTCATTGTGTCACCGGTGGAAGCGTTTGAGAAAGACGACGCCATCAGTATAGCGGCAGTGCGCAGGGAAGCCAAGTAGCAGCCCTACTCTCATTCCGGCGTGGAACCCATGGTCGAGCGGACCAAGGCATAGCCATCCTTCCGTGTGGTCTGTGTATTCCGTGGTCGCCCCTAGCCTCCGTGCACCGCGCCGGCGCGCAGCTCGTGAATCACGGCTTCCGGTGGACAGAAGAACCGCGCAAACACGCCCGATGCACCGATACCCGCAGAGGTGTACCCGGTCAATGCGCCGTGCTGCCACGCGTAGGCGGCATATTGGCGCGCACAGCGGGCGTTGACCAGCAGCGGCCGGCCGTTCGGGAGACAGATCTGCCCTGCATGTGTGTGCCCTGTCAGATACATGAGGAAGTGATGTCGGCAGGCCTCTTCGATCACCTCCGGCGAGTGGACCAGCAGCACGCAGGCTGCATCCGGCGGCACACGCGCCAGCCCCCGCTGGAAGTCGTGCAGCCCGTAGTAGTGTGGGTCATCCAGCCCGACCAGCCACAGGCTTTCGCCTTTGAATGGCAGCTCCACTGCCTCGTTCAGCAGCATCCGCACACCGAGCCGCTGCAGGAAGGGCACCATCTCGATGACATCGTGGTTGCCGAGGATGCCGTAGACGCCAAGGGGACAGGCCAGCGCGGGCATCAGCGCCCGCATGTCGGCCTCGATCTGGGCGAAGTTGCCCGACACCCGCCAGCGGAAGTCGCCGGTGATGACACAGGCGTCGAACTGCTGACCCCGGAGCGCAGCCGCCGCGTTCGCGCCGATGCCGGGATGGCCGTCGAGATGGAGGTCGGTGATCTGCAAGATGCGCAGCCCGTCCAGGCCGCGCGGCAGGCCGGGCAGATACACTGCCCGCTCGCGCACCTGCACGTCCAGCGCGTTGCGACGGCCCGTCTCATGCAGTCCGGTCAGTCGCAAGAAGCGTTCCAGCAGCGCATAGAGCGCCCGGATATTCTCAAGATGAAAGCGGCTGCGGCCGTGACCTTTGACACGCAGCGTGCGATCCACCTGTGCGCGCAGCCGCAGAGCCAGGTAATCCTCCCCTACCCGCTCACGCAGCGCCTCCAGCGTCACCTCATCGAACATCGCCCATCACTCATTACTCATTACTCGTTACTCATTACGTAAACAAAACGAGTAATGAGTAACGAGTAATCACCCTGTCATTCCACCGGCGGAAACACCAGGATGCGGTGCGCGTCGCCGTCGGCCACGTACACCTTGCCGTCCGGCCCGACCGCGATGCCCGTCGGCAGGGCGAACGATGTGCTGTCTGTCCCATACAGGCCCCAGGTCGCCTTGAACGTGCCGTCCAGCCCGAAAGCCAGCACCCGGTAGTTCTCCGGATCGACTGCATACAGGATCCCGCGCGTGCTGTCCACGGCCAGCGCGGGCTTGTTCACGACCGACTGGCTGCCCCAGCCGTTGACGGCCCACTGCGCCACATACTGGAAGTTCTCGCTGAACTTCTGGATGCGGCGGTTCCACGTGTCGGTTACATACCAGTTGCCGTCCGCATCCTGACCCAGGCCCACCGGCTCGTCCAGCCGGCCATCCACCACGCCGCCCCCGCCCCACTGTGTGATGAACACGCCGTCGGGGGTGAACATCTGCACGCGCTTGTTGCCCGTGTCCACGACGTAGACATTGCCGTCGCGACCCACGGTTACTGTGCGCGGACCGTAGAAAATGCTCTCCTGCCCCAACTCGCCGCCAGTGGAGCCGAACGCACCCCACATATTGACGAACTGGCCGTCATTCGTGAACTTCTGGATCCGGTGGTTCCAGGTGTCGGAGACGTACACGCTGCCATCCGGCCCCACCGCGATGCCCCACGGCTCGTTGAACTGGCCGCGGCCGCCGTCGATACAACCCTCGCCGGTATCCAGCTTGCACGTGCTGCCCCACTCGCGCAGGAACCCGCCGTCTGCGCCGAACACCTGGACCCGGTTGTTGCCGGAATCTGCCACGTAGATGCGGCCCTCGCCGTCCACCGCGACCGCGCGCGGGAAGTTGAACTGGCCCGCGGCCGTGCCGGGCGTGCCCAGGCCGAGCTGCTGGCTGGCCGCGATCGTGCGCTGGCCGCTCTCGTAGGAGATGCCGGCCTCGCCGGGCAGCTCACCCACCGTCGCGGTGGGCGCACCCCAATCCCACACCTGCGCGGCCACATCCTTGCGCACGAACATGCTGAAGCGCTTGATAGGATCCCAGGTGGCGGTCGGCGTCGTGTAGCGCCGGTGGATGACCACATCCCAGAACAGCTTGCGCTGCGCCGGATCACGCACGCCCTGCCAGAGTCGCTCGAAAGTCATGTCCTTGTAGGTCTCGCGCGGCCACCAGATGAGCCGGTAGTTGAACTCGTAGTAGCGGTCGCCGAGGTAGGGCCGCACCTTGCTGGTGTTCGGGTCGCCCGCGATGACGATGGGCGAGTCCATGCTGTCCCGGCTGGGGCTGGCCCCGAAGTAGACCTTATTCGGATAGTCGCGGAAGTACCATTCCAGCGGCCAGGTCGATTCGTCGTCATACGCCACGCGGATCGCATGATCGCCCACCGTCTTGCGCGAGAGTTCCTCGATCTGCGCCATCGCCAGGGTGATGTCCGGCGTTGCATGTGCGTAGACCATCGGCTCGATGGGATAGTCGTAGTTGATGTAGTTGAAGCGGTAGGACACGCCGACGGTCAGGACGAGCAGCAGCGCGGCCAGCGAGACCGCAGCCACGCGCAGGCTCTGCCGCACGCCGAGCGCCGCCACCCGGTCGTACAGGAAATAGATGAGCGCCAGCGTCACGACGAGCGCCAGGAGCCACTGCGCCGTCGCGCTAAGCTGATCCACGCTGACGCCGGCAAAGGGCCGGCTATCCGCGGGCGGCAGCAGGGCCTTAAGCGCGACCAGGAAGAGCGGCACGAGCGCCATCAACCACAGGACGTTGCGTCGCCCCGCACCGCGCCAGTCGATGCGGTCGATGATGCGGCCCAGCCACCAGCCCCCGAGCGGCGCCAGCGACATGGCGAAGTAGACCGTGTGCCACGGCATCTTCTCGCCCACCCAGGTGAACACGGCCCACGTCGCGGCGGGCCAGAACACGAGGAACGCCTCGAAGAGCGACTGCACGCTGATCGCAGGAACGTCTGCAATCGGCTCGGTGCCCGCTACAATACCATCCGCCGCCTCGGTCCGCGCCACAGTCTCAGACGCCAGTACAGCCTCACCGGTTGCTGGCCGCCGCAAGCGCGCGACGATCCACGCGACTAACCCCGCAAGGCTCAGGGCCATCGGCAGGAACTCGTACAGAGGGACGAGCATGTAGAAGTAGTACCACGGCTGGCCCCCGCGCATGACCTCCTGCTGGTCGATCCAGTAGCCGAGCGAGCCGATCAGGCCGGTGCCGATGCCCTGGCCGTTGGTCAGGAAGGTGGTAAAGAAGAGCAGCTCGATGGCCCAGAAGATGCCCGCGGCGACGAGCCACCGCTGTCGCAGCCAGAAGTAGCCTATGACGCCGCTGAGAATAAATAACAGCCCCAGCACCAGTCCGCCCTGCCAAACCAGCGCCAGCGTGACCTGCCCCGGGTTGTTGAACTGGCTGATCTGCCAGCCTAACGCCTTGAGCACGACCGCTGACAGGAAGGGCATGACCAGGGTCAGCAGCAGGACGATGAGGTCCAGCTCTGCAAAACGGCGCAGCCCCCAGCGCCACATGTTGACTGCAAGGCCAACCGCCAGCAGCGCCAGCACGCCACCGAGCCCCAGCAGGGCAATGCCCGGGATCTTCTGTTTGAAGATGACGAGCAGCAGCCCGGCCGCCAGCAGCGGCAGGCTGAGGCTCACCAGGAGACGGAACGACTGGCGGCGAGTTGCGGATGTCTCCCCGCCGGGCCAGCCCGCAGCCCATAGTTGCGCGGCGAGGGCCAATACCAGGAAGATGCCGAAGATGCCGCCGAAGATAAACGACGCCTCCATCGTCAGGAAGGCCAGGCCCAGGCTTACTGCCACGCCGACGAGCCAGCCTGCCTTGCGCGTCGCCAAATAACGGAACACGGCCACCACAAGGAGCACGATCAGGCTGGTCAGCATGACCTCATCACGGATGTAGCGGCTGTGATACAGCAGCGCGGGCGAAATCGCATACATCACCGCAGTAAGCAGCGCGCCCGTGCGTCCCAACCAGGGCCGCAGCATCCAGACGAACGCGACCATCGCGACGCCGAACAGGGCCACGAGAATACGCGCGCTCCAGTCGTTGACGCCGAACAGGAAGTACATGACCGGATTGAGGATGAACTTCAACGGCCCGTGCATCATCGGTTGGTGCTGATAGCCCCGGCCGTCATAGAGCTGGAACGAATAGACCGTGTGCAGGCTTTCGTCGTGGCTCATGGGCCGGTCGCCTAATCCGATGCCGCGCGTCAGCAACGCGACGACGATCAACGCAATCCAGGCGAGCTTCTCCCAGTCGAGCCTGAGGACGTGGACCAGTGTCCGATCCAGCATGCTCGGGCGATCCGCGGCGCGGTCGGCAGGAATATCAGTCATATCGTGAGGCTCGCTCACACGGGTATCAAGGGTCTGCATGTACCACAGCTCCGATTACTTCTGTTCTACCCACAGCAAAACGTTGAGCTTCTCCGGCGGGGTCTTGGCCGCGCGAAAGAGCACCCAACGGAGATGTGCGTTGAAATCGCCCAGGCCGGACGGCGCCCAGCGCTGAAGCAGTGCGAACTCGCGGCCTCTATAGCCCTGGCTCAGCCGCGCGTTGTCCGCAACCGGCGTGATGACCAGCGGCGCAGGCTCGGCGGGCAACGCGCCGCTGAAGCGGGCGTTGGGGAAGTCGCGCAACTGCCAGCGCAGGATAGGCAGCATCGGGTCGTTAACCCGCTCCGGCCACGCAACATCGATCCGCACTTCACGCGCACCGGTCCCCTTCTGCGCGCCCTGGTCGCGCAGCGTCGCTGCGAAATCGGGCGTGTCCGTCGCCGGCAGCACGTGTAGCGCGGCCGCCTGCCGCCACGCGCCCTGCTCGAAGCTGAGCGATGCGGTCTGGCTGAGGCTCCACAGCAATCCGAGCACCAGCGGCACGACCGGCGCGGCCAGCACTACGATCCGCCAGCTCCCATAGACGCCGTAGGCAATCCAGATGACGATCGAGACAAGCGCGGTCGCGATGCCGATGCCGGTATAAACTGCGCGCCAGTCTGCGCCGTTGCGCGGGTCAAATGCGCCAGGCAGGCAGATGGCTGCGGCAAAGAGCAGCGCCAGGCTGAGCGCCACGAGCAGCCACGGGTCGGTCTCGCCGCGCCAGGTCCATGCATTGGTTAGGACGCTGCTGACGGCCGGCCCGGCCAGCATAGTCAGCGCGAGTGCGACGAGCGCCAGGTCGACCGGATGGCGCGCCCGGCCCACCAGCGCGAATAAAAGTGCCAGTCCCGCGGCGAGCCCGGCCCACTGCCCCAGGCGGTCGCGGTTGCGAATGCTCCAAACGAGTCCCGCCACGGCGAAACCAAGCAGGGCGATCTCGCTGATGAGCAGCCGCCGGAGGATGTCCCATGCCGAGTAGTCGCCCCCAACGGGGAAAAGGCCTGTCACCCACTGCCCCGCCAGCCCGACCGCGGACGCGAAGGCCCACGGCGAGAGGAAGAAGAAGGTGGCCCCGAGCAGCGCGGCCGCGCCCAAGCCGATGAGCAGCGCCTTGCGCTCCCGCTGAGCCAGCGTGAATACGCGGCGCGTGCCGCCCGGCCACCAAGCCGCGGCCACGGCAGCCGCCAGCAGGACCGTATACGCGTTCTTGCCGCTGACCAGCAGCAGGCCCAGCGCAATGCCGAGCCACGCCGCCGCAGTCCCGCGCGCGCCCACGGACTCACCCAGGCCGGGCCGCGTGAAATTCGCGAGCGCGGCGAACGCGGCCAGCGCCAGCGCCGGCACGAGCGCGTCACCGAGCGCAAGGCGGCTGCTCCACACGGCCAGCGGGGAGACGGCCCACAGCGCGGCCGCAGCCAGCGCGCCGCCGCGGCCCAGCCGGTCGCGCAGCGCGTAGAACAGCAGCGGCGACAGTCCGCCGAGCAGGGCCGGGAGGATGCGCGCGGCGAGGTCGGTTGCGCCGAAGAGCGTGAAGACCGCGCGCTGGAGCGTGTAGAGCAGCGGCGACAGGCCCGCGAGGTCAGGCTGCACGCCGGCGGTCGCGGCCAGCGCAGGCAGCGCTTGCGCAGCCTCTGCCGGGGTGAGCGACCACGCATCGAGCCGCAGCAGCCGGACACCGAGCGCGACAAGCACCACGAGCGCATACGCCGCCCGCTCGACGGTCAGCCACGCGGCCCACCGCAGCGGCCGCGCCGCCCCTCGAGCTAACTCTGCCTGTCCTACCATCTACATGCCTCGTTGAATCTCACGCAAAGACGCAAAGCCCACTGAGCGATTTGGTTCCCTTCACTCGTTAGCCAAACCCTTTGCGCTCTTTGCGCCTTTGCGTGAGCCTATCGTGCGTAAATCCACACGCCGTCCTGGTCGTACACCTTGGTCAGCGCGGCGTCGAAACGCGCGAGCGCGACATCGCTCACGCCGTACTTGTTCCGCTCCAGCGCGCCGACATACACATAGTCCACGTACCACTCATCCAGCAGCGCAGGGAGTTCTTCCGCGGTCGCGGTGCGGTACATGCGCTCCAATGCCTCAGGCCGGCCCGCAACTAGCTCATCGTACGCCTCGCCGCGCCACTGCCGCTCGTGAAAGTCCCAGCCGAGCAGCGTCGGATTGCCCGTTGCCATCGAGACGCGGCCCGCACCCTCGGGGCTGTACGACCCGCCGCTTGCCTCAAGCACCAGGGCATCCGGTGCAATATTGGCCCGCAGCCATTCGATCGCGGCCCGGTCCGCGGGGTTGTAGAGTTGCAGGTAACGCAGGCCGTCCAGCGACGGCTCACCCCGGAAATAATCCGCCTTGCTGGGAATCGCGGCCAGCGGATACCACAGCCCGCCGAACAGGAGCAGCCCGGCCACTACCAGCGCGGGAATCCGCAGCACGGGCCGCGTGCCCCGCTCGGCCAGCCGGCTCAATCCGTAAACCGCAGCAATAGCCAGCAGCGCCCACGCCTGGTAGTAGAACTTGAACACCGTGTTCATGCGCGAGCCGAACAGGTCGCGCAGGTAGATGAACTCCGGGATGTACGCCAGCGCCAGGGCGATCACGATCATAAAAACTGCAAGGATGTCCGTGCGCGGCGCGGGGCCGTCACCTTCCTTCGCCGTGCGGCGCATGAGCGCCCACGCCACGCCCACGCCCCACGCGATGAGCACGGCCAGGATGAGCCAGGTCCACGGCGCAGTCAGCCGCAGGCGCACGACCAATGCTGCCAGCCCGCCGACTGTGCCATCGCCCGCCCGCTCGGCCACACCCGGTTGGCTGAGAATCTCCTGCAGATAGCTCGCCCCGCCCGGCAGCGCAACGAGAATCACCATGCCCAGCATGAGGAAGGCCAGCAAGAGAACAGGCAGCAGGAGCGTCACCGGCAGAGCGGTCAGGAACGGCCGCGCCACACCGGCGGGCCTGGACCGCCGCGCCAGCGCGCCGAGCATCAGCGCCAAGAGGAAGGCGCACACCACGACCAGGAACGGGCCGAACATCAGGAAAAACTGGCTGAAGCGACTGGGGAACAGCAGGTTTGGCCGCAGCCCGCCCAACTGCGACTGGAACCCGATGTAGAACGGCAGGTAGAGCAGCCCGCCCAAAGCGCCCAGCGCCAACCCGCCCAGCACCGCACGACCGATTGCCCCGAGGCTCAACCCGTCGCGCAGGACCAGCGCCGCGCCGAGCGCCAGCATCGCCAGCCCGACATAGATGGGGAAATCCCACGTATTAAGGAACCCCAGCGCGCCCAGCGCCAGTGCATACAGCACGACGCCTGCCGTGCCCAATCCGGTCGCCGCCTCAAGCCCGCGCCATCCCCTGACAACGCTTGCCTTCCAGCTTCCGTGCGCAGCGAAGCTGCGCCCATCCAGCTTCCGGCTTCCAGCTTCCTTCGTCCAGTACAACAGGTTCACCGCCAGCCCCACCGCCAGCAGCACGAACGGCAGCGCGAGCACATGTGGGTGGAGGTCACCCAGGATGAAGCTGAACGCCGGGAACTCGTCGATGACCTCCACGGAGTTGCCCAGCAGGTCTTTGTCGTGGATGACGCGCGACGCGCGCCACCACCACCAGAACCCGCCGGTCCAGCCGCCGGTCGGCGCGCTCTCGGTGAGACCTTTTATGTCAAACCATTGGATGAACGAGAGGGGCAGCAGTCCCCGGTGGTAGGCAGTATCGAGGAGTCCCTCGAGGTTGCCGAGGAACCCGACGCACAGCGCGCCGAGCAGGCCCCAGCCTACAGGCGACCATCTGTGGCTCGGTCGGAGACCGGCCACAACGTCAGTATTGCTGCTGTGGCCGGTTGTGCTGTGGCCGGTCTCCGACCGAGCCAAAACGTCAGTATTGCTGCTGTGGCCGGTTGTGCTGTGGCCGGTCTCCGACCGAGCCACAGCCTCACGAGCCACAGTCTCACGAGCCGCGCTCACCAGCATCTGCACCACGCCGAATGCGCCAACCATGACCAGCGCATACCACAACGCCACGCCCATGTTGAACCCGATCGCCGGGTCCATCCCGCTCAGCCGGATAAACAGGCCGAGCATCACGTAGCCGAAGTAGTAGTAGCTGATGGCATAGCCGGAAAGCCAGGGGTCCTGCGGCGGGAAGAATCGGCTTCCCAGCACGCCATTGATGAAGGCGAACTCCATCGGTTTTTCTGTGCCGGCTATGTCGGGGTTGTACGCCCGAAAGACCGCCCACCCCACCAGCACGACCGCAAACAGCGCCTCGGTCGCAATGACCAACCCACGGTTGGCGCGCAGCCATACGACCAGGGGCCGCTCCCCGGCTCCGTCCCGCTGCCAACCCTCCCGGCCCAGCCACCATGACACCCCGGCAACGACCGCGAAGGCAAACACCATGCCGCCCACATCGTTGGGCAGGATGTGGAAGATCGCACCCAGCCACAGGACATAGGCCACCAGCAGCAGGCCGAGCGCCTTCGCAAACGGGTACCCCCGCCCGCTGAAGCGCGCAAAGAGCCGCCAGGTCAGCGGCAGGGCTGCGAGCCCGAACACCTGGACGATGAGCCACCAGGAAATCACAGCGAGCATGAATGAATCCTACAGCGACAAGACATGCGAATCAACCGCAGATTGTAGCATGATGAACAGATGTCACCAAACCACCCGGTAGATGGTTACATCCGGGTTCCGGTAGATGGCCGCCAGCTCGCCGGCATCAACCAGCACGTCGAACTTGCGCAGCGCGTCCGCGCTGAACAGGATGCGCTCCAGCCGACCGATGTAGACGTACCCGACGCGCAGCTCGGACAGCAGCCGCCGCGTTTCTGCAACGTCGGTGGTCTGGAAGAGACGCTGCGCCTGCACCGTACGTTCCGCGACCTGGTCGCCGGGGCGCTGCTCGTACTGGTGCTGGCCGACGAAGGTCGGGAAACCGGTCAGGCTGGCAACGCGCAGCCCGCCCGCGCGATAGTAATCGTAGGCGATGTTCTCGCCGTTCACTGCATAACTGCCCGCCGGAGCCTCCGCGATGACCGGCGTCCCGCTGACGTTGCGCAGCAGCCACTGGATCGCCTCGCGTTCATAGCGCAGCGCGATGACGCTGTCCTGGTCCGGCCAGGTATACTCACCGACCGTCATGTAGGCGGTCGCGTCCAGCGTCCCTAATGGCGGCCGCGCGCCGGGGAAGCGGTCATCCACCCGGTTGCGCACGCCGATGAGCGGGAAGACCAGGCTGCCGGCCAGCAGCACCGCAGCCGCGACCTGCCACGGTATGCGCAACCAGAGCGGGCTGCGCAGCGCGGCCTCCCACGCCGCAGGCGCCATCCGTGCAGCGGCCAATCCCCAGAACACCCAGGCAGGCACATAGAATTTGAAGAGCGTGTTCATCCGGTACCAGTCGCCGCCCGCCAGAAAGTCACGCAGGTAGAGCAACTCAACGCCGCCGATGACCGCAAGGCCCATCACCAGAAGAAGGACAGTAAAGGCATCCTCCGCCGAGCGGTCGCGGCGCATAGCCAGCGGCAGCGCCAGGCACAGCGGGAGCGCAGCCAGCGCCGCGGTAGGCCGGCCCACAGCTGCCAGGACCGCCAGAAACGCAAACAGCACCAGCGCCCCGATCAGCCACCCGCGACCGCTCCCCCGCTCCGCTCTTCGTCGGTCTCGAACCCACCCCGCAACCACGTAACTTGCAGCAATGAACAGCCACCCGCCCCATACCTGCAACCACGGCTTGAGCGGCGATGCGTCCCGCACCCAACCCAGAAAGCGCGCAAGGAACGGCCCGTGTCCATTACCGATCTGCGGCACGTAACTGGCATAGAACGGCCAGTACGCTGCAACGGCCAGCATGCCAATGGCCGCGGCGCCCAAAAGGCCGAGCGCCAGGCCTGCCGCTACATTGCCCCGCCGGGACCGCCAGCCGCGCAACATCAGCGCGCCCAGCACCAGCAACGCGTAGGTGGGCAGGTCCCACGTGTTGATTGCGCCGAGCGCGCCTAAGGCTACGATTAGCATAGTCAGGTTAAAGAATGCTTGCCCCGGGCTTAACCGCAGATGAGAACGCAGCCAATTGAGCGCAAGCCCGATGACCAGGATGCCGAACGGCATTGCGATGAGATGTGGATGCAGGTCCGCAAACGTGAACGACCAGAGCGGGAACTCGTTGATCGTATATGGGATGACGCGGCTGGCAGCCCAGTAATCGTAAAACGGCGGCGCCCCCCCGCGCACTACCTGCCCCGCTGCATCCAGCAGCCAAGCCAATCCCTGCAGGTTGCCCAGCAAGAGAACGCCTACAACGGCCACCAGCCGTCCCGCATATCGCTGCTTCTGACTCAACTGCTGCGGGGCTGAATCGAGCCTTCCGCGTGATCCGTGGATTCCGTGGTTGTCCCCAGAGGTCAGGTTGGTCGCGACGCTGAACACGCCGAGCGCAGTCAGCGCGAAGATGGAGGGAATCGCCAGGTTGAAGGCCACCTCGGGCACAATGCCGGTGAGCTTGATGAGCACGCCGACGAGGTACAGCCCGAAGTAGTAATAGTTGATAATCCCGCCCGCGAAGTACGGGTCGAGCGGCGGGAAGGTCGGACTGCGCAGGATGGCGTTGAGGAAGGCGAACTCCATGAACTTCTCGCCGCCATTCCAGGGCTGCCACAAATCCGGGTTGAGCAGCCGCACGCCGATGAAGCCCAGGAACGCCAGCGCGTAGACCGCTTCCTCTGCCAGCAGCAGCCGACCGTGGCTCCGTTGGAATGCGACGATGCGCGCTCGCTGCGCGGTCCAGGCTACGCGACCCGCGATTGCCAGCGCGAGGAGCAAGACCAGCAGGACTTCGAGCCGGTTCTGCCACAGCCCGACGCTCGCGCCCAACCAGTGTACCCACCCCAACAGCAGCCAGCCAAACGCGCGCGCCAGGCCATAGCCCCGGTCCGTCAGGCCGCGGAGCAACGGAAACAGCAGCGGCCAGGTGATCCACCCGAGCAGACTGGCGACGAACCACCAGAACACGACAGCCAGCAGTCCGCTCTCCGAGGCAGCCCGATTCCAACGGAAGTCACTGACGGCCGGCAGCGTATCGACGGGCCGGTCGAGGGTCAGCGGCGCGTCGGGCGCCGGCGGCTGGAACACGTAGCGCGCATGGCCGGGCACGCGCAAGCTGCTTGTGCCGTTTGATCCGTTTATCCGTTCCAATCCGTTGCGGCGTTGCCCCGTAGCCGGGACATGAATGTCCCGGCGCGCCTGCCCCGCGGGCAGGAACCGCCCTAATCGCTCCGCCAGCGTGCCCGCAGACAGCCGCCCGGTGTTGGCAAAAATGACCACGTGCGGATGGTCATAGACGGTGAAACTTTCGTCCGCGTGGTCATCGGGGATAACGAATGGACCGAGCCGGGGATAGGACGTGAACTCCGCGACGCGCGTGTAGCCGAGCTCGCCGTCAAGCAGCAGGCGGTAGTAGGCGCTGCCCATCGGGTAGCGGCCGCCCAGCCGCTGAATCGGCGCAGACAGCCGGTTGCTGGCGAGGATGAGGTAGTCGCCGCTGGCGAGCTCGGCCGCCAGCGTGCCCAGCTTGGCAGCATTGTCTTCATCCCACAACGGGAGCTCGACGCGCACGTAATCGCGCGCCGGACGGTCGGTCAACTCGTCCAGCGCCAGCGGCAGCGCATCGTCCCAGTGCTCGGTCAGCACCTTCGCACCCGCAGAAACCTCCCGGTAGATCCAGCGTGATGCGGCAATCCAGGGGTGCTCCTGGTGGTAGACCTGCACGAAAGCGACGGCCCATCCCGCCGTCACGACGAGCGCAAGCGCGACGAGCGCGGAGCGCACAGCCTCCAGCCTCCAGCTTCCAGCTTCCAGCTTCCAGTTTCCAGCTTCCAGCTTCCAGCGTCCAACCGCCCACGCTGCACCGAACGCGATGAGGCAGGGCGCGATCGGCGCCATGTAGCGCAGAAACTTGGCATGGAAGAGGCCGGTCGCGGCGAAATACGGCAGGACCCACGCCAGCATGACGGTGAGCACAGGCCCGCCGCGATGTCGCCCGAACTCCACGGTGGCCCACACCAGCCCGCCCCATCCGAGAATCCCCAGCGGCCAGCCCAGCCCCCACTGGCTGAGTTGCATGATGAAGTAGACGTAGGGTATGGTCCCGATGTAC